>NZ_JBMQOB010000018.1:0-286970 GCF_053551015.1 Arcticibacter sp. | reverse complement strand
GGTAGAGCGTGATGAACAAGGGAAGATCCGTGTGTTTATGGGAGCGTTTGATTCCAAGACGGACATCCGGGTACCCCCGGGCATCAGAAAATCAGCTAGCAAGTACCGGATCCGTTTTAGCCTGATCGGCTTTAATTTTCGACAGGAGTACTACGAATTTCTCGAAGTGAGAGACGTGGAAGTGCAAAAATACGCGCAAGTGGAAGCGCAGGAGATCCGGTTTGAGGCTCAACCTGAAGCCGATCAGCTCCTGATGCTCAGCGTCTCACTCCTTGCTTACAGCGAAACACGGATGGAAGAAGGATACGTGCTGCTGAACAGTAAGAACTTTAGCCCCTGTGCGCTGATCGCGGCCTATGCGGCAGAGGAACCTGGAGAGTACCCCGCAGGGCCGGTGAATATGGAACTCAGCGGGGCGCAGCTGCAACGAGGGGCCTCTTTTTATACGATGTGCTATGAAGGTAATCAGATGTTGCGTAATCTGGAACGGAGGATAGGGGCAGAAGCAACGGTGAAGAAGAAGCAACCGGATCATGTTGAAGACTCGGGGGATTTAAAGTCCCGGCAGCGGGTGTCGTTCAGGAAAGGAGGATAAACGATGGCGAACTGGATAGATTCAACTATCGTACCGACCAACTTAAAGCCATCACAGGTAGATCTACAACTGACAAGAAAATAGTAGAAGGAGGTAAGCTCTTAGACATCTCTGTAGTGATCATCTGATAATTACCTATGAAGGGTATTGCAGTTTCGCTGATGAAGTGTTGCTATAAGCAGCAAACTATAAGGTGACAAATGTCAGAATGCGTCACTTAACACTAAAACAAGTCGAATATCTTGTAAATTAGAACGAATTAACAACTATTGTAAAACGAACGTACTGTTCATTGAAACACACCAAACCAAGCTTTAAACGCTAATAGAGGGCATAAAAAAAGCTTAATCAGCAGATTAAGCTTTTTTTGCTTGTGCGCCCACCTGGGCTCGAACCAGGGACCAAAAGATTATGAGTCTTCTACTCTAACCGACTGAGCTATAGGCGCGGTTAACAAACTTTTCTGTTTGCGATGGCAAATGTACATTTTTGCATTTAAAATCTCAAGCGCAGATATGCAAAACATCAAAAATATTATCTTCGACTACGGTAACGTCATCTTTCTCATTGACTTCCTGAAAACACAAAATTCATTTACCGATTTAGGTATCCAGAACGTGGAGACATTCTTCGCTCATGCAGGCCATCACTCCTTATTTGACAAGTTCGAAACAGGCAGTATATCTGCAGCTGAATTCAGAGATGGCATCAGAGAAATCACCAGTAAACCGCAGCTTACTGACGAGCAGATTGATAAGGCCTGGACTAGCCTCCTCATCGGTGTTCCTCCTGTTAATCATGAACTTCTGCTGAAAGCTAAGGCACAGTACCGCACCTTCCTTCTGAGCAACATCAATGAGATTCACCTTGGCTTTATTCATGACTACCTGAAAAGGGAGCATCAGGTGGATTCAAATCATCAGTTCTTCGAGAAGGTGTACTACTCCCATCTGGTGAAGATAAGAAAGCCTAACAAAGAGATATTTGAATTGCTGCTGAAAGAAAACAACCTGAAGATTGAGGAAACACTATTCATCGACGACAGCCCACAGCACCTGAAAACCGCGAAAGAGCTCGGGTTACATACTCATTTGATGACTGCTGACGACTCGCTCGAGAAGTTCCTCTACCGCTCGGGGCTCCTAAAACAGTAAACAAAATGCGATTTGCGAGTGTTGAAAGACTATGGAAAACTATCAAACTATGGTCGATGCGCTCAACGACTTAAAAAAACGAGGTTTTACCCTTGACTTTAACCTTGCAAATGGCGTGCTCCATAATAGCGAACATAATATTACCTTAAACCCCGATGATTTCAGCATAGCTGAATTCCACCGGTTTGAAGGTCCTACTGATCCCGCAGATAATTCTATTGTCTACGGAATTGAATCAGAGAAATATCACGTAAAAGGCGTGTTCGTAAACGGTTATGGCGTTTATTCTGACGACCTTTCTGAAGAATTGCTGAAGAAGCTGAACACTCCGGGCTAAGACGCCTTGCGTCTCGCCTTCTCTGTTTTTATCAAGCTGAGCTCCCTTCCTGTCTGACCAGCGATAGAAGTATTTTCTTCTGCCCTGCGAAACAGGTAGGGCAGAACTGCTTTAACAGGTCCATAGGGAACATACTTCGTTACGTTATAGCCGCAATGCGCGAGATTGTTGCTCAGATGATCGCTCATGCCGAGAAGTTGTGCAAAGTAGACCGCCGGGTTGCTATGCTCGGTACGGCTCTGCTGCATCTGCTCCACTAACAGTGAGCAACTCTCTTCATTATGAGTTCCGGCTACAAACGATACGTTGCTAAGATGCTCCATACAGAACCGGAGCGCCTCATTGAAGTCGGCATCGGTTGCTGCTTTGTCTTTGTGAATCGGCGAAGGATAGCCCTGCTGAGCTGCTCTCTCCCGCTCTTTTTCCATGTATGCACCTCTAACCAGCTTAGCGCCCAGCTTGAACTCATCTGTCGCAGCCAGATAAATGTCTGCTTTCAGGGAGGCAAGTTTGTCGGAGCGATAAAGCTGATAGGTATTATACACAAACGTTTTATCGCGATTGTACATCCGCATCATATCTAAGGCGATATCGTCGATAGCTCCCTGAAGCCAGGATTCTTCTGCGTCGATCATCACCGGCACTTCCAGATCGTGTGCAAGCTTGCAGATCTGGTTAAACCTTGCTTTTACCTTGAAGTATTCAGCCTGTTCGGCTACGCTCAGCGACTGGCCGGCTGTTACCTTGGCATAAAGTGCATATCGACCTAGTCCTGTTGGCTTAAAAACTGCCAGGGGAATGCGTGAATCGTCTTTTGCTTTACGGATGATGGCCAGGATTTCTTCGACAGTGGCTGCAAAGCTCCTCTCCTGTTGCTCTCCTTCGACTGAGTAGTCGAGTATAGTGCCTACTCCGTTTGCATGCAGGTCCCGGATAGTCGGTTCGCACTCTTGCATGGACTCGCCTCCGCAAAACTGAGCGAAGATGGTCTTCTTGATCAGCGGAACTATCGGCAAGCCGGAGCGCAGCAAGGAAGTGAGCGCCTTAGAGCCCATCTTGGTCAGGGCCGCGCTGCTCATCGCCTTAAACAGCCAATAAGACTTATTCAAGTCACTGTCTGACTTGCTCTTAAATGCTATCTGAGTATTACTAAAATCCGGGAGTTCGTTATTTGTCTTGAAAGAATTATCAGACGAAGTGATCATGGGCTCAAAATTAATGCTTATTAACGGAACTGGGAAAAGAATCTTTTTAACTTTGTTATATGATAGAATTCGAACTTGAGGGTGAATTTATACCCCTGATTCAATTACTTAAGGCGACCAACGTTGTGCAAACAGGTGGTGAGGCGCAGATTGTTGTAGTGGATGGTCTGGTAAAATACAACGGTGTTGTCGACTACAGGAAGCGCTTGAAAGTGAAGCGTGGCGATACTGTAGAGTTTAACGGCAATACTATTTTAGTGAAATAATATGACTCCTATACAAAGCAACGGATACGAGGTTTTCTTTGATGATGAACTAAAAGATCTGAAAGATTTCCTCGATAATTCCGAGTATTCAAAAGTGTTCTTCCTGACTGACCTGAATACATCTGAGCATTGCATGCCGCTGATCGGTGAGCTGCTCCCTTCACTGAAGGATTATGACATCATCGAGGTTGATCCTGGTGAAGAAAATAAGAATATTGATTACTGCATAGGTGTCTGGCAAATGCTCCTGGACTTTGGTGCAGACCGCAATAGTCTGCTGATCAATCTGGGAGGTGGCGTGATTACGGATATGGGCGGATTCGCTGCTTCTACCTTTAAGAGGGGGATTGACTTTGTACAGGTTCCTACTACCCTCCTGTCGCAGGTAGATGCTTCTGTCGGTGGTAAAACGGGTATTGACCTGGGGAGCATCAAAAATATCATCGGTACGTTCACACAGCCTAAAGCGGTTTTTATATCGTCGAGATTCTTGAAGACGCTTGATGAGCGGCAGATTATTTCCGGCTTTGCAGAAATTGTAAAACACGGAATCATTGCGGATAAGGATTATTTTCAGAAATTAAAGGAGATCAATCCGCTTGACTTAGATCAGGAAATCATCTACCATTCTGTGGAGATTAAAAACTTCGTTGTCACTACTGACCCCTTCGAGAAGAGCATTCGCAAAACCTTGAATTTCGGACATACGATCGGTCACGCGGTAGAGACTTACTCGTTGAAAAACGATAAACGGGCTCTTCTACATGGTGAAGCTATCGCACTCGGAATGATCTGTGAGGCGTATCTGGCGTTCCGCCATAATAACCTTCCGGAGGAGGAGCTGCAGGAGATCGTATCTTATATACGTTCTGTATTCCCGGATTACCACCTTAAAGGGGATTCTTACGGAGATATTCTGGAATTTATGCAGAATGACAAAAAGAACGTGAATGGCAATATAGGTTTTGCTTTACCGTCTGAAATCGGGCAATGCGACTTTAACATCTATCTGACAGCTGAGCAAATTGTTGAGGCCCTGAATTTTTATGCAGGTTTTGAAAGCTAAAATTTTCTATTAGTTCTTGACGTTTTGATTTATAACTGTATATTTGGAATAACAAAGCAACGATGCAAAACAACAACACATATCTGTTCGGTTACTTTTACTACTATCAGTAAGAGGCGGGACGAATATGTTTTGAGATAAAGAACTATATAGAGTCCCGGCCGAACGCCGGGACTTTTTTTTTGACATGAATCGATCATGGGCATGCTCTTCAAAAGCAGCGAAAAACATGAACATGAGAACTTCATCGCCATTAAGAGACAACGTGTATTTTGATGAAAAAAAAGAGAGTAGCAATACAGGGAATAAAGGCTTCGTTTCACGAGGAGGCCGCTTTTAAATTCTTCGGAGAAGATATCGAAACGGTTGAGTGCAGCTCATTTAAAAAGACCTGCGATGTCTTAAAGAACAAAGAGGCTGATTATGTGGTCATGGCCATTGAGAACTCTATTGCAGGTAGTCTGCTGCCAAACTACACCTTATTGCGCGACTATCACCTGTGTATCCTCGGCGAAGTTTATCTTCCTATTCAGCTGCACCTCCTGGCTCTGCCCGGTGTGAAGTTTGAACAGGTGAAGAATGTGGAGTCGCATCCTATCGCAATTCGTCAGTGCATTGATTTTATTGATGAATATCCGCACCTGAATGTTAAAGAGAGCTCAGATACGGCGGCTTGTGCAAAGCGTATCCGCGACGAGCAGCTCACTGATACGGTTGCCATTGCGAATCAATTGGCTGCCAAACTGTACGGACTGGAGATCCTGGAGCGCAGAATAGAATCTAACAAGAAGAACTACACGCGCTTTCTGATCCTGGCGGAACATAAAGAAGAGGATATTCCGAATGCGAACAAGGCTTCTTTATCGTTTGAAACGACCGACGAGGTTGGATCATTAGCCAAGGTGCTGAATATCTTTGCTGAACACGATGTGAACATGAGCAAGATCCAGTCAATGCCTGTTCTGGGCAAGCGACATGAATATAACTTCTATGTCGACATTGAATGGAATGATCATGCTCAATATACCGAGGCGATCAACAAGGTGCTGAGATACACCATCAACTTTACTCTCATGGGGGAATACCTCAAAAATGACCACGTCTAGTAATTAACTCAACAACATATCAAATAACAATACGATGAAACTGAACTTTAACATAGAACCACTGGAAAACTGGTTACCTACAAAACATCAACCTCTTGTAATTGCAGGTCCTTGCAGTGCTGAAACAGAGGAGCAACTTGTTGCTACCGCACACCTACTGGCTAAAACAGGAAAGATCTCTGCACTTCGTGCCGGTATCTGGAAGCCCCGTACTCGTCCGGGTGAGTTTGAAGGTATTGGAAGCATCGGCCTTGAATGGTTAAACCGCGCTAAGAAAGAGACTGGCTTGCCTATCACTGTGGAAGTTGCCAACGCGAAACACGTGGAAGAGGCTCTTGCTGCTGGTGTTGATATCCTGTGGATCGGTGCTCGTTCTACTGCTAATCCGTTCACTGTTCAGGAGATTGCTGACGCTCTTCGCGGTACTGATATCCCGGTGATGATTAAGAACCCGGTTAATCCTGATCTTTCTTTGTGGATTGGAGCTCTTGAGCGTATCAACCAGGCTGGTATCACTAAGCTTGCTGCTATCTCTCGCGGGTTTTCTTCATACGAGAAGTCTGCTTTCCGTAACGAGCCAATGTGGGAGCTTTCTATCCAGCTTAAAACACTTTGTCCGGAATTGCCTATCATCTGCGATCCTAGCCATATCTGTGGTAACCGTGAGCTTATTCCTTACATCTCTCAGAAGGCACTTGACCTGGAAATGAACGGTGTGATGATCGAGTCGCACATTGACCCTTCTGTAGCGTGGACAGATGCGAAACAGCAACTTACTCCTGCTGCTTTGTCTGATTTGATCGATAATCTTACTGTTCGTCAGCCTGAGCCTAAGGACAAAGGTGTTTCTGATAAACTGGCTGAGTTGCGTAAACAGATTGACAAAATTGACGACCTCTTGATTCAAAAGATTGCTGAGAGAATGGGAATCGTTGAAAAGATTGGTGAATATAAAAGAGATAACGACATGACCATCCTTCAGCTGAACCGCTGGGATGAAATCATCAACAAACGTGCTGAATTTGGCAAGGCACTGAAACTGGATGCTGACTTTACTACTAAGTTCCTGGAACTGATCCATGCTGAGTCTATCAAGAAGCAGACTGAAATCATGAACGTTACTAAAGTAGTTGACTAATATGCCGCATACTTCTTTAATCCTTTCGAAGCCGGGGACTGAAACGTCCTGCACGATTCAACTAACAGGATCGAAGAGCGAAAGTAACAGAGCACTGATATTAAATGCACTTAGCAAGGGGAAGGTTGTGGTGAACAACCTTTCCTCTGCTGATGATACGGTGATCCTGAACGGCATACTGCGTGGACTGGAAAACCAGGAAGACAATGCGACTTTCGGGAGCGGAAGCTTACTGAAGGTGGATAATGAACTCACCGCAAACATTGGTCCTGCGGGTACAGCGATGCGCTTTCTTACTGCTTACCTTCCTGTAACAGGAACGGCGGCCGTACTTACCGGCACCGAAAGGATGAAGCAGCGCCCTATTGGGATCCTGACAGATGCACTGCAGCAACTGGGGGCTCAAATTGAGTACGCGGGTGTAGAAGGTTACCCTCCCCTACGGTTCAGCAAGGACTTTAAACAGGCAACAAACCAGGTGAGCATCCGCGGCAACGTGAGTTCACAATACATCACGGCCTTATTGCTGGTCGCTCCTTTTCTTGAAAAGGGCCTCGAGCTTCATATCGAAGGTGAGCTGACCTCAAGACCATACGTGGAAATGACGCTGGCGATGATGGAAGAAGCGGGCATTACCTACCAATGGAACGGCTCTTTGATCTCTATTCAAAATCAGCCTTTCCAGGACTCACAGATTACTGTTGAGCCAGATTGGAGTGCCGCATCTTACTGGTATGCTATTGCCGCGCTTTCAGATCAGGCGAAGATTGTGCTTCCTTTTTTAAAGGCTAAGAGCTTACAGGGCGATAGCCGGATCACGGAGATCATGGAGCATTTTGGTATCGCATCTTCATTCACTGAGAATGGTCTCGAACTGGTTAAAACAGGTGCTGCTCCTAAGGGAACTTTCTTTGATCTGAAAGATTGTCCTGATCTGGCTCAGACCGTTATCGTGGTCAGCGCAGCCTTAGGGCATAATGCCACATTCACCGGACTTGAAACATTGAAGATTAAGGAGACGGACCGTATCAAAGCGCTTCAGAATGAGCTTGCAAAGATCGGTGTCTTGTTGAAAGAAGATGGCGAGCTGTACCATCTGGATTGCGCAGATCTTCATTTCCCTCAGCAGGTTACGATAGCAACGTATGAGGATCACCGTATGGCGATGGCCTTTGCGCCTCTGGCCTTGAAGGTTGAACAACTGGAGATCGAGGAACCGGGAGTGGTTGTTAAATCTTATCCTTCCTTCTGGGATGACCTACAGAAAGCAGGCTTCACTATCAATACTTAAATCATGGCAGGAAATACATTCGGAGAACTTTTCCGTATCAGTACATTTGGAGAATCTCATGGCAAGGCTATTGGTGTCATCATTGATGGATGCCCGCCGAATATAGATATCGATCTGGAGTTTATTCAGGGAGAGCTTGATAAAAGGCGCCCCGGCCAATCAAAGATCACTACGCAAAGGAAAGAAAGTGATACCGCCAGCATCCTATCGGGCGTGTTTGAAGGAAAGAGTACAGGGACCTCCCTGGCGCTACTGATCCCCAACGAAGACCAACGTTCGAAGGACTACGACCATAACAAGGATATCTTCCGCCCTTCTCATGCTGATTATACTTATCAGCAAAAGTATGGCATTCGCGATTATCGCGGAGGCGGCCGCTCTTCTGCAAGGGAGACTGCAGCCCGCGTTGCTGCGGGCGCGGTGGCTAAACTGTTTCTGAAGCAAAAGGGAATTGAGATATTCGCTCATGTTTCTTCTGCAGGGAAGATTGATGCTCCTAACCTACCTTCAGAAGATCTGGCGGCACTGCTTAAAATCAGGGAAAGCAATATTGTTCGTTGCGCGGACCCTGCTACAGCCAACGAAATGATCGAAATGATCGACGGCGTACGCAAGGAAGGCGATACTGTAGGAGGAAAAGTTTCCTGTATCATCAGGAATTGCCCTGCGGGAATCGGAGAACCTGTATTTGACAAGCTGCATGCAGATCTTGGAAAAGCAATGCTGAGTATCAATGCTGTTCATGGCTTTGAATATGGTTCAGGGTTTTCAGGTTCTGAGATGCGCGGATCTGAGCATAACGATATTTTCCACTCTTCAGAAAGCGCTGGTGTCAGCACGACGACCAACTTCTCCGGAGGAATTCAGGGAGGTATTTCCAATGGCATGGATATCACTTTCAGAGTGGCATTTAAGCCCGTGGCGACTATCATGCATAATCAGCAGACGATAGACAAAGAGGGGAACGCGGCTGAAATTAAAGGCAAGGGCCGTCATGACCCTTGTGTCGTACCAAGAGCTGTAGCTATTGTAGAGGCGATGGCGGCACTGGTAATAGCCGACCATTATTTGAGGCAAGCTGCTTATCAAGGTTAAGAACTTCTTATAAATAAAAAAACCGCTCAAAGAGCGGTTTTTTTATTTATACATATGACAAAATTCTCTATTTCCATCTAAATGGAAGGTACCAGCTATTTACATCAGTGGCCAGCTTAGATACCCCAGCCGGAACGGGAAGTCCGGCAGCTGTAAATTTTGCAGAGATCTTGTTGTAAAGAAAAGACTTTCCTGTTCCCGGGCTCTCTTTCTCGCGGCGGAGCGCTACTCTCAACAAGTCCTGCCAGCGGTTACCCTCAAAAGCGAGTTCAAGCCCTGCTTCATTGATGATCAGGTTCTCCATCTCCAGGGTAAGCCCCTTCCTGTCAACAACAGCCTTAGTCTCACTGCCCGGAACACTCATATCGAAATAGCGCGTCGAGTCTACCGTTACCGCGCTAAGGGAAACCCTTCCCCGCACCCCCTGGTTATAGGCAAATTGCGCTCTGAATGTCGGCGAATTACCAAACCGCGCGTCAAAGTAGTAAGAAGGGTTTTCGTCAAAACTCTGCATAATGTTGGTTACGTTACCCGGCACACTCCGCGGAGAATAGGTCGCCCGCAGCCCCACATTCATTAAAGCGTAAGCTAACTTATCACGGCCATCCCGGTTAGCAGTCTCAGCCATCCGGAGGTGCAGCATGGAGGCGCGGTATAATACCCACTTACCGTCGGTTTCAAATGGATTAGACTGACTGTAGTTTGGCACCAGCTTATAAATCAAAGCGTTTCCGCCCATCATTCTGTAGCTGTAACCTTCACCCCGGTAGGTATCATAAGGGGTACCGTCGTTCCGGGTTTGCTCTTTCCACTTCGATATAGCAAGAGCAGAGGGCTTAACCTTGTAATTATCTCCTGAGCTGTACAGCTTAACCAATGGATTACTAGGACTGAATTTCTTATCAAACGGCAGATGCCAGATAATCTCATAATTCGAATAACGCTCGGCGTAGGCGGCTGTAAAAATACTTATCCAGTTACCATTGTCAATGCGAGTAGGGTTATTTCCGAGCGTATAGGTATTGTAGTAATTTTCAGAGTTAGCCGCAGGATAAAGAACCAAGCTGTAATTCATCATTTTGTGATAGTACTTCGCAGCTTCAGACCAGTTGCCCTGCCAAAGGTTCAGATCGCCTAATAACAGATATTTATTCACAAACATCTTGGTGGTGCTATAGGAATCCATGGTGGTAACCAAAGATGTTCCTGCGGGCATGGGATCTTTGTTTGGCAAAGCTTCAGTAAACTGAACAAGATTAGTGATCAGTTGATCAAAAGGAATGCGTGGAAATTTGCTTTCGTCCTGAACATCCTGTATTGTCGCCAACGGATCTGTGATATAGGGAACAGTACCGAAGTGAATACCCAGCTGCAGGTATAGCCAGCTTCTCACGGCTCCAACTTCAGAATAACGAATGTTATAGTCAGCCTGAACCATCCTCTTATCACGCAGCATCAGATCGAAATTATGCAGCGCATCATTACAGTTCATAATGATCTCATAAAAGGGTTTAGGGTCTGCCCAGGGGTTATTCTCAGTTGTGGAATGATTGTTTATTTCCGTAAGATATTTGCCTGCGAGAGGCGTCGTCTCCTCAAGATCGGCACGCAGCTCGTTAAGGATCATGTACCGGTCTGAAATATTCATCAGCTTGCCATAGATACCAATGACTGCTGCATCAGCATCGTAAACATTCCGGTAAGCCTGATCCAGCTCCAGTGCGTCTTCCGGTGCGAAATCAAACATCTTCTTGCAGGATACCGTGCTGATGCAAGTGAACGCAATCAGCACACCAGCAACGGAATTTTTTATATTAAGTCTCATAGTCTTATTCTTTATTGCTTATAACCCGATTCTAACTCCTAGCTGAATTGTTCTGAACTGTGGCTCTAGCACGGTGTCGATCCCCTGAGTGAACACACTGCTTGTAGCACTGAACTCCGGATCATATCCCAGGTATTTGGTGATAGTGAAGATATTATTGCCTGTCAGATAAACCTTCGCCTGTTTAATTGCCTTGTTAGCGACCGGAAAATCATAGGCTACCGTCAAGGTGCGCAGGCGTAAATATGAGCCATCTTCTATCCAGCGGTCTGAAAAGCGGGCGTTGCCTGCGGGGTCTCCGATGATCGCTCTTGGAACATCGGTAATTTGTCCCTGAGCTTTCCATCTGTTCAGTACCTTTGGACTTTGATTTTGAAGGCCTGACATTGATTCAAGCTCTCTTCTCATGAAGTTGTAAACATCGTTTCCAACAGAGAAGGTGAATAAGGCGTCCATACTGAACCGCTTCCAGGCAAATCTGTTATTTAACATGCCAACGAAATCAGGATTCGGATTACCGATAACCTGCCTGTCATTGTCATCGATGTACTTATCTCCGTTCAGATCAATGAAGCGCAAATCTCCCCCCTTGAATGGAACAATTGTACCATCAGCCCTTAGGCTCTGCAGAGATGATGCGTCGGCATCTGTTGCGTAAACCCCGGCAGTTTTGAAGCCGTAGAACAGATTTGAAGCCATTCCCTTTTGGGTTAGGATATTCGCGCCGGCATAACCTGTAACCAGCCTGTCCCCGGGTATTCTGGTGATTTCAGTGCGGTATTTGGAAAGTGTCAGGCCCATATCCCATTTCAGATTACGGTTCAACAACCGTCCTGATACAGCCAGTTCAAAGCCATTGGTCTTCATGCCGCCGTTATTGCTCACTGCGTAGTCAAAGCCGGTAACGGCAAGGACTGCCTCTTGCATCAACATGTCACGTGTTTGATTACTGAACCAGTCAAGACTGAAACTCAGGCGCTCTTTGAGGAATGATGCATCTAGGCCCAGGTTCAGCTTTTCAACAGTTTCCCAGCGTAGAGCTGTATTGGCAATATTGCCCCTTACCAATCCCTGCGACCCAAGGAAACTTTGAGATTTGTAGTATTGCTTGGCTGTATAGTTCCCCATATCGTCGTTACCCACGAGTCCATAGCTGGCTCTGAGCTTCAATAACTCGATACCCTTCAATGCAGAGAAAAAGTCTTCCGACGAAAGCAACCAGCCCGCAGATACAGAAGGCATGACGGCTAGCTTAGCGCCCCCGACGGTCAGTACATCCGGAATGTTCATTCCAAATCTGGATGATCCGTCTACGGCGAGATTAAACGAGGCGAAGTATTTCTTAGAGAAATCATAGTCTATACTAGCATAAGTGTTCAACCAGTTCCACTGCCCGTTCTCTCCGCTTATTCTTCTCAAGGCTGCCTGACCATTTCCTACCGTTACATAATCATCTGTAGCGGAGTTATAACCGAGTCCATAATCAGCCTCCATCTTATTGGTATTATACCTGAACCCAACACTTGCATTTAGATTATGCACATTATTGAAAGACCTCGCATAGTTAAGTCGCGCATCTGAAAACAAAGAATAAAGCCTCTCAACGTTTGTTCCTGAACGGTTCAAGGCAACAGCATTGTCTAATTCCAAAGGCATTACTCCCCTTTGAGGAATGAAGATATTTTCTCTCACCTTACTGTATGTAACCCCTCCAAGGATAATCAGGTTAAGTCTTTTGGTAAACTCATAGTTAAAGCCAACCGATCCCATAAACCGGTAATTGCTATTTACACCGTCCATATTCTCGATGATGGCTGCAGGATTGCTTTTACCCAAGATGTCAACATCAGCATAATTCGGAGATTCCACACCTGCTGCAGAGACATCCCTTAACCCCAGAAAAGGAGCTTTAGTCAGACTGAGCAAGATTGGGTTGGTATTGAATGCCAGCCCCTGATCCTTCAGGTTCTGCCTGTTCGAAATAAAGGAGAGATTGGCTATTCCCTTTAATTTATTAGTAAAGTTCAGGTCTGCATTAAACCGCGTCTGATAACGTTGCAGGTCTGTTTTATCTGTTACACCCTGGTTATTCAGAAATCCTACAGACAAACCGTAAGTGGCAATATTGTCACCCCCGGTCACTTTAAGGTAATAGTTCTGATTGTACGAATCCGTGAGGATCTTATTTTGCCAGTTCGTGCTGTAATGATATTTGAAAAATTCAGGATCATCCATATCATCGGTCATGAACTTTTGCGACTGCACAAACTCTTGGGCAGCTACTGGCGTGTAACCTATGTTCTGCATGTATCCGCCAAGGGCATCCGACAGATAGGTTCTGAATCCACCGGATGACAGTACCGGGATTGTTGAAGGACGGGTGTTAAACCCGCCGATTGCACCAAAGTCAATCTTTGTTGCAAGGCTTTTCGACTTTGATGTGGTTATCAAAATCACCCCATTCGCGGCCTTTACTCCATAGCTTGATGCTGTCGCATCCTTGATGACCGTAATGTTGTCAACATCTTTAAGATCGAGGTTAGCGATAGGATTTTCTACATGTCCCGACAGCAATGATATCCCGAAATCGGTATTATCATACAGAATACCGTCAACAATGATCAGCGGCTGATTGGAACTATTCAGCGATGTATATCCTCTCAGGAATAAACTCGCACCTATACCTGGAGTACCAGAGCGTCTGACTGCGTTCAGTCCCGCTACTTTCCCCTGCAGGTACGTATCAGCGCTCTCTCCCGAGTAGCGGTTCCATGCATCATATACATTCACCGATTTAACTGCTCCGGAAACATGGTTGGCTAGCTTTTTTGTATAGGGTAGATTTACCTGATCATAAACCGATTCAAACGTTGTTTCGTATAGAACTGTTGATACGCTTGAACGCCCTTTAAGCGCGACTTCTTTGGTATGGAATCCCTCGCCCTCAACAATTAATGTTGTATGTAAATTGGGTACTATGATCGAAAAACGACCTGTATCATCTGTGATGGCCGCGGAAAAGCCGGGAAGAGAAATGTTAATTCCGGCAAGTGGCTTACCGGTCACCGCGTCTTTGACCTCTCCTTTAATTTCAGGGCCTTTTTTGGCCTGCGATATATTCGTCTTTATCGGGTCCGTTGCTGTAGAATCCTGCGGACTCGCTTGAAGGTGAAAAGTGATGCCGCCCATTAAAACACAAGGGATCACGATAGTTTTCACCGCATTCTTTATTCTTTGCATATTCAGGTGATATTAAAGCTTAATGAAATTGATCATGGCACCGGCACCAACTTGATATAATCAAGCAAGAGGTCGGTTTGCCCGTTTGTCGTAACGTTGTTTCCCACCAGAAATACTGACAGGGCACCTTCAATGCCAGACTTTAAGGTTTTGGAATAGTATTTATCCGGAGTAAACTCACCCAAATAATAATCTGTATAATCTGGTAGAAACTGGCTACCGTTTTTAATCACTCCTGGTTTTTCCACATAGTTGAATGGAGGCACTACTGGGTTTACACTCTTAAATGCAATACGCATTTTGGAATAGACCAGATCTGTAGCTCCCGCTGCAGGAACTAGATTGTAATCTCTAACTACCCTCCAATAAACTTTGTATTTAACCGAATTGACAACATCAGGTCTGTATCTTGCCCAATAGGTATTCGTTCCGTGGTTCTGAACCAGAAGCTGTGTGTATAATGTCCCATCCGGTGAACGTCTGGTTGGGCGGCTGTTGGTCTTCACAGAAAGGAAATCGGTACTATTGGAGGCCGATTCTCCTTCAATCAAAACAGGTTTAATCTTGGTATAGCGGTCGAACTGTTCCCCAGTTCCTGTCAGGTCATAGTTGATGTTCTTCATCACGTAAACCACACCATTACTAACCTGATGAGTTTCCACAACATCAGCCTTGTTCAGATGAAACTTAACGCTATCTCCTATTGAAAATGCGGTTCCGGGGAAGTTATTTGAGTTCAGAATACCTCTGAACGCCAAATCTTTCACAATACTGAAACGGGTAAGACTGTCAGTGCTGTCCTGAGATCCTAAAGCATAAAACCTTGACAATCTGGCTTTCTCTGCGAGGAAGGCCTCATCGGTCAGCACGATATACGTAAACAATCCGTTTTCATCGCTGATGTCGGTTGCATTGACCTGCATAACACCGTTTAAGCGGTCCGGGAAATTCCTGTTAAGGAAGCGGTTTGCCTGTACAATACCGGTACCTTCTTTATATATCGGCTTTCCAGTGGTTGGGTTAACCCCGATTTCCTCAGCTGTGTTGAAATCAATATAGCTGTAATCGAACGACTGCAGCGCCTGCTTCTGGAGGGTATTCGTAGATATGAGGTACTCCCAGGCACTTACCTTCGGCATAATGGCAGCACCAATCGTATGCAAAATGCCATTCCCAACGTAAACATCTGCCTTGAGTATGGATGCCCCGTCAACGTCCTTTGCAGAAAACGTAACATTCTTCCCGTTGAGAGTTTTAATCCTGACGTACTCCGCCCGTAATTGAGTAGTTTGGAAAGCCAGGTCGGCGATGTGATTGCCAACAAACAGCTTTAATTTATCGTCAGTCCCAATAGCGGCGGCCTCAACCTTTGAAATTGCGTCGTTTGTAGGAGCCCAAACTGTAAATGACTTCGAAGATGCGATCAGCTTGTCATAACCGGTCTTTTCCAAAAACTCACTGAACTTGCTCAGCTCAGGGTCACCGTTGATCTTCTCGAGAAGTGTTTCGGATGCTTCGGGATCTATTATTGCCGTGTGCTCGTCCCATTGTTTAGTGCATGCAGAGAAGAAGATTCCGGATATCACCAGCAATAGAAATAATCTTTGTCGTTGTAAAATCATATATATATGAATCTAAATGGTTATCAATGCCGGGTGTGAGGCCGGCATTGATATAATTTTTTTTAGTGAGTACCAGGGTAATTTGTCCAGTCCTCTGTTCCGTCGGGCATGAACCTCGGCAGAATCTGAGAAACATAATCGATCGGAATGAAATGGATCATATCCAGATTGTTCGCATTTTGGGTGTCTTGAAGCGCCTCAATACGAAGGGTATGAATATCCGTTGACTTGATCGTTACTACACCAACTTTCTTGGCAACCCAGGGATTGTTGGATGTCTCCCCGGCCGCACTCAGGGTCTGCTTCACGAAAGGATTATCGGGGTTCCCGTTAGAGGTGTAATACTTCCAACCCAAGGATTCGAGTTCGGCTGATGAGCCAGCAGGAGGCGGTTCTGCAAAATAAAACGGGGTAGGCAGGATATCCCCATCGATGACGATTCGCGCCTGGGTACCAATCCTTGTCGGCCATCTTCCACTCTGATTCTGTCGACGATAGCATACCCACACCGCGTAAGTTCCCTTCACAATCAGCGGCGTCTTCATTTCAATGAATTCCTGGCGTGCGTTACCTGCTGAGTTCCCCAGGAAGAGATTCAGGTAATCGTTATACACCCATCCTCCTCCTTCATTACGGTATGTTACGCCGTCTCCAGTCTTGGGCCACCACCACCCCTTTATCGGCGAGGGTGCCGTAGCAGAACTCTTCGAAAAGGTGAACGATGCTCCCCCGCTCCTCCTGTAATTAGGATGCCTCAATGACTCTTCAAAAGTGGCAACATCCCAATATACCGGGAAAGGGAACCTTTCCTTGATCATAAAATGCCCGGTCGTCGCCGCGGCTCCCACAGGCATAAAAGGTGCGGTTAAATGAATCACCCCATTCGCAACCGAGCGGTCGCTTTTTTCCCGCGACAAGGTGAAGCCTGGTTCATAAGACCCGTTGAAGATCATATCGTTAATCAACACCTGTTTATCCTGAAGCTTGGCAGTAATGATCTCAGGTCTTGCGAGCGTAGAATGTGCCTGGTTAGAAACGATATCTGCAATGTATTTAGCTCCAAATAACACGTGGTAAGCCATAAACGCATGCAAGCCATTAGAAGGATTCGTCAGATCAGCTGAATTGCTGTACTTCGCTTTCAAGGCCTCATACGTCGGATAACCTGCAGCGGCAAGCACCTGGTTTGATTCAACAAGCAGCGTGTGGAAGCGCCTGTTGCTATCGGCTTGCGCATCCGGCAGAATATTCAGCGTATCATAAAGCTTGGTTTCTTTAAGCGCCTGCGCAAAAATAGAAAAGTCCGGATTTGCCTCAATAGTCTGCGCGATTGTCAGCTTCTCGGGTCTTAGTACGTTATCAATAATGTGGATCAGTCCGTTGCCAACCCTAATGTTGCCTTTCACCAGATTAGCCTGCCTGTTGATGGTGACCTTCGTCTGCCCATCTACGTTTGAAGCACCTGTAATCAGGTATTGACCATACATTGTTAGCGACCTAAGCTTACCGTCACTGAAGGTGTTGGTTGCCAGTGTATCTTCCAGCAAGTGAAATTTAACAATGCCTTTCAGATCGTCGACACTAAGCTCTTCCAGACTGGACTTGCCGGCAATTTTAAGATACTCCTTTACACCATCATTCGTTGGCAGAAAGAGCGTGTAACCACCGTAAGCCTGTAAAAAGCTTGCGGTACCGGTTATATCAAGCATCTTCCTGAATTCAGAAAACTGTTCAGGATACCTGTCGAGATACCCGGTAATATTTACCTGGCTGCTTGTCTCGTATACAACAGCCTCTTTCTTACACCCCCAAAGGAATGCCAGCAGCAGGGCGAGGACAACCGTCCAACTTCCTGTACCATATTGCTTTTTCATCTTTTTCATCATTCCTGATTGATTTTATTGATAGAAGGGATTTTGTTCCAAAAGCTTATTAGCCTGAAGTTCGCTTAAACTGATTGGGAAGTAATGACTTCTCGGATCACGGTATTTGGTAATGATCGATTGCTGACGATCAGGAGCCGCGATCTTCCCTACCATTTCCGTGATCAGGTCCAGCCTGGCATAATTATTCCGCTTGGCATTGCGCAAGATGTCAAACCAGCGCTTGCCTTCAAAGGCAAATTCCCTTGAGCGCTCATGCAATATGTAATCAGACATAGATTGCGGAGAGGCCACATCCGGCGACTCAGCCGTAGTTTCAAGTGCATTCGCACGCTTTCTGATCACTTCGATCAGGCCGAGCGCCTCCTGCCCTTTGTTAGACCAGGCTAAAGCTTCAGCCTTCAACAATAAGATGTCAGCATACCGGTATACAAACCAGTGCCTGTACGAGTTAGTCTGCGAAACCGGGGTATTGAGGTCCAGTGTACCGGCGTGCTTCCAGATTAGACCGTCGGATCCGCGGTAGGAAGCTCCATCTCCTCTGATATCCTTCGCATCCGGATTTTGCCCGTCTGCCGGGAACACTTCTTCCTGGATAATCGTTGGCGAAGCAATGAACTTGCGTGCCGCAGGATCAACGAACATAGTAAACCATGAGTTAAGACGCTGCTGATCAAACTGAAATTCTAAAATACTTTCATTTGAATTTCCTCTGAAAAAGACGGTACTATACCAGTCTGAAGGGTTGCTTCCGTCATACAGTCCAAACCTGTTTGAATTGATTACACGGTCACAGGCTTCTATACATTCAGTATACTTGTCCTGCCACAGGTAAACATCGGCCTGCAAAGCATAGACCCCGTACTTAGTAATTCTGCCCTTGTCCTGACCCGCGTTGCCATAGCTTGACAGCGCATGCTGCGCAGCAAAATCCAGGTCAGCGATAATTTGGTTGTAGATATCTTCTTTAGAGCTTTTAGGTAAAATCTCCAGCTCCGCGTCGCTTACGGTACCTTTAAGTTGTAAAGGAGCTTCTCCCCATACCCTGAGCAAATAGAAGTACATCAGCGCTCTGATGCCTTTTACTTCCGCTATATACGCATCAAGCTGTTGCTGAGTAAGGGTATTATCGTGTTTCAATACCTCCGGCCCGTTCTCTACTACAATATTGCAGAAGTTGATGGTCGAATACAGTATGTTCCAATTGGTAAGCCGGTTCGTTGACTGGATCTCGCCATTCATGATGCTGATCATGTCAAAGCTGGTAAAGTTGGTAGGCGAAATCATATCTGCCCTTAGCTCTCCCCAAAGAAACATCTGTTCCGTCAGAGCAGGATTAAGCAGCGAAGAATAACACCCGATCACGGCAGATTCCAATTGCTCCTTTGTGCTCCAGTAGTCTTCTTTCACCAGGCCATCGCCAGGCTTTAGTTCAAGCCACTTATTGCACGAGGAGCTCACAAGCAAGAACAGCAACGCTGCCAGACTATATTTTATATGCTTTATCATTTCTTCTCTTTTTATATTAAAAACCAACTGTGAGACCTAGCACAAGATTCTTTGACGGAGGAGTCATCGCATTATCCGTAGGATACTTGAACGGACTGTTATCTCCTCTCGCCGATACATCCGGATCAACTCCCATGTAATTGGTCCAGGTGTAGAGGTTCTCTGCGGTTACAAATACGCTGGCATTCTTTACACTCAGGCGGTTCAGAACAGAGCGACCCAGATTATATCGTGCCGTGATGCTTCTTAACCGCACAAAAGACGCGTCAGACACGTAGCGATCTGAACCCAGGGAATTATATCCTGAACGGTACAGCGCACGCGGCACATCTGTTACATCTCCCGGATTCCGCCATCTTCTTAGGACGATGGTACTCTGGTTATCGTAACCATACATATCCGTCGTATTCATAAGAGTTTCATTGATCAGCTCATAGCCTAACTTGTAGCTAAAGAAGGCCTGTATCCTGAAATCTTTGAAGCTTACAGAAGAACCGAAACCACCAATCAGCTTCGGAGTACTGTTACCCAGGTAAACCACGTCGTCCTCGTTGATATTGCCATCCTTGTTGATGTCTTCATACATCGCATCTCCTGCTTGAAACTCATAACCAATGGAAGGATAGTTGAATACCATGTACTTCACCTGTCCGTTTGGACCGATAATCTGGTTACCAGCGGCATCGCGGGCAATCGCATCGTCTTTCGTTGAATAAACGCCTTTATACCTGAAACCGTAGAACGATCCGTATGGGTTACCCACCTGCAGGTATGAGCGGTATTGCTTGTTTCCGTTCAGCAAGCTACCATCAGTTTTCGGGTAGAACTCAGAAATCTCTTTGATTACGTTGACGTTCTGTGCAAGGTTAAAGTCGAAAGTGATTTGCCAGTTCTTCTTCTTCAGCGGGATGGTATTCACACCAATCTCAAAGCCTTTGTTTACCATCACCCCAACATTCGACCAGCGGATGTTGGAATACCCTGTCGAACCCGGGATCTGCAAATCCTGCAGCAACAGATCCTTGATCTTGTTATTGTACAGGTCTACATCTATCCGCAACCGGTTCTGAAAGGAAGCGAAGTTGAATCCTATGTTACGGCCGATATTGGTCTGCCATTTCAGGTTATCAAGTCCCATTGCACCAGGTAATACGCCCGGAAGCCCCATGTATGATTCTGAAGGCACATAAGTATTGTAAAACAGGTAATCCTTGCTTGGCTCTCTTCCACTTGCACCGTAGCTCATCCGTAAACTGAGATCGTCGATAAATTTCACATCGCGCAGGAAAAACTCGTCTGAGATCCTCCACCGTGTTGATAAAGACGGAAACAGGCCGTATCTGTTATTCGCACCAAATCGGGAGTTCCCGTCCAGGCGCAAACCTACGTTTACAATATACCGGTCCTCAAATGCTGAATACTGGTTGGAAAGTACCACCCCAACGTTTCTGTACTGACTAAGAGGCGAGGTTAACACCAGGTCAGAGTTCTGCGTACGGCCGGGATTAGAAGGATCCTGCAAAAGGGAAGATGCCGTATTTGACACCGTAATATTCTGACCCACATTTCTTGCGTCTGTTGTCTGGAACGATAGCAGGGATTGAAGGGTCTGGTTTGCGCCAAGTTTAGGAGTGAACAGGAAGTTCAACTTGGTGTTCACTGTGAACGCATCCCCATCGTTGTCAACCGCGCGGTTAACAACCGTTTCATTGGAAGGCCTTCCGCTTGCTATCTGCGGCAGGAAGGTTTTTGTCTTGATGTTATTGATATCAAACTGCAGATCGAAGGTGGTCAGCAATACCGATGGTAGCAGGTCATACTGCAGGTTAAATTTAGGCGTGATACGCTCTCCATACAACCTGCTACTGGCTTCCTTTGCCATCGCCAGAGGATTAACCGTTCCATTGATATCACCCCGGTTATTAAGTCCCTGATAAGATCCCTGAATGTTCGAAATAGGTGAAAAATAGTTCGGCGTCAGATTACCGTATTCATCATACTGGTAGATGGCCATATTAGGCATCTTCCTATAAGCTACCGAGCGCACTGAACCCGAATAGTTTAGCGTATTATCAACATGTGTATAAGTAAAATCTGAACGGAAACGAATTCGTTGAGATACGTTATAATCCAGATTGATCTTTGCGGTCATACGCGTGAGGTCTGTGCCCACGGTTGTTCCCCTGGTATTCAGGTAGCCTACCGATCCGTAATATCTCGCCTTCTCACCACCACCCTGAAGCGAAACATTATGATCATGAGTAAGCCCGGTCTGGGTGATCGACTCAATCCAGTTGCTGTTCTGGCTATAGTTACTGAAATATGCCGGCATCAATGGATCATACAGGAACTCCGGAGTTGCCGCCGGGTTAAGCGGAAGATTGTCTATCCTGTTGTTAAAGGCTTCAAAGATCAAAGTCGAATATTGGTCTCCCGACAACAAGGGAATAGGATCGGGCTGCTTAGAGGCTGTTCCGCGGAAGTTGTACGCGATAGATGGTTTGCCGATCATGCCGCGCTTGGTTTCAATAACCAGAACTCCGTTTGCTGCTCTCGCACCCCACATCGCTGTTGATGCGGCGTCTTTCAGAACAGTGATCGTACGGATATCTGTAGGCGCAATGTTCAGCAACTGCGCATAGCCCTGCTCATCAGCAGATCCAAAGTTAAAGTCTGATGGAATCTCTGTTTCATACGGCATCCCGTCTAAAACGATCATGGGTTGCGCAGATCCGTTGATAGATGACGTACCACGGATACGGATGGACATCCCCGCACCGGGGTCTCCTGATGAAGCACCGAAATCTACTCCTGGCATACGTCCCTGTAAGGCCTGATCAATAGATTGTGCAGACAGCTCTTCCAAATCTTTCGCATTGATGGTAGTTGTTGCCATCGTCGAATTTTTCTCGTCGATGTTCATCCCCGTACCGTTACTGACCGGCCGCCTGGACGTAATCACCACGTCTGAAAGTTCATTGGAACTGCCCACCAGAGGCACGTTAATAACGGCCCTACCATTGATCCCGGTCCTGAAGGTCTTGTATCCGATAAAAGATACGGCCAGCTGGTTAGTGGTGTTTGATACACGTAGCGCAAAATTTCCGTTGATATCGGTAGAAACACCTGTGATCGTACGACCGTCTTTGTCAACCTCAATTACAGATGCTCCGATGACCGGCAGCTTATCCTTCGAATCAATTACCTGACCTCTCACGATTACCCGTGCAGGTGCCTGAGCCAGCAGATCCGTTACACAGAAAAGAGCGACGGCCATCAGCAGGAACGAGCGTATAATTAAAAAACTTCTTTTCATACTCTGCTATTTAAAAATTCAGAACCTTATTGATCGAGTGGATCAATGCCCTGTTAGTAAGATTATTACTGAAAGAATAATTGATTGTGGCCTTTGTACCTGCAGCCGAATCATCCTTTACCTCCATGCTCATCGGGTTGGCTGCATTCTGATAGGATATCTGCAATAATCGGGAGTCTCCTTTATTGTCTTTCAGGAGAGTCGGCTGGTTTCCTGTCTTCTTCCCGTCTGCAGCAACCGTTGTCTTATTGATGATAGCGTATGAAATAAATCGCTCAACAGCATTTCTGAAAGCCTGCGTTTGCTGGGCTGCAACGAACAAGGGCTTACCGCTGGTCCTGTCACCCGGCAGCATCCCTGCTTTCACGGCATCTTCTATCGCCTCGTTCGTAGGTACAAACAAGGTGTAAAATGATCCGGCGTCTACTCCCAGGATTGACTTGTCAGAGGCTTTCCAGAGTGAAGAACCGACTACAAAATCAAAAAAATGACTAAACTTATTGCTTATCGCAGGGTCTGTAGATCTCGCCAGCTTCTCCAGACTAGAACCCGGGGTCACATTGTTTTCCGCAAACTTCAGATTTCCGGTGGTATAATAAACCCGCCCGTTAACGGCAGTCTTAACAGAGTCAACAGTCACGAAAGTATTATCTTCTATATTACCGCTACCGTATACCCGTTGATTTTTAAATTTCACATACTCCCCATTATAGGTTTCCGCCACGCCCTCGCCTGCCAGATTTCCAAATTCATCTGCCGGCGTCTTCAATACAGATGTTTGCACGAAACGGTTGAGCCTCGCGAGAGATGTCGCATCATAAACCACACTTACCCCCGGAGCAGTGTATCCCCATTGGCCGGTATTGGTGTTGTAGCTAAAACCCGCCTGCTGCATCTGCGTGTCGGAAATCATAAACAAAGTGTATTGAATTGAGGGTACAACGAGCACGGCGCGTAGGTCTGACCCATCAATAGCACGATTCATTAAAGCGTACTTGGGATCCAAATAAGGCTTTCCGTAAACAGTCCTGAAAACATTTGCCTCCTGTACCTTATTCAATCCGTAGAAATTCCCGTTGCTCAAGGCTTTTCGCTCGACAACATTAGACGTGGCAAAGGTGGGGTATTCCGAATAAGCATTTGGAGTTGCCGTAAGCTGGCTGGGCCAAAGCGTTCCAGTCCACATATGGGAGTTAAGAAAGCTTAATATCACAGAAGGAGGGGCATTTTCAATGCTCCCGAAGTTCTCGAGCAAAACTTTCATGTAATCTTTGACTGCCTGATTGGTTGGCACGGCAATAGACCATGAAGCGGACTGCCCGTCAGTAGCGGTAGCTGCAAGGTAGCCCTCATTAACCGGAGAAAAGGCAAGTGCAGGATCATATGTCTTAATATATACCTGGTCTGCCAAGCCCGATAGTACCCGGTAACGTTGTGTGTAATCTGCACTTGGAATATAAGACACCATCCTGTCCAGCAGCTTCTTAAACTCACTGTATTCCGGATTAGAAGAAATATGTTGTTCAATGTTTGGTAGTGGAAAAAGGACCCTATCTACTACGTGGATGACCCCGTTTTCGGCAGGAACATCTGCCTCAATCACCTGCGCATCCCCTACATTGAATCCGGAGAAGGTCTTACCGCCATACAGAGCCGAATAATCGCTCGTAGCAAGGCCGTTAGAGGACAGGTAGCTGTCAATATAATAAGGAAGATATTTGTTGTTGTTATCGTTTACAACAGTTGTCACGCCATTACGGTTGTTGTCTACAACTTTGCGGCCGTTCTCTGTGTATACAAAATCGTAATAAGCAGTTCTCCTTCTGAAGGCTGCGTTCTGCTGCCCTCCTGCGGAAGTCTGAAAAGTTGTCAGCTGATCCTTGCGGTAGGGGTTATAAACCAGGCCATACAACGCAATTTTCCTCGCCATCGTTGTGTCCATCTGATCCACGCCCGAAATTCCTCTTTCCTGAAAGAACTGAGTGAAAGCAGCGTCAGTGGGTGCAAACAAGGTCCAGGCACCCGCGTTACCGAGGATTTCTTTGTAACCTGATTTGTCAATAACTGATAAAAGCGTATTGAATTGCCCCTTAGCCTTTAGCTGCTGGTAAATGGGTGCAGCAAGGTCATTGGGCCTTCCGTAATAATCGTCCCATTCCTGTTTGCGACAATTCGAAAACAAAAGGACTATTGTAAGAAAACACAATAGATTTCGTATTGATCTCTTCATATAAATATAATTGGTGGTACATTTCAATAATCTGCTATAAATGTCATAGTGACACTTACATAGCAGACAACACAGGTCTATCCACTGAAAAAAATCAGCAAAGCGGTCCGGTTTAAAAAATTAGTTTTTAAAAAAATGAGGAACGTAAAGTTTTTACATAAAAGCGTTTAGAGGTGAATAATTCTGTTATATAATTGGATGTGTTAAATTATCAAATGCTGGTAATTATGATGGTCAGTTAGTTATACACCTAAAGTAAGTGGCTGAAAACTAATTCGCAACCTGTGGTATCCTGCTTCACACCTTTTTCTTCTGGTTTGTCTATTTCTATCAGCTTAAAAAAGGCCCTCACAACACCAGAAAGCACTTTCTGCATCTCCAGAATAAAGAATAAATTTCTTATAGAATAAAAAAGGGTCAGTTCCATTGAGAACTGACCCTTCACATGACATTAAATTGTCCTTAAAATATCGGCGGATACTTACCCGGATTAGCCTCACTCATCATCTCGTAAACAACCTCAATGATATCGTCCACGGAAGGCTTGCTGAAATAATCACCGTCAGTACCATATGGCGGCCGATGTTCTTTAGCAGAGATGGTCCTTGGGGCGCTATCCAGATAGTAATATCCTTTCTGGGTCTCCAGAATTTGCTGAAGAATGAATGCCGAAGCTCCACCCGGAACATCTTCATCAGCCACCAGCAGCTTATTTGTCTTCTTCAAAGATTTTGCGCACAAGCCATCCAGGTCAAAGGGATGCAAGGTTTGAGGATCAACAATCTCAATAGAAATTCCCATATCCTCCAGTTCCTGAGCCGCTTCCTGAACCACACGCAAAGTAGAACCGTAAGAGACAATTGTGATGTCTGTCCCTTCACGCAAGATCTCCGCTTTTCCTAATGGAATAGTGAACTCACCTACGTTGTTCGGGAGCCTTTCTTTGAGACGGTAACCGTTCAGACATTCGATAACCACTGCTGGTTCATCAGCGCGCAGCAGGGTGTTATACATTCCGGCAGCCTGTGTCATATCCCTCGGCACACAAATATGAATGCCCCGCATAATTCCCAGTAAGGTTGCCATTGGAGAACCTGAATGCCACACTCCTTCGAGACGGTGTCCGCGTGTACGGATGATGACCGGAGCTTTCTGCCCCCCCTTGGTCCTGTAGCTCAAACTCGCCAGATCATCGCTGATCACGTTGATGGCATACAAGATATAGTCCAGGTACTGAATTTCAGCAATCGGCTTCAAACCACGCAGACCAAGACCAATACCTTGCCCAATGATCGTACTCTCGCGAATACCGGTATCAGCTACGCGCAAAGTTCCAAACTTATCCTGAAGCCCTGCAAAGCCCTGATTCACATCGCCTATACTGCCCACATCCTCGCCAAAGGCAATGATCCGGGAGTCGCGACTAAAGTTGCTGTCAAAGCAATGATTCAGTATCTCCCTGCCGTCGATCCACTTGGAGTCTTCATCATACTCAGCGGCAACAACAGGTATATGTACATGGGAATCGAGAGAATCAGTAAATAACCGGGAGTTGTAGCGCTCGTGGTTATCCTGCATCTGCTTGTTATACCAGCTCAGCAGATTCTGCTTCTCTAAAGACTCTTTGCCGGCAAGCGTCCGCAAGGCTTTACGCACATGCTGAAGAATCTCTCTGCGCGACACTTCAACGGATGCCTGTATAGATTCGGCCATTTCATCGAAGGCCTTAATCCCGAAAGCCTTCAGCAGTGACTCTGCTTCGGCGGCTTCTTGTCGCATCACCTTCTGAAAAGCATCCCAGGCGTTCTTTCTGCATACCCTAACAAAGTCCTTCGCCTTAGCTTCCAGTTCTGCCAGATCCTCTTCCGTGATAATGGCAGACTCCAGCATCCAGTTCCTCATCTTCAACAGACAGTCGAACTGCATCTCCCACTCCAAACGCGCCTTCGATTTGTATCGTTCATGTGATCCCGACGAGGAATGTCCCTGAGGCTGCGTGAGCTCATATACGTGTATCATTACCGGTATATGCTTCTCACGACATATGGCTATCGCCTTTTCATAGGTTTCACACAGACCAGGGTAATCCCAGCCTTTCACTTTGAAGATCTCGAAGCCCTCTCCCTTTTCATCCCGCTGGAAACCTTTAAGCACTTCAGAAATATCCTGCTTGGTCGTCTGCAACTCTGAGGGAACAGATATCGCGAACCCGTCATCCCAGATAGACACAGCCATCGGGATCTGCAATACGCCTGCAGCATTTATACTTTCGAAGAACACCCCCTCAGACGTGGAGCCGTTCCCGATGGTGCCGAAAGCTACCTCATTTCCACCTGAGGAGAAATGGGTCAGATAGCTAAGCTCCGGATTAGTTCGATATAATTTTGATGCTTGTGCCAGGCCGACTAAACGGGCCATCTGGCCACCTGTTGTAGATATGTCTGCCGATGTATTCTTTGTCAATAACTGATTCTTCCAGCTACCATCTTCATTCAGGACGCGCGTTGAGAAATGACAGTTCATCTGCCTGCCGCCTGAAGAAGGCTCGGCTTCGACATCGGTATTGGCATAAAGCTGAGAAAAGAATTCGGTGATGGTAGCCATGCCTGTGGCGAACATGAAGGTCTGATCCCGATAATAACCGGATCTCCAGTCTCCATTCCTGAAAGCCTTCGCCATCGCAATCTGAGCCACTTCCTTTCCGTCGCCGAAAATACCAAACTTCGCCTTCCCTGTTAAAACTTCCCGCCTGCCTATCAAACTCGCCTGCCGGCTTTCGAAACAGATACGGTAATCATTAATCACTATATTCTTAAAGTCTTCAAAGCTCAGTTCTGACGAACTCAGCTGACCACTTGATTGAAATTGATTTTTTGACATATGTACGTGGGTCAATTCTTCAAAAATAACCAAAAAATATACAGCATGCTGAACCTTAAATTTTTTGTTACCTGATGGTATAGTTTTTGAATAGTTAATTACTTGAATTATCTTTACTTAAATTAATACCTGAACGTACATGAAAAAGATTCTTACTTTTTGCATTATATTGCTAAGCTTCGTAACCGTTGTAGCTATGCAGGCCGATCAACAGCCTGATTTCAAGTTTGAAAAAGAGACAAATGACTTCGGAAAAATCCCTCAGGGTAAGCCGGTCAGCTACGACTTTAAATTTACCAATGTCGGTGAGCAGCCTCTTATCATCAGCAATGTGGAGTCTACATGCGGATGTACAGTGCCTAAGCACACCAGCACCCCGATTAAAAAAGGCGAAACAGGTACCATTACTGTGACATTCAACGCAGCTGCGCCTGGTGCCTTCAATAAGGCGCTGACCATCAAGTCAAACGCAAAAACTCCTGTAAAATACATTTACATCAAGGGAAGCGTTACAGCTCAGTAGTATACAACAAAAGATTTTAGAAAAACCTCTCTGTTAGCAGAGAGGTTTTTTTTATGTTTGTGTATTATGCCAACTATTTCAAACAAGGGGAAGAAAATGCCTGCTTCGCCGATACGCAAACTAACACCATTCGCGGAACGAGCAAAGCAGCAGGGAAAGACAGTCTACCATCTGAATATTGGCCAGCCTGACATCGAGACACCGGAAACCATGATGAACGCGATCCGGAATGCCGATTTTAAAGTGTTGGCTTATACCCAGTCTGAAGGAACCCCATCATACCGCGCGAAACTAGCTGAATACTACAACCGTGCAGGATATAATGTCACCGCAGACGACATTCTGGTTACCAGCGGAGCCTCTGAGGCGATAACCATCGCCATGCAGTCCTGCCTGGATCCAGGTGATGAGATCATCATTCCAGAGCCATTCTACGCGAATTACAATGCCTTCGCCTGGATGAGCAGTGCGGTGATCAGACCGGTGCTCTCAGTGATGGAGAATGGCTTCGCACTGCCTCCCATATCAGAGTTTGAAAAGCTGATCAGCGAAAGGACAAAGGCCATTTTCATCTGCAACCCGAATAATCCTACAGGGTACCTGTATTCCTACGAGGAGCTTGAGCAGCTAAAGAAGTTATGTCTAAAGTATGACCTTTACTTCTTCGTCGATGAGGCATATCGTGAATTTTGCTATGATGGCAATCAGTTCCACTCTCCTATGCATCTGGAAGGTATTGAAGAAAACGTGATCGTTTTTGACAGCATTTCCAAAAGATACAGTGCCTGTGGTGCCCGTATCGGTTGCTTCGTGACTAAAAATCAAACGGTGCTGGCTACCGCACTGAAGTTTGCACAGTCGCGTCTAAGCCCGGGTATGGTTGACCAGATTGCTGCCGAAGCAGGTGTTGATACGCCTGACTCTTACTTTGAAGTCATTAACAAGGAGTACACATCCCGTCGCGATCAGCTCGTTTCATCCCTTAATAAAATGGAGGGCGTTTACTGCCCGAACCCGAAAGGAGCATTTTACGTCGTCGCCCGGTTCCCTGTCGATGATGCCGAAAAGTTCTGCCAATGGATGCTCGAAAAGTTCGACTATGACAATCAGACAGTCATGATGGCACCAGCCGCCGGTTTTTACAGCACTTTAGGTGATGGGATAGACGAAATCAGATTGGCATACGTTTTGAATAGAGAAGATCTGGCGAAAGCCATGATATGTCTCGAAAAGGGTTTACTTGCCTATCCGGGAAGAAAATTAAAGGATACTCCCGCTGAAAGAGTAGGAATTCATTAACAAATACATATTGGGGCCGACCGGAATTGACAGGATGGTGGCAGGTATGTAAGCATGCAGCGCGTTGTGAGACTAGCGCTTAAATCTGAACTCTCAAACTACAATTGGCGAAAATAACTACGCCTTAGCTGCCTAATTTAGAATTAGCTCAGCTTTTGTCCCGCTGGTATTCTGTTCTGTTTAACCAGTATACGGGGCATCGATCAACAGAACTGGCTTGATTAGTGTTGCGATAATCAGGCGAGATAAAGCGACTAAGGAAAACGGTACAGGCAATCGGCCAGCCTTCCCTTTCCCTACAATTAAATGGCAGATAAGCATGTAGAAAGCATAATTTGTTCCATGTTTGGACGAGGGTTCGAATCCCTCCGGCTCCACACCAAGAACTAAAAAGCCTTCAGTGTTTAACTGAAGGCTTTTTTATTGAATGAAACTCTGAGTACCCTAGCCTTTGTAACTATACACCGAATACGGGTATATCCACTTTGCTATATACTTCGCAATAACACAGCAAATTACAATCGGCACTAATATCAATGTTGAACCCGACAATGTCGTGAACAAGGCGATCGCTGTCAGCGGCGCATGAATACAGCCGCTAAGCACAGCAGCCATGCCTACAACCATGAAGTTGATCAGGATCAGATTAGTTCCCAGATAATGATTACACGTCAATGCAAAGAGCAAACCCAGGAAAGCACCAACCACCATCCCTGGTGCAAATACACCGCCATCGCCACCAGCACCAAGCGTCACCGAAGCAATGAGAGGTTTCAGAACAATCAACAGCAGCAGCATCAAACCCAGAGAAGAGGAAAAGGTAATATTGGTGGTATTCGCTAAAAAGCCAGATACCACATGGTAACTATCCCCATACAGCTGTGGTAAAAACAAAAGAGCAATCCCAACAATACCGGCACCCAGTGCAATTCTCTGGGTATTGTTGCGAATCGATGTAAAGCGACTTTTCACAAGCAAACAGATTCGCGTGAAATACACGGATATGAGTCCGGCAAGAACACTCATCCCCAACAAATAAGGAAGCGCGCTCAATGACCAGGGTTTAGGATGCAACTTAAACAAAGGCTCCGCGCCGATGAAATAACTAGTAAGGAAAGATACTGTAACAGCCAACAGTACAGATAATACAACTGTCCACGAAACCTTCCGGGCAATCGCCTCCAAAGCAAAGAAGAGGCCGGCAAAGGGACTTCCAAATAACGTGGCAACTCCCGCCGCTACTGCCGCAGCAACAATTTCTGTCTTGTATTTATAGGCAAGTCCAGTCTTCTTATAAGCGTTCGAACCAATGGCAGCGGTAGCAACCACTGTCGACACTTCGATACCCGTTGATCCACCGAAGATCACCGTCAGAAAACCATTGGCATAATGTGACAAAACCTTGTAAAAAGGAAGCTCATTCTTTCTGTTCTCCAGCGTATTATATATCTCCGTTATACCTTTATTCGGCTTGTTATAAAAAACGAGTTTCCTCAGCAGGAAGATCAATGTAAAGCCTATCAGCGGAAACAGCAATATCGCACCAAAATAGTGCGACGAACGATGCAGCATCTCACCCTGGTAATGCTCAGTTATGAGTTTAAGCGTGGAGGCGAGCATAGAAGCCAGCAAACTCACTAATAGAATGTTAAATACTAGACCCGAGTAGGCCCTTCGTCTGATCGATTTTCTCATGTAGCGTAGGTGACTCCCCTGTCGGCAGCGTCGCAAAACTAAGGAAAACGTCATTAAATCCAAGCTCTAATATTTGCAACTGGCTTACAAATCGACATTTACGACAGAAAACCCACCGATACTCCTCCTTCGCAATGGGAATATCTTCATCTAAACAGGGTAACAAGGCCACAGCAATCCTTGTCCCTCTCAGCACAATTTCTTTACTTCGCAGCAGCTAACAAGCACATCTATGGACATCTTCTCTCTGCCTTCATCCGCCACAGACATCATCGGTAAACACACCCAAGCCTCTGAAGAAGCCGGACAGCTTCACCCCGAGATCATCAAACTGATCGAACGGGAAAGATGGTTCAAGCTCTACCTACCTGAAGAACATGGTGGACGCAACACGGATCTTCCAGGCATCCTCAGGCTGCTTGAATCCCTAGCAAAAGCGGATGGCAGTACAGGCTGGACGGTCACCCTCTGCAGCGGGGCCTCCTGGTTTGCCGGCTTTCTGGAAGATGAGCTTCGTGACGAGATCTTCCTCAAGCCCGACACCTGCATCACCGGTAGTGGCGCAACAAGCGGCACTGCGGTCAAAAGCCCTGAAGGCTATTTGGTCACCGGGTCATGGAAATACTCCAGCGGCGCCCTGCATGCCACGCACTTCACCGCCAACTGCTTCATCCGGAATCAGGACGGATCGGATGTACTGGACGAAAAGGGGGAGCCCTCTGTCCGCTCCTTTGTTTTCAAACGATCAGAAATCCACAGTATTCCCACCTGGTCAAGTATAGGCATGGTCGCAACGGGCAGTCACGGCTTTGAGGTCAGCCATTTAGCTGTACAAACCAATCGCTCTTTCCTGATAAACGGCGACATGAAGATGCAGACCAACGCCGGCAATTACCCATTTCTTCAACTGGCCGAAACAACGCTGGCCGTCAACTTCTCCGGAATGGCTCTGCACTTCCTTGAGCTGGCCAAAACGCTTGTGCTGAACGCCAGGTATCTGCAACGCTTCTCTGAATCTCAGGCTAAGATCGTCCAGGAGGTATTCACCCGGCAGCAGCAACTGCTGATGGAGGCGCGAAAGAACTTCTTCCAGACAGCCGACCGCTCCTGGCATGACCTTCAGAAAGGTAGTCTTCAAAACACAATCCTTGAAGAGCTAAGCCGGACTAGCCGCAAGCTCGCGCATACATCCAGAAGACTAAGCGAAAATCTTTGGCCCTACTGTGGATTAGAAGCAGCAAGAAAAGACTCAGAACTGAACCGCGTCTGGAGGGACATCCATACGGCAAGTCAGCACACCCTTCTGACCTTTGAAAGCTAGAATTCTACTCAGCCACCAGCTTGCCTCTCATGGTACCGTAGTGTCCGGGGAACGAACACAGAAAATCGTATATACCCTTGCCAGGCACTGAGAATAATATCTCGTCTGTTTCTCCGGGACCGACCAGACGGGTGTGGGCAATAATGGATGTGCGCAGCGACTGCGGGATATAGTCATCATCCCTGGCCTTCATCGCTGCCATTGTAAAATCGGTAAAGTCAGTTCCCTGAGCCAACAGCACAAAATTATGCCCCATCGAATTCTTCGGCATCTTTCCGATGTTCTTAAAAGTGAGCTTTACCTTTTCAGCAGCCTTTACCTTAAAAATCGTATCACTGTACTGCATACGGTCATTTCCTGTCAGCAGAAGAGAATTATTCGCTTTCATCGTATCTAAACCGGGTATTTCAACAGTAGCAGCAGCAGTGGGCTTATCGGTAGCTACCGCCAGCTTACCAGTATCCGCCGTAGATCCACGCAGTTCTTTATTCTTGTCGGTGCCGGTACAGGCAGCCATTAAAGTCACGAAGGCAAACGCAATTGCAAAGCTCTTTTTCATATTTTTCGGTTTAATGCACGAGTTGAAGCACTTATGGGACAGGCTCTTCTTTGAAAAACCCTAAAACCATGCCGAATGTTTTAAATGCTACAGCAGCTTCCTCAAACCTCCATCAAATAACGCAAGTTTCAGATTTTTTTAAGCCTCCATAAATCCGACATTTGAACTATAACAGGTGTGTATGAAAACCCAGGAAGAGATCAACTATCAACGAATTGCCTCGGCAATCGAATACATTCTCGCAAACTTCAAATCCCAGCCCGATCTGGAGGAAATAGCAGCACATGTCCATCTCAGCCCCTTCCACTTTCAGAAGCTCTTTACGGAATGGGCCGGTACCACACCCAAAAAGTTCCTCCAGTACATCAGCACCCAACATGCAAAAAAACTCCTTCAGGAGCGGGTTTCCATTTCCGAAACGGCCTTTCAGACAGGCTTGTCTGGCACCAGCAGGCTACACGACCTTTTTATCTCCATCGAAGGCATGTCGCCCGCCGAATACCGGAATGGTGGCCAGAACCTCCACATCCGTTATACCTTCTCCAGCACGCCCTTCGGCATGGTCATCGCCGCTTCAACAAGCAAGGGCCTCTGCTATCTGACCTTCGAGGATGATAAAAGCAGTGCCGTCAACAAACTCGCAGCGAAGTTCCCCCTTGCTCTGCTGAGGGAAACCGCGACAGAGCACCAGGAAAACGCCCTCCGCATCTTCCGGAACGACTGGACTGCCCTACCCCAGATCAAGCTTCATCTCAAAGCCTCCGCTTTTCAGCTGAAGGTATGGGAAGCCCTACTGAAGATCCCCATGGGTGGCCTGAGTACTTACGGCTCCATTGCCAGGGAAATAGATGCCCCAGGTGCCTCTCGTGCCGTCGGAACCGCCATCGGGAGCAACCCGGTCGCCTTCCTCATCCCCTGCCACAGGGTAATCCAAACCTCGGGAACTTTAGGCGGATACATGTGGGGACCCACCAGGAAAACAGCGATCATCGGTTGGGAAAGCGCCCGAGCCCTGTCGATGTAACATAAATATTATGTGTATATTTGCAACGCAAATCCTAAGCATCCTTAGAGAACACATAATAAAATCACCCTCCATCAAAACAGCTTTCTCTTAAAGCTGCTTATCCTGGCAGGAACGTTATCATGAATACAGAAGCAGTAGAAATCAAACAACATACTCCAAATCGCAATCGTATCCGTCTCGCGGTATCTCTTTTTTACTTTGGTCAGGGAATTTGTTTCGCATCCTGGGCCAGCCGGATCCCCGATATCAAACATACGCTGAACCTGTCAGACGCCATGCTGGGCAGCATCCTCCTGGCTCTGCCCTTGGGTCAGCTGGTCACCATGCCTCTCTCCGGAAGGCTTGTAACCAAGTATGGCAGCAAAAAGATGCTAACGGCAGCTGTTCCTTTTTATTCCCTGGCTCTCACCAACTTTGGCATCGCCCAAGCCGGGTGGCAGCTCGCCATGTTCTTGTTCCTCTGGGGAGTGATCGGGAACATCTGTAATATATCGCTAAACACACAGGGTGTAGTGGCAGAGCAGGTCTACGAGAAACCAATCATGTCATCCTTCCACGGAGCGTGGAGCCTGGGCGGCTTCTGCGGTGCCTTACTGGGACTCGTATTCATTAACGTCGGACTGGTTCCCTACACACATTTCTGGATCATTACTGCCGTCCTTTGGCTCAATATCATGCTCAATTATAAATTCCTGGCCGTTGGCAGCAAGCCTGCCGTGGCAGAGAAGAAGGGCAAAGGTCTCAACAAACCCGACAGGGTACTCATCCAACTCGGCATTATCGGCTTCTGCAGCATGGCTACCGAAGGTGCCATGTTCGATTGGAGCGGCATTTACTTCAAAGACATTGTCAAAGCACCTACGGCATACGTCGTACTGGGCTACGCATCGTTCATGATCATGATGGCTACGGGCCGCTTCCTCGGGGATAAAATGATCATGAAGTTCGGCAGAAAAAGGTGGCTGCAGTTCAGTGGCGCCATGATCTCTGCAGGGATGTTCCTATCCGTTAGCCTCCCTTATCTCATCCCTGCTACCATAGGCTTTATGATGGTCGGCATGGGTGTATCAGGTGTTGTACCGATGGTCTATACCATCGCCGGAAACAATAAGAAGGTAGCACCGGGAATGGCCTTGGCCATGGTATCCGGGGTAAGCTATTTCGGCTTCCTGCTGGGTCCTCCTCTTATCGGGTACATCTCCGCGCTCGCCAATCTGAGATATTCTTACGCCATCATCGGATGCTTTGGTATCCTGATCGCCCTCCTGGTCACAAAGATCAAAGCAATAAAATAAAAAAAGGCTTGCAGACACCTAAGCGCGCCTGCAAGCCTTTTTTATTCAGGCAGAGAACAAATACATGGCCTCAGGTCTTCCAGAAGATCTTCTTCCTCACGCAAAACACGGTGATCAGCGAAACAATCCCTGTAAAGATCAGTCCCCTCAATAAGCCTTCAACAGCATTGCCGTTCAGACTATCCAGCCATCCGGCGGTTTGCGTGATCTTCAGCAGCGGAATCAGGAACAGGTTCCCTGCAGTATAAGCGACCATCGGGTTCTTGCCGTTCCAGGCAAAGAATGTCATGACGTGTCTTAATACGCCATGATCCTCCAGAATCGTCCATGCCGCCATCACCAGAAAAGCCAGGCCCGTAGAAACAAAGTAGTAACTGTAAGTTGAAAAGTCCTTTTTAATCCCTCCTTCATAGGCTTCGAAAAACAGCCCCAGCATCAACAGGTAAACACCTGCCTTCATAAAACGTATAAGCCCGCTTGCACTGCTTGACTTTATCTTCGCAGAAAGGTAGAGCAGCATCGCTCCCAGAATAATGCTGGCAATAAAGTTCGCCAGCAAATATCTCCCGTAAAGGCCCGTCAGGTTAACCAGCAGGATTAACACAACGGCTACCACAGCTAGTCCATCCGCTCTCCTGCTTCTCTCATTCCCTTTATCATCAGCGGTTCGTTGCAACAGCCACTCACCGGCAAATGTAGCCGGCAGTACGATAAACAGATACTTCAGATAATAGAACTTATACAGCCAGGGTAGCGGCGACCAGTTAAACACAAGGGCGTTCAACGATCCCTCTTCCTTCGATGCGAGGAATACGGCCATGATAAAGGGCAGCAGGGCCAGCCGCCACAGCGGATTATTTCTCGTAAACCACCAGATCAGCGTCCCAAACAAAGCCATATTGGCCAACACGATGATGATGACATCACTCTTCTGAACACTGAATCCCGGTTCTTTGAAAGGAAAGAAGGCAAGAAAGGCAAGCGCCAATAGCCATCCCAGCACCTTCAGAACCCGCTCTGTCTGCACATTCAAGAGTCCCTTAAACTGCCCGTATATAAAAAACAGCACCACGAAACAGCCGATGGAGATCAGATGCTCCGTTGGTGATGGCGCATCGCTCATCACCCATGCCCGCGCATGCATCGTGAAAATGGAAAAAAATGCCAGCAGCACAAATCGAGTCAGCACCTGAACGAAGACTTTCCCGTCCGATACCTGCTCCTGCATCCGCTTCCGCATCGCCAGGGGAATCGCAGCTCCCATCGAAAACAGAAAGAATGGAAACACCAGATCTACCCAGGTGATCCCAGGCAACTCCGGTTTGAAAATATGATGGGGCGGCGGAACCTGCGCATGAAACATCCATCCGGGCATAACTTCCCCAAATGCGATGCTCCCCGACAATACCATCAGCAAGATGGCTAATCCCCGAAGGGCATCCAGACTTTCAGAACGTTGCATATCTTACTTCTTGTTATAATTTTGAAAGAACTCCGGAAACTTCTTCAGCCCTTCGTAAAACCAGAAGCTCTCACCATTAAATCCCTGCCGGCGGTTTTCCTCTATCATTTGCTTCAGGAATTCCGGAGATGGATTATAATCCGCATTCTGGATCAGAATACCCGGATAAAACTTACCGCGATCCCTGGCTTCCAAAAACCCGATCTGCTGCTTCAGCACCTGCTGGTAAGCCTCAATATTGTACCGGTAATGCTGAGGAATCACCATGTCTACATAACCCTTTTTCAACCATGCAGGCCAGTCCTGCAGATACTCTTCCTTAGCCCAGGGGTGGATGCTTGGCGCACTCGAAACGATCACCTCTTGCTTGATCTTCTTTACTTCTTTGTACAGTCTGCCGAAGTAAGCCGTCAGCAGATCTGCTCTCCAGCTGATCCAGGCAGCATCTTTATAGTCGGCCGGCGGGTTCTTTCCTTCATGCTCCTTCTTGTAAAGGCCCACGGTGTAGTCATCGTACCCACCATGCGACGGCAATGCGGGCAGACGGTCGTCTCCCTGAACACCGTCCACATTATACTTGCGTACCACCTCCAGGATCAGTGAAGTCATAAAATCCTGCACTTCGGGATGAAAGGCATTCATCCATTCGAAGCCGTTCTTTTTAAGCAGCGCACCACTTGCATCCTTCGCAGCCCAGTGGGGCTTGGTCTGAAGGAGCGTCCCGCCATTCTGATTATTAGAAGCCGCAAAGCCATACTCAAACCAGGCATGCACCTTGATATTTTTCTTGTGCGCTTCCTCGATCATCTCGGCTAGCGGATCCCTCCCCTTGAACTGTTCATCGATCTCCACTCCGAAGGTCTGCTTCATCACTTCACTGGGATACAGCGTACGCCCTTTATTCCACACGACAACGAAAATGTTGTTAATACCGAAGCGTTCACACTGACTGACCGCCTCCTGTATATTTCCGCGGGAGTTTAATGCCGTGCTGGCTACATTGGTAATCCAAACACCTGCAAAGTTCTTTTTCGCTTCCACTACCGGTGCCGGTGCTTCCACACCCTCACTGCCTGAGCAGTTCTGAAGTGAAAATGAGCAGAGTAATATGCTCAAAATGCTAATCTTGAGTTTCTTCATATCGTTTATTTTGCACCTCCGTCAATGGTAATGCTCTCTGCCCCTAACATTAGCTCGGCTTCGCTTGCCGTAATCCTGAAATTCGTTGCAGATGGACACCGCATGTCAGTAAAACGCTTCTGATGTACCGGCACCTTAACAAGCTCTGTTCCCTGTAACCTGAAGAGATTCGTTTCCTTCCAGACTGAACCCTCCACTCTGGTCTTCGTTGCCTGCGCGGGTTTCCCTTCATTCGATACCTGGTCGATCGCATTTACACGTTTGAAATCCCCCTTAGCTCCTCGTACGAAACCTGCACAATCGAAATCCCGCTCAAAGCGCTTTCCGGCACCTTCTACGATAAATCTGATCTTGCCCGACTGCACAATCTGTACCGACATCGTCACTTCTTCTCCCGGATACCAATAATATTCTTTCTGGGCAGATGCATTCTCATAGGTGGCTGCCTGACCGCTCACATGGGCCGACCGGCGCAGAAAAGGACGGAACGCCCTTCTGTCGGCAGTTACATTCCCCTGCTCATCTCTGATCACTTCCCAGGTTAAACCGATATCGGTTTCCTGGCCTCCCATATTTCCTCCCATGTACACCGAAGGATTGTCCAGGTACTGCTGTGGCTTTGCCGGGTTTTTACGATTCTCGTCAAATACGATTTGTGGTAGTACCACCTTTCCTTCCAGTCCCAGCCATACATCCTGACTGGATACAACCTTACGGTAATACGCACCCTGAAAGCAGTTCGCATTCAGAGGTGGCTTGATTTCATTCGCAAAGAATCCTGTGATCGGATCATTCTCTTTCATTTCTTCTGCCGGGTCGCCCGATTTACCGCAGGAAGCCAGAACTGCGCATAAGCCTGCGGTGAGCAGGAGTCGTTTACTAAATTTCAACATGGTAAGTTTGTTAAAAAGCCCAGCACCGTCTCCGGCGACAACCGGTCTGATGCTGGGCTCTATGATTAGAGATCGATTACTTTTCCAGGCGGTATAGTCGCATACCGATATTCGTACATGCAAACACTGCATGCAGTTTACCGTTCACTACTGCCATATCCGCATCCATGGTATTGTTGGCATTTGCCGCAGTCGATGGCATCGTCACGTCAAATATAGGTGTCTCATAAGAGCTAGCTTGTCCGTCTGTGATATCACAAACGCGCATGATTGCTCCCTTTCCAGCCGCATACGCCGTATAAGCCAGGTAGATCCGTCCATTATGACGAATGGCCTTGCTGTCTGTCGCGATAATTCCACTTAGTTTATGTAATTCTCCAAGGGTGTTGTTCATCGAGATCACACCGTTAAAGTTAGTACCTGAAGCTGCTCCAACGAAGCCCGACAAGCCTTGCGGAAGCGGCTGTACAGACCAGTAGAAACCAGTCTTATCGTATGGGAATGCCAGACGCTGAGGTTTCGTATTCAATACCCCACCTTTAACTGTCCATACAAAGACGTCTGTCTTCTGCGCCATTCCGATCGCAATCGTAGCATCGCCACTCAGATCTCCTGAGATGTTGATACCTGCCGAGCGCGGTGTATAGTCAATACCCAGTGAAACTTTTGAATAGGTGATATAAGGTACAGGGGCCGCGCTAACATTATCCCACTTATAGGTTGTCTGATCGCCGTCTGTTAGTCCCAGTGGAACCACCAAGAAAGCTCCCTTATCATCAGACGCTACCTTACGAAGGCTGTGTGCAATTGTCACACCGGCCTTGTTCAGTACGCCCAATTGCTGTCCGCTCAGATCATAGTAGTTAGGTCCAACCTGCATCGGAGCCACAGCTGAATAGTTGCTTACAACAAGTTTATCACCGCTGAATGCTACACCACTCAAATCGTTTGCGCCAAAGCCGAAGCTATCGTAAGCTTTAGAAAATACCGGGATCAGTGACAAGGCTGGTTTAGCGATCGTGAACTCTTTTTCTATACCGTCAGATCCTGTGATCTTCACCTTGTTCGCACCTGATAACAGGTTCAGAGACGCTCCTGTAAAGGCTGCTTCAATACGGTTTCCGAAACCAACTTCCAGCTCAACTTTTGCTGAACTGAAGTTACTTAGGCCGTCAATATAAGGTACAAGTGTCGTTCCGTTTTTCACTACAACAGAATCCGTCTTCACACCATTGATTGTCATCGAGCGTACAGAAGCCGGACCAACTGGCTCAGTCGTGATGATCAGATCGTAAGAATAAACGGTTTCGCCGTCAACACCCTGAAGCTTGAAGGTTTTGGGACCTGTATAATCTGCAGGAGTACCGTTGGTGAAGTCCATTAGTGTTCCGTTCAGGAACTCCATGGTCACGTTCAGGCGGCTCAGGTTAGTACCTTTAGGAACCTGCACGATCAGGGATGAAGAGCTGAAGTGGACATCCGTAGCCGGGATATTCAGTCCTTCAATGATGAAGGAGCTTAATGAAGGAGGCGACTGGATCTTCAGCTGCACATCTGAACGTGCACCGTCCGCACCTTGAAGACTCACCGCAAGCGGCTTGCGGCAGTCGTACTCCGCATTGTTCTCGAAATCGATCAATTCACCATTCACCACCAGAAGCTGTAGCTTCAGCTTGGTCAGATCGCGTCCTGCGGGAAGCACCACCTGGGCAACATTGTCTGTATATTGCGGAGTATAAAGCTGATTGTTCACCTTTACGCCCACGATCTGAGCAGACTCATATGTTCTCGAGAGTTCCTCGTCTTTGCTGCATCCCCCTAAGAAGATCATCAACAGCGGAAGCACGAATGCTAACCGCCATTTAGAAATATATTTTATGTAATTATTCATTTGATTTAATTTCTGAGGTTCAATTTATTGTGCGTAACCTTTGTTCTGCGTTAACCATGGAGCCTTCATCCTTTCTGTTTGTGGAATAGGCCACACATACAGTTTATCGTCCCAGGTACGGTTACGGTCTCTAACCCGCAGCTTGCTGGCAAATGCCTGGTAGCTGGCAATGTCATTCAGGTCTCTCTCTGATCCTGCAGCTCCGTATGATGGAACCATGTCAGGTGTCGCCTGCGTGTACCCGTCCGGATAGATCTTCTTCGAAGCATCCACGCCGCTTGCCAGTGGGTAACCATAAGTAGGTTCTGCATTCTGCAACGCTCCGATTCTCCAGCGACGCATGTCGAAGAAGTGAAGTGACTCTTTTGCCAGTTCCACCTTTCTCTCGCGACGAACGATCTGGCGCATCTTTGCCTGATTGCCTGCACGGCTTGGATCAGACGCAATGATACCTGGCATTCCTACTCTGGCACGTACCTGATCAATGGCGTTCACTGCTGTTGCATCTAACTCACCAAGCTCAATCTTCGCTTCTGCATAATTCAGAAGCACCTCAGCATAACGCATCAGAATGATGTTATAGGTCGGCAATGCACTTCCCTCATCATCAAAATGGTTATATTTTCTCCAAGCGAAGCCAACTCCGCTCTGCACATATCCATACTGCGCAACAGCACCTGCGTAATCTTTATTATCAATCAGCTTCATATTGCCCTGCTCATCCCATGACTGGGTTTGAGGGTTGTAAAGCTCCATCAGGAACTTCATCTTGTTACTTCCTGTGTTCCCGATGATCGTATCATGATGGGTATAGATGGTGTATTTCAAACGCGGATCACGATTCACCAACGGTGTTTTCGGATTGTAGTTGGATCCCGGCTCATCTATCCGCTTTCCATTTCGCGTTTCATAGGTATCTACAAGCTGCTGCGTAGGAAAACGACCACTCTGGGCGATCATCCGCACCTGCTCTCCGAGTGACATGTATTGGGTGCTTCTGTCGCCTGCATCTGAAAATGACATGAACAACATGTTCTCATTTTTAGCATCAGCCTTCATCTGACCGGTTCTGGTGAACAAATCATTGTAATTTGCTGCTAAACCACGACCGCTCTCGTCCATTACCCTCTTGGCTGCCGCTGCGGCGATGCCGAAGTACTTTTCTGCCTGAGCAGCGTCTTTTACACCGTCCATACCATACCCAAACTTGCTCCATGATCCTGCATAAAGTGCCATTCTGGATTTCAGACCAAGCGCTACCGACCGGTCAACCCTTCCCCACTCTGCTGCTTTCCATGGCAGGATTGCTGCAGCCTCATCCAGATCAGCAAGGATCGAGTCTACGATCGTTGCCCATGGTGTGCGGCCAATTTCCTTCAGTTGCTCCGATGTAACGCTCGATGTAAAATAAGGCACATCACCGTACAGAGACACCAGTTGCATATTGAAATGTGCTCTCAGTACCTTGATTTCTGCCAGGTAGATCTTCGAACGGTCATTCAGCTGATCGTAGAACGGAGCCGCGCCATCCAGCACGCTGTTACATCTGGCCACAGACGTATAAAGGGTGGCGTAAATAAACTCCCCGGTGAAGTTTGTTCTAAGATCGACATTGTTTACCCCGATAGAACTGTTATCCGCACGCTCTATACCGAAGGGCGTGTACATATCCCACAAAATAGACAGGGGTATATTGCTGGAGCTGCTATTAGTATGATCCATTTTCAGGCGCTGATAACATCCATTAGCACCCTGCTTGATCGCACCTTCGTTATTATAGAAGTTGGAAGACAGGTAATCACTCTTAGGTTCCTGCTCCAGATAATCCTTGCAGCTCGTTACGCTGAACATCACCACAACGGCTGTAGCAACTTTTATATTGAATATTCTTTTTAATGTATTTTTCATCAGAATGATATTAAAGCTTAAAATTTCAGGTCAAGTCCAAACGTATAAGTCTGCATGATCGGATAGAACTCTCCGCCCACTGAACCATCGTACGTTACTTCCGGATCATATCCTTTTTCGAAATTGCTTAATGTGAACAGGTTCTGTCCGCTCAGATACATTCTCAAACTACCCAGCTTCAATTTCTGAGTCAAGGCCTTCGGGAATGTATATCCGAGTACCACGTTCTTCAGACGTGCGTAAGATGCATCACGCACCCATTTATCTGAACGAACATAATTATCACCTGTATTGGCTTCCGGAACAAGCAGCGGATAAGATGCATTTGTATTTTCAGGAGTCCATGAATCCAGCTGATGAGTAAACAGGTTACCACCCGCAGCGAAAGGCTTCAAACCAACGCCGCTCATGAACATCGCCCGCTCTCCAACACCCTGTATAAACGCAGTCAGGTCAAAATTCTTCCAACCTGCATTCAGGTTCAGACCGAACTCGTAGTGAGGAAAAGGATCACCCAGATACACCATATCACGGGTGTCGATCAGCTTCGGATCTACATTCTCGCCCTGATAAACTTTTTTATACTTCACGAAGCCTGGCCTGGCTGCACTTCCCAGCTTTGGAGAATTTGCCACATCATCCCAGTCAGCATAATAGCCATCGTTCAGGTAGCCCCAGATCCCCTGGTTTGGATAGCCTTCCACCATGGTTTTATCCTGAGAGTTCAAACCGTTCAGATTCGTGATCTTGTTACGGTTATCATTCAGAGTTAATGTTACTCCATAGGTGAAATCATTGACCTTGTTACGATGCCCGATGCTTAACTCCCATCCTTTGTTCTCCATATCACCTGCATTGGTAAAAGCAGGCTGCATACCGGCATAATAAGGAAGCGGGAACTTCATCAGCATATCGTAAACAGTCTTCACATAATAATCGGCTGTAAGCGTCAGCTTATCGTTCCACAAGCCTACATCCAGACCGACGTCAAACTGCTTGGACTTCTCCCAGCTGATATTGCTGTTTGAAAGTGCAGTCTGTGCTACGCCCGGAACAAGCTCCTTGTTATCTCCTAAATAGTATCCATAACCTGGGTTGATGGTAGCCGTGTACGGATAGTTACCGATATTTTGGTTTCCTAACAATCCGTAGGATACGCGCACCTTCAGCATATCCAGGTAGCTGCGGGTTGGCTCCATGAAGCTCTCTTTGGAAATAACCCAACCTGATGATACAGATGGGAAGAAGCCCCAACGGTTATTGGATGTAAAACGGGATGATCCATCATAACGACCGTTTACCTCCAACAGGTACTTATCTGAAAACGTGTAGTTTAAACGCGCATAACCTGACATCATCGACCAGCCGTTTGCTCCACCTCCTGATGTTGCTGTCGATCCATCCCCATTATCCAGGTAATAGCGATCCAGTTCAAACACTTTCTTCGCTCCGTAGAATGAAGAGTAATTGTTGTCTTCTGCCTGGAAACCCACTAATAACTTTCCATAGTGACCACCTTCTGTTCTTTCATAAGATCCCTGTGCACGGTAGAAGTTGCGAATAGTTTCCTGCCAGTCCTCCCGAAGGTTATCTTCTGCAGGATAAATACCCATTACCTGACCTTTCAGGGATGTAGTATACGGCGTGATCAGCTTCGTTCCTCGGGTCGTAACACCACGACGGGAATACTGTCCTACCACTTCCATTCCTTTCATAGGGGTCATGGTTACAGTTCCGTTCAGCAATACTTCCGAAACTTTGTCTTTATCGTAACCACTCGCATTTGCAAGTGCTACAGGGTTGTCGCCGTTCTTTCCATATCCCCAGTTCCCATCAAGTTCCCTGGCAGCAGAAAGGGTTGGCAGCATATATAAGGATTTATTGATAATAGACTTTGGCGTACCTAGTCCCGGAGCCTTCGTATTTGACTCTCTAAGTGATGAGATTAAACCTACGTTCATCCAGGGTAATACCTTCAGGTCGGTATTCAGCTGGATGTTCAATCTGCTGTAATCGTTGTTCGGAATCAAACCATCTTGTTTCAGATAAGATCCTGAACCGAAGAACCTGAGCTTTTCTGTTCCTCCACTCATAGAGAGGTTGTGACTCTGCATGACTGAATTGTCTTTCATGGTTTCTTCTTTCCAATCGGTATCATACCTGTTCCAGTTATCCGGCATCAGGTTTTTCTGATCCTCGATCAGCTTCAGCTGCTGTTCGCGCTGAGATGGCGATACACTCACACCGGCATTATCCCATGCGTTCAGCTCAGCCTGCAGATACTGCCATGCCGGCACAACTTCAGGCATATTGGTAGGTGTCTGAATAGTTGAATAGCCACTATAAGTGGTGTTGATGCTTCCTGCTTTACCTCTTTTCGTCGTAATCAGGATAACCCCGTTCGATGCACGTGATCCATAGATGGATGCAGACGCAGCGTCTTTCAACACCGACATTGATTCTACCATATTCGCATCTACCTGGTTGATATCCATCTCAATACCGTCTACTAACACCAGTGGCGTTGTATTGGAATTGATGGAACCGATACCTCTGATACGGATAGTCGACCCGTCGGCTCCAGGCTGACCTGAGGTCTGCTGGATCGTCACACCCGGCATGGTACCCTGCATCGCGGTCGAAAGGGAAGCTACGCTTCTTTTAGTCAGTGTCTCTGCACTGATAGACGAAACCGCTCCAGTCAGCGTCGCCTTCTTCTGCACGGCGTAACCTACAACAACCGTTTCTTCCAGGCCTACTGAACTGGCTTTTAACACCACCTGCAGGCTTGCCTGACCGGTATAGGTAACGTTCTGCGACTGGTAGCCTACATAAGTAAACGTCAGTACGTCGTTCCTCTTAACCGGGATGCTGAAATTACCGTTCCCGTCAGTAGCAGTCTTCACACTCGAGCCGCTGACTCCAACACTTACTCCGGGTAGTTTTCCGCCTTCATCGGAGACACTCCCCTTTAATGTGACAGTTTGCGCATAGATAGGCGCAGTCACTACCAGAAATAGTAAAATAAATAGAAGTCTTCTCATAATACTTGCATTTGGATGTTTGAAACTCTTTTCATGTTTGAGATTTATTGATTAATTGAAATAAACTTAAGGTCTGGCCTGATTAGATTCAGGTATGCGGATCTGCTGATCATACCAGCTGTCACTCGGCTTGTTGCCCATCTTGAAAACCAGGGTCCCCCCTTTCACGATGGTATCGTAGTTGATATAGGGCTTTCGGTAACCCATTCCATTGAGGCTGACAGTCTGTATATAGATATTTTCAGCGGAATTATGCTGGGTGATAACCTCAAAGGTCTTCCCGTTCTGTAAACGGATAGAAGCCTTATCTGCAATCGGCGAACCGAATACAAATATGCCATTGACCGGATTAACGGGGTAAAACCCGAGTGAGGAGAAAATATACCAGGCCGACATTTGTCCGCAATCTTCGTTCCCGATCAGACCGTCAGGACGTGTCGTATAAAACTCCTTAAATACGTTCCTGACCAGCCCGGCCGTTTTGGACTGTTCTCCGGCATAAGCGTAGAGGTACAAAATGTGGTGACTGGGTTCGTTGCCATGTGCGTACTGGCCGATCATTCCCGAGATATCAACAGAGGCCCCTTCGTTCAATTCTGACGATACTGTAAACAGGCTGTCGAGCTTATTAGTAAAGCGCTTCTTCTCTCCAAATAGACCAATCAGTCCGTAAACATCATGCGGCACCAGCCAGGTGTACTGCCAGGCATTCCCCTCTACATAATCATCTTCCAGGTGTATGCTATGAAACGGATTGAAGTTCGCCCTCCACTTTCCGGAGCTCAGCTTGCCACGCATAAAGCCGGTGGAGGCGTCGAAATACTGTTGATAGTTTCTTGATCTGCCCCTAAACTTATCCTCTTCGGCCGTATAGCCAAGATTCGCAGCAAGCTCGGCGATAGCATAATCATCAATTGCATACTCGAGGCCTTTGGCTACCGACCAAGGTTCCTTATCAGCCGGAATATATTGCTGGGTCCTTACATGGTTCAACCCGGCTTCATCCATCTTCTCCAGCGAACTCACAGCTTTAAAAGCCCGCTGCTTATCAATAGGAAAGCCCTTCAATGCCGCATCCACCACTACAGGTATGGAATGCCTTCCCACCATACAATTCGTTTCATTTCCCACCAGCGACCATACAGGCATACTTTTCTGCTGATCGTAGAGCGATAAAAGTGTGTTGACATAATCAGGAACTTTCTTGTCGATGAGCGTGTACAGCGGATGAACAGCCCGGTAAGTATCCCAAAGGGAAAAAGTCGTATAAGGCGTAAAGTCTTTTGCCTGATGTATGGCACCATCCGCGCCGCGGTAACGACCATCTACATCGGAGAAGAGTGATGGTGCTATGAGCGTATGATATAAAGAGGTATAAAAGATCTTTACAGCCGCGGTATCGGCGGACTGGAAGTCAATGGTCGACAAAGACTCGTTCCATTTTGCTTTTGCAGCGGTACGCAACTCATCAAAATTCCAGTGCGGTATTTCCTGGCTCAAATTAGCGGAAGCACCTTCTTCAGAAACATAGGAGATTCCCGTTTTGACCAGCAGGGGTTCTGCCGATTTAGCAAAGTCAAGTTTCACTTGTATGTGCAGCCCGGTATCTGAGACCGAAGATACAGGCTTGCCTTCCTTATATAACTGCAAAGCCTTTACCGGCCTTGAAAAAACAGCTGTGAAATATACCTTGTGATCCGTAGCCCATTCATCAGAAAGACGATAGCCGGCAATTGTGGAATCATTCACCAGACGAAAACCTGCTCCGAGTGTCCCTTTCCGAGCTTCGAGAGATTTCACACCTTCGTCGAGATCGATGACCACCGATGGAATGGCTGTTTGCGGATAGGTATATCGCTGAAAACCGGCACGTTCTGTACTGGTCAGTTCTGCATGTATCTGATGTTCATTCAGCTTTACCGAGTAATATCCCGGTTCTACTATCTGATTTTGCTTAGAAAACGTAGATATGTGCCTGACGTAGTCCGAACCTGGAGCACTACGTTCATCCGATACAATCGGCATGAAGGCGATATCTCCCAGGTCTGCGATTCCGGTACCACTCAAATGGGTATGCGCAAAACCCACAATCGTAGAATCTGAATCATGATACCCCGAACACCAGTCCCAGCCCTTTGATGCGTTGTTTGGACCAAGCTGCACCATGCCATGCGGTACCGATGCTCCCACGAATACGTGTCCGTGCCCGCCAGATCCGATTAGCGGATCAACAAAGGCTGCATAATCTTTTTTAGGATCTCTTCCGTCGGCAACGGAACAAGCATAAAAAAAGCAACAGAAAGTGATAAAACAAAAAGGATAAAAAAATCTCATAATTCCGCGATCGCCCGATCTTAACTGTTCTTTTCTTATTATCTCCGCCTTTTGGGCATTTATAAATCTTTTAGAATAACTTTTATAAAGTTCTAGTGATAAAATAAATCCATTTCGTACGCTTATTTTTCACCAAATCCATTACAGACGGAAATTTTTTATAGTGTAAGCCCCAATTTATTAAATTATCCATACCAGAACAGTTAATATATTATCATTTAATCACCAACCACCGCTTTAAAAGCAAAATTGACACATAAATACAAGTGGTCTGTTCAATATTAACTATTTAAAAGTAGTAAAAATTAAGACTAAGATTCAATCAATTTTTATTTTTTCTTAAAAAGTAAAGCAACAAAACGCTTTCTTAAACTAATTTTTAAGAAAGGGGATGCAATATACGAGAATATTATTCCACACCGAAGAGCTCGGCTGAAGTCAGCTAGCGAAAGAGTTTCGCGAAAAAAAAGAAGGATGTAGCTTGATCCGGGAACTATCGTTGATAAACTTTCTCCCCATTGAGATAGGTTGTCAGCACCCTGCCTTTCAGCAGCTCTTCGGCTTTTACCTTCATCAGGTCAAGATCCATTATAATAAAGTCGGCAAACTTGCCTGGCTCCAGACTTCCTTTTTCCGACTCTTCGAAATTACCTTTGGCAGCCCAAATCGTCATTCCGCGCAATGCATCTTCCCTGCTTAGCGCATTCTCGATCTGAAAACCTGCCGTCGGATAACCTTTCGCATCCTTTCTAACGACTGCAGCATAGAATGTATTCAGCGGATCTATCTTTTCAACAGGAAAGTCAGTACCCAGGACCAACCAACCATTCTGTTTTAACAGATCCTGATAAGCATAAGCACCTTTGAGGCGATCCGCACCGAGGCGGTCTCCCGCCCAATACATATCAGAAGTGGCATGGGTAGATTGTACCGATGGAATGACAGAGTACTGTGCAAAGCGGCTGAAATCTTCCGGAGAGATCACCTGCGCATGTTCGATCCGCCAGCGTTTGTCATTCTTACCTTTCAACACCTCACCATAAACATTCAGAATCTCGCGATTGGCTGAATCGCCGATGGCGTGCGTACACATTTGAAATCCTTTACTGTAGATGTTTTCAGCCACTTCGCGAAAATGCTTTTTATCACTCAGGAGAAATCCGCGATGATCGTGCTTGTCGGCATAGGGACGTAACAGGCATGCACCACGTGAACCAAGCGCACCGTCCGCAAAGACTTTGAAAGACCTCACGTTCAACCCATCGGTTTTATACATACCTTTTTTAAAGGCATATTCATAATTGGCCGGCCTATCAGAAAGCATCACATACATCCTCATTTTTAGATTCCCTGCTTTCTGCAGACTGTCAATAAGGTCCACCGCCTGGTGATCCAGTCCGCAATCCGTTACAGAGGTAAGACCAACAGCAAAGCAATTCCGTTGAGCATCTAACAATGCCTTAGTATAGTGTGCGGTGCCAGACGCCGGAATCTTCTTCGCTACAAGATCGATGGCGTTATCAATCAATATACCAGTCAGCTTTCCATTCAGCATTTCTACTTCACCCCCGGTGAGGCTTGTTCCGGGCTTCAGCCCCGCCTCCCTGATCGCGGCATCGTTAACGATGGCAGCATGCCCATCTATCCGCGAAAGAAATACCGGCCGCTCCGGAAAGAGCTTGTTTAATTCCTGATTCGTCGGGAAATTCTTTTCTTCCCAATCATTCTGATCCCAGCCGTTTCCAATAATCCAGCCTTCCTTGTTCTTCTGCGCGAAAACAGTCAGCTTCGCAAGCACTTCCTTCCAGCTTATTGTGCCGGTCAGGTCAACCTGCTGCAGCCCCTCTCCGTATAAAAGAAAATGTGAATGCCCATCGATAAAGCCCGGATAAACCGCCTTACCAGCTGCGTCTAGTTCTTCCGCTCCGCGGTAGGCTTTCCTGATCTGTTCAGAGGTTCCCAATTCCAGGATCTTCCCATCCTTCACCGCAAAAGCTTCCGTGATGGCAAACTGATCATCAACAGTGTACACATTGGCATTATAGACAATCAAATCTGCGTCTTTGGAAGATGTGCAGGAACTCAAAACAACGGCCAGACAGAAAAACATCAGAACTTTCATATCTAAATATAGCTATCTGGGAATAAAATCTCCAATTCTGTTCTCCACCAATCTGATATTCATCTTTGGCGGCACAGGGGTGCAATGCCGACATACTTATAAGGTGCCAGGTACAAGTCCCGCAAGCCAAAAGGCAGTGCCCGGCTGTTGAACAACTCTATTGTGCGAGGCTATAGAATTCAATCTGAATCCGATACTGACTCAACACGCTTTCTGTGTACAGCATTAGTAGAGATGGATAAGAAAAGCCCACAACAAGGCATGTGTACGAAGGGAGGTTGAGCCTGAGGATGGAGCGGACTAGTCAAGCTACTCCCTATTTAATTCCTGATAGATTAAGAAGGATTACTGCGGCCCGTACTTTGATCATCGTTCCGGATGCCGCGTTGATTGGTCTTAATATCGCCTTTAAGCTTACCAAACTTATAGATCACCCGTATATTGAACCGGCGATAGTAGATATCGTTGAAAGATCTCTGATTGAAATTAAGACCACGGATACTATAGTCGAGACGGGCGTATTTGTTAAAGAAATTGCTGCTCGAAACCGATATCGTTGCCTTGTCGGCGAACAAGTCTTTTGACGCATTAAAGGAATAGTAAAGAAAATCGTTGTCGCGGCCCTGCAGCAACACATACCTGCTATCATAAGAGACATCCACACCAAGGCGATATCCTTTCTCAAACCTGTATCGGGTATTGGAGAAAACATGCCCCTGAAAACCAGTATTTGAATACTCCTGCCCGCCAATAAAGCCGTCAAGCGCGATTCGCATAATCTGCGCATCGATAGTGGTGTTCAGGCGGGGAGTGAAGGAATGGGTGACATTCAGGATCAGGCTTGCAGCCTTCCGCTTACCCACATTCAGGTAACTGGTTCTCGATACCTGGTCATTATCTAGCAGCGTGATTTGCTCGATCGTATTATTGGCAAACGCATAGCTGAAGCCCAGGGTAAAGGGATTTTTGGAGTAATTACTGTAGATCAGATCGATTGAATGATTGAGAACCGCCTCAAGATTCGGATTGCCTGATCGTACAAATCCGGGATTGGTATAATCCACAAACGGATTCAGCAGGAGAATACCCGGTCTTTCCATTCGCTGTTGGTACCCCAGGCTGACACTGTTGGATGTGCTGAGGTTTCTCTGTACAGACAGCGAGGGGAAAAGGTTGGTATAGCGCTGATTGATCTGATCGGATGTGATGCTGAAATCCGCATCCACGCTGCTCCTTTCCAGTCGCAATCCTGCTCTTCCATCCCAGTCTTTCCACCTCAGATGATAGGAATTATACAAACTATATATGTTCTGTTGATAATCAAGGTCCTGTGCCGGATTCAGATCGCTCTGAAAGGTGCCGCCGGTACGGTCCAGGTTCTCTGCATCCCACTGACTGAAGTTACTGCGGAAGATTGCCTTGGCACCCAGTTCTATCTCCAGGGAACGAACCGGATGCAGGTAATCGACCTGTGCCGTATGTTCGTGGGACCCGGATCTGTTACGTTGCGAGTAATCGGGCGAGGTATAATTATGAGTATTGAGGTAGATGGCGGTATTGGAGAAGATATCTCTCGAGTGACTGTACTTATACGAGGAGGTAAGCAGTTGCCTTTTAGCCCGTTTGAAAGAAAGCTCGTGATTCAGACTAAGGTCTGTTCCTTTAAGCTCGTTCCCGATATCACTCGCCAGCACATAAGACTGATTCAGCGAGCGCCGGCTGTCCAGGTAGTTGGATACCTGACGAATCTGTTGATCGGAACCGCCCTGATGATATTCCAACTCCGCTGTAAAGAGGTTCAGACTGTCTGCCTGAAAACTAAGCTGAGCACTACCGAAGGAATTATCGCGGTCATGCACCATCGTTCCATCCTGCACCAATTCAGAAGCTACTGCACCGCCGATACTGTTCCTGTATCCTGTGGCCACCCTCTGCTCCACAGGCTGAGCGGTACCGATGTAGCCCTGAAGACCAAATCGACCATAGCGGGCCTTTACATTTACGTTTCCTGAAGGCCCGTTTACCGTATTATAGGTAGACGTAAGATTGACACTATAGCCCTCGCTTAATTTGCGGTGCGTGATGATATTGATGATACCGGCAAGACCTTCAGCATCGTACTTCGCCGGTGGCGTAGTAATTACTTCTATCTTGTCGATATTGTCGGCGGGCATAGCCTTCAGCAGGTCGGCGGGATTATTTGACACCAGGGAAGATGCTTTTCCGTTGATGAGCATACGATAGCTGTTGCTTCCTTTGAGTCGGATGTTGTCGGAGCCGTCAACGGACAAAAGGGGAACCTTTCTGAGCATGTCCAGAGCATTGCTTGCTCTGCTGTCCGGATCGGCCTGAACATCGTAACTCAATCGGTCTGCCTGCTGAATAACCAGGGGCTTGATACCGCTGACAGTAACTACTTTCAAATCATTAGAGAACGGCGACATGCTGATCTTCCCCAGATTAACCAAACCCGATATTACCCTTGATGATTTCGATATCCGGATCTTTACAGGCCTGTATCCAACCAGAGAAAGCGACAAAATATAGTTCTCCACGGGCACTTTCGGAAACTCGAATGCACCGGAAATGCCGCTCTTTGTTATTGTTAGAAGGTTGTTTTGAGCCTCTGACAGGAGAGAAAGAGTAACGTCCATAACGGGGCGCTTCGTAAGGGAGTCTATGGCGACACCCTTTATGGTCATTTTAGGTGCTGAATTCTGCGAGAAACTCGATAATGCAAAAAAAAGCGACAGAAGGGCCAAAAAACTTTGCTTCATGTATCGGATAAGGCGAAATAAATGACCGGCACTGGCTTAAGCCGGATATCAATGTTAAAGATATTATAAAATAATATAAAAAAACTATTAAACTGCTTATAAATAAAAGAAGCAGACCTCTTTAATCCGGCACCCTATCCGAGCTTGATGGCCACTGTGATTGATTGATTCACATACTACATTTTCCATACCCAACATTTTTCTCAACTCATTATTAATCAAGCCCGAATATTTAAATTTACTCAAACGGGATGAATATTACCTAATGCATCAACCGGACGTACCTTTCCTGAAAAACATAAAATATACAAAGATGAGCAAGGACAAGAAAAAAGAGCCCAAGATGGAGGCCAAGAAAGAAAAATCAGAGTATCAGTCGAGTAAAAACTCCGCAGCGAAGTCCGAGCCTGTAGTGGCGAAAAAGAAAAAGTAGCTATCTTTGCGTTCTGAATGACCCCTTAAGCAGGGGTGCATAAAAACACAAAGAGCATGATCGACATCGGAAAATTTAATTACCTCAGAATCGTACAGAAGACAGACACGGGTATTTTGCTGACAGACGGGGAAACGGAGGTAATGATGCCGTACAATCATGCGCCAAAAGTTGCTGAACCGGGCGACCTGATTAATGTTTTCACTTTTCTGAACAAGGAAGGTAAGATCATCGCGACCAACCAGACGCCGTATGCGAGTGTAAACGAGTTTGCTTTTCTGGAGGTAACGGATGCGTCAGAAGACGGGGCCTATCTAGACCTGGGAATCGACAAGGACGTCTATGTGCCTAAACGCGATCAGAAGCGCCCTATGAAAAAGGGTGAGAGCTATGTCGTTTACGTGTATCTGGACGAGAGCAACGGACGGATGCTGGCATCGTCACGCCTGTCCGATTTTGTGGAGGACAAAAACTTCGAGTTCGAAGAAGGTGATGAAGTAAGCCTGCTCATTTCGGAAGAAACAGACCTGGGTTTTAACGCCATCATCAATGAGCGCTACATCGGCCTGCTGTACCATAACGAGGTCTTTACTGACGTACAGCCCGGCGATATCCGCAAAGGCTGGATCAAGAAGATTCGCGTGGAAGGTAAGATCGACCTGACCCTTCAGCCTACTGGCTATGGGCATATCCTGGACACCAAAGATGTGCTGCTTGAAGAACTGAAGAAAAATAACGGCGTGATTCCGCTTGGAGATAAAAGCAGTCCCGGCGACATCTACGAACGTTTCAAGATCAGCAAGAAAGCGTATAGAAAGAGTATCGGCGGCCTGTATAAAGAAAGGCTGATCACGGTATCTGACTATGAGATCAGACTGGTACAGGAAGACTAAGATCTAATAATCCACAAACTGCTGGTAAACCTCCTGCATGCAGGCCTTGCCATATCGAAGGAGCTTTTGTTCTTCTTCGGCAGGAACCCCTTGATTGCGTCTGTAAATTACCTGCTTGCCTACCGTTTCATAGGAGATTGCCTGCTTGGCATCGATCACCCCGATCCCATGGTCCCAGTTAAAGAAGGAGAAATCGCGGGTTTGAGGATTAAGCAGGTCCCGGCTCCAGGGATATGACCGAGCGTCTATATCCAGCTGACTGAGCAGAGTGGATGCAACATCGGTTTGATTACCCACTTTGCTGATCCGGGTGCCCCGAAACTCCGGTTTGATCACATCTCCGAAGAAGATCAGCGGAACGCGGTATCGTTTAGGATCGGAAATCTCCAGGTTTTCAAAAGGGAGATAGTGGCCATGGTCGGCAACCATGATGAACAGCGTGTTTTTATACCAGCTCTTTGTTTTCGCTTCACGGATGAATGCGCCGAGGCATGAATCTGCATAAAATGCAGTACTCCTGAACTTGTTCTGCACATCATCACCTGGAAAATGTGCCTTACCTGGTATGTCAAATGGCTCGTGATTGGTCAGGGTAAGGAACGTACTGAAAAAAGGCGAACGCTTCTGGCCGAGCTGCTCAAGCATCTTTCGGTATACGGCTCCGTCAAAAGCTCCCCACTTGGAACTCAGATCTTTGCTATCGAAGTCCTTCCTGTCGATGATCTCCTGATAATTATGGCTCAACAGGTAAGACTTCATGTTAAAGAAGCGGCTTTCACCTCCATAATAAAAAGATGTGGAATAGCCCTGAGCTCCAAAGGTGGCCGATAATGCAGGGATCTTTACCTGCTTGCCGTTCTCTTTCATAATACTGCGCTTGCCCTGTGCAGGGAATGCACTTAACACGGAAACAACACCTTTGTCGGTACGGCTACCGGATGAATACACCTGATCAAAGAAAAGTCCTTCGCTGATCAGCTTCTCCATCTCGGGACTGACACCCTTCTCTCCTCCAAGGCTCTCCACCACATTCCCTGTATGACTCTCCATGATAATGAGCACGATATTGGGTTTGTCTGTCTGCAGTATCCGGGTATTTTCTCCGGCGGGTGGCGTGTACAGTTCCTTGACGATAGCCTTCGCTTCTTCGGGACGAAAGAAGGCGTAGACATTCTTGTTCTTTTCGCCCGCATTCATCATGTCGTGGATGAGGCTCCATTCGGTATTAACGGCCGCATAGTTGAGGATGGGCTTCAGGGAAAAGTAGGCCATGCTCTCGTTCATCGGCGATAGCTGCCAGCCACCGCGGATAGCCAGAAAGTTGAGTCCCATTAAGAAAAGAGCCAGGGGAAGCTTGATGAAGAAGCTGCCGCGTCTGATTATTTCAAAGCGGACGATCAGGCGAAACAGAAAGACCGAGGCGCCGATGAGCGCTGCGAGAATGAGCAGCGTCAGAAAGATCGGTGAAGAGGCCGTGCTGGCCATGGCTTCGGCTGGTGAGCCAAAAGCAAATTCGAACACCCGGTAGTTCAGTTTGGTGCCCCACTCCCGGTAAATATTGAAATTGATGATTGTCAGTATTGAAAACAGAATAATCAGCAGATAACTGTAAACTTTGATTAGCTTCCGGGGGATAGACAAACGGGGAACCAGCCACAAAACAACATAAACCACCAGCGGAAGGGAACAGATGTAGCCCGCCATAGAAGCGTCCATCCAGAGTCCATAAAGGAAGGTTTGCATGATTTCAGAGATCGGCACCTCATTGAGCGTGTCTGTATTATACAATACAAAGACTGCTCTTTCCAGAAAAAAGAAGATAATCCAGAAGGTAAAATAGCGCAGTAAGACAGTGAGGTTACGAAACATGAAGATCTGCAAAGTTTGGAAAGCAAATATAGCTGATCTAAACAGAATACAGGTTTAAAAAGCTACCCGTATACCAAAGCCCAGCTTGAAAATATCTGTAACAGATAAGGTTCCGGCGTTCTGATAATAGCTCACCAAATAGAGTTCATTGGTATTAAACTCAGAATACACACTCATCGATTTGATATTCAAAGAGGGGGCTATTTTGCGGGTATCGATCTTCACTTCTGTGCCAACGGAGATATGCGGGCGCAGAGCCGTGGACCACCAGTAATAGCCATCCTCATAAGTGTCCTTATCCCATTGGAAGTCAAACTTTGGTCCGAAGTGATAACTGATAAAAGCACCCGGATTCACAGGATACAGCTTAGCCCAGTCGTTCAGTTTCACCTCGAAGGGCCGATAGGCAAATTTGACAGTTGTGATATGCAGGCGCCCACCCCTACTACGCGGAACATAGCCATACATGATGTCGAGTGATCCTCTGTCATTCTTAAAGAGCTCGTAGCCGGCTCCGATACTCATAAAACCAATACTCCCGGCATATTGCGTCAGTGCAGAACTGGGGATCAATTCCTTGTGAAACTGTGCGGCTGCCGTATTGGCACGCGCAAGCAGAAGTCCCGTAAAAAGAGCGCCAATGAGGTATTTAATATTCAATGTTCTTGTAGTTAAGTTTACCATTTATGATTTCGATCAGCATAAACTGACGATTCTCGATGGCATCTGTGATCAGATACGGAATAGGATCACCATAGAAGTAATAGATATCATGGGAGTGTGTATGCGAATAAAGAGCAGCCAGGGTATTCGGCGAAGCATTGATCATGCGCGTGTATCCCTCAACAAGCCTTGGATCGAAATCCATACCATCGGGAGGAACATGCCCGACGGGAATATAGGCATAAACGTCGTCCTGCGGCATCAGCTCCTGTGCCAGCCAGGGCAGATCAGGGACATTACCGCTGAATTTGTCTTCGCGACTGTTGGTATTGTGGCAGATAAACTTCACGCCCTGATACACAAAACTGAAGTTCAGGGGCCCGAACATCCTTTTATAGGCATCTTCACCATTCGCTACAAGATCATGATTACCGATCACACCTATGTATGGCATTTGGAGCTTCGAGAAAATACTGTGCACCCATTCCATCTCCTGTAAGAGTCCGAAGTCTGAAATATCTCCAGCGAGGAGTACGAAATCTACTCCGGGAATTTCATTTACTGTTTTAACGAGTTTTTCAGCGTACTTATACTCCCGCTGACTGTCTCCTGTGAGTACGAAACGAATGGTATCGTCGCCAGGTGTCTGCGCCAGCTTTTCCAGACTCTTCTTGTTGATATCGCGCGGACTTTTCGAATCGGAAGATTGATTGGGGCTGTATTCTATGCTGCTGCAAGCCTGGAGCAGAACAAGGCCTAGAATAGCAACGAACGTAAGTCTTCTGAACATAATGACGCAAATCTGGACTTTATATTTGACTTCCAAAGTCAAAAGGTCAAATAAGAGATTTCTATGACTCTTGTGGTAACGTCACGAATGGGTTCCGGTTTTGCTTAGTCGCGTTCTGTTCAGAAAAACTTCTCGCTGAAGTTCACCAGGTAGAGCTCTTTAACGGCACGGGTAAGGGCAGTATAGAGCCAGCGAAGGAAGTCGGTGTTCATCATTTCGTCGGTCATATAACCCTGATCGACAAAGACCGCATCCCACTGCCCACCCTGTGCTTTATGACAGGTTACCGCATAAGAAAATTTTACATGAAGAGCATTGTAATAAGGATTCTTTTTGAGTTCCTCCATCCGTTTGTTCTTATCCCGGATATCGGCGTAATCTTTCATCACCTCTTCATAGAAACGGCGGCTATCCTCGCGGCTTAGTCCGGGGCCGTCTGCATAAATTGTATCGAGCAAGATTTTGCAGTTCAGTGGTTCTTCATCGGGATAATCTATAAAATCAAGCACCACATCCGCGAAGCGGAAACCATAGAGTTCCTGAATATTGCGAACCTTACGTACCCTGGCAATGTCGCCGTTGGCGATGAAGGCATTTGCAGACTCTTCTTTTTCGAGCCAGAAGTAGTTGTTGCGCACCACCATGAGATAGTCGCCCCCGGTCAACTCATCCTCCCGTGAGAGGATCCGGTTGCGGATCTGCTGGTTGTAATTATTGGCGTTGCGGTTTGACCGGCATACCACCAGGGTATTATCCATACCGAACTTGCTGTAGGCATAGTGAAGACCCTCCGAGAGCTTCTCCCCTGTCATTTGATAGATATCGGGATAGCCGCCGACTTTGAGTCGTGGAAACTCAGCCTTTCCGGTCCGGATCAGCTCCCGCAGATTGGTGGCATTATAGAGGATACCGGAGAGCTTCTGCTGCCTGACGACATCGGTCATTTCATGATAATGCACGTGGAGGCCAAACGCATCTCTGAGTAGTGCGGGGTCAAGCGCGGGACTTGCGTCAGAGCCCACCGGCGGTAGCTGGGCGGTGTCGCCCACCAGCATAAGCTTGCAGTTCTTCCCCTGGTAGACATAAGAGATAAGGTCCTGAAGCAGACCGTGCTTGCCGAAGCCACCCTCCTCGTTGGAGATCATGGACGACTCGTCGACTATAAAGATCGTATCCTCGGCTATATTATGACCGAGCACGAAGTCCATTTCCAGCGTAGCAGCATTCTTCTTCCGGTAGATTTTCTTATGGATGGTGAAAGCCTTGCGGCCCGAATAGTTGCTGATAACCTTCGCTGCGCGCCCTGTGGGGGCCATCAGAGAGGATTTGAGCTTCAGGCGCGGAAAGATCCTCACCAAGGATCCGATGATTGTGGTTTTACCCGTTCCGGCGTAGCCCCGCATAACAAAGCATGCTCTGGGATCTTCGGAGTTCAGAAACCGCTCCAGCTTCTGGAAAACTTCCAGCTGCTGACTGGTTGGATTGAGGCCAAAGTTTTGGTTCAGCAGATCACTTACCTTCATATTGAGATGCAAAAATGCAAATTCCTTCTAAAAAACAGTTAGTTTTGTCGTAATGAACAATGTCGGAACCCTTCATCTGAAAGATAAAACCTACCTGCCAGAACAGGCAGGTTTGTGTGAGTTGCTCATCAAGCATAACAAACATAAACTTTCATACGCCATCAGGAATATACAGACGAACGAGCTGTATGTTATTTATGATGCGGTTCTTTCTGCTCCGATGGAAGATACTTTAGCAGGACTGGGGGCTCAGAATGCCTACCTGAACCAGCGTTTCGGCCGGGTAAAGGTTAGTTCTGAAACGTTCAATTTTGTTTTTATTCCTGCAGAGTTGTATGCAGAAAGCTCATCATCCAGCTTTAAGAACTTTGTTCAGAGCACAAAACCAAGCAGTACGTTGACCAACAGCATGCTGGAGGGCAAGGTTCATGCGATTAGCGCTGTAGAAGATGCGGTTATATCCCCTTTGAAGAAGATGTTTCCTGATGCGGTGATTTACTCTCAATCCGAAGCTCTTATTGAAAGCGCCCTTAATGGAGCGGCTACTGAGGGCATGAAGGTCATCATCCAGTTTAATTCGGGAACCTTCGAGATGGTAGTCGTAGCAAACGGCGAGTTCGTTTTTTACAATATTTTCTCTTTTGAGAATGCCGATGACTTTAACTACTACCTGCTGCTGGTGAAACAGCAGTTCGAGCTTCAGCCGGACACACCCGTGCTGCTGGCGGGCGAGATTGAGAAGTACAGCGAATTATACAGAAGGATTGCACGTTATTTTCAGCATATCCGTTTTAGCGACAGTACCGCGCTGGTGAAGCATCCTGATTCATTTAAGTTGTTGCCATCCCACCAATTCTTTTCATTACTTAGTATGAGCTTATGCGAATAATCAGTGGAAAGCTAAAGGGCCTGCGCCTGAATCCGCCGCCCGGGTTACCCGTACGACCAACAAAGGATATGGCTAAGGAGGCCTTGTTTAACATCTTGCATAATCAGTATGACCTGGAAGAGCTGAAGGTGCTGGATCTCTTCAGCGGAACGGGTAGTGTGTCAGTGGAGTTTGCTTCGCGGGGAGCGCAGGATATTGTGTCCGTAGATCTGGACCGGGGATGCTATAATTTCCTGATGTCGGTTGTGAAGCAATATTCCCTCGAGGCCATCAAACCACAGCGGGGCGACGTGATCCGATACCTACGTGAGGAAACAGATAAGTATGACCTGATATTTGCCGACCCTCCTTACGATATACCCGAGATTCCGCTTATCCCTCAGCTTGTCTTTGAGCGGGAGCTACTGAATCCCGGAGGTGTACTCATTGTGGAACACCACACGATGAAACGACTGGATGATCATCCTAACTTTGTTGAACAGCGAAAGTATGGATATTCATCGTTTAGCTTTTTTGAACTAAAAGAATCGGAATAAACATACTCTGTATTGCGCATGAAGATAGCCCTTTTCCCCGGATCCTTCGACCCGATTACAATTGCCCACGTCGATATCATCAAAAGATCAGTTTCACTGTTTGACAAGGTGGTTATCGGGATTGGAAAGAATAGCACCAAAAACTCATTTCTTAGTCCCGAGACCCGCATTCAGATGATGGAAGCCGTCTTCGCGGACGAGGCGAAAATCGAGGTCACCTCATACGAGGGACTGACGATCAACTTCTGCAAGGAGGTTGGTGCCTTATATATGCTGAGAGGTATTCGTACCGTATCCGACTTTGAATATGAGAAAGCCATTGCACAGATGAACCATGAACTGGAACCCAGCATTGAGAGCATTTTCATCCTCAGCAATCCGGGTTATTCGTCCATCAGTTCCACTATCGTGCGTGACATCCTGAGACATCACGGCGACATCAGCAAGTTCGTGCCCAAAGAGGCGCTGCGTTTCCTATAATTTTACGGTAAGCAGTTCGAGAATATTATTGATCGTTGGATACGTATTTCCACGAATGAGGGCAAATTCGGCTTCTGACATCCAGCGGGCATCTGTAATATCCTCCTCCAACTGCGGGATCAGCTTCTGCTTTTTAGCTTCCATGGTGAACCAACTTGTCTTTTTGAAGATGACCTGTCCACGTTCTTCATACACATGCCAGGTGTTGGTGAGCTTGTCAAGGAGCCGGCCTACTTTAATGCCACACTCCTCTTCTACTTCGCGAACTGCGGCATGTTTTGTCTTTTCACCTTCGTCCAGTTTGCCTTTAGGGAGGTCCCACTTTCCCTTTCGGAAAATGAAGAGATACTCCTGATCAGGTGTGTTTACGACGCCTCCGGCCGCTTTGATGACCTGGTAAGGCTTACGTAACTTCCTGAAGTAATCGCGGGCATCGGGGACCAAAATGAGGTGAGTTTCGGGTCCGCTCTTCTTGGCTTGTTTATAAAAATCACGAAATACAAACGATTGATGATCAATATTTTGAAAATTATCAAGTCCTTTCGGGACAAATTCCGAGATGATTAAAGCTGTTTCGTTAATATAAATTCTATACATTTGTGTCATGATCAACAAAAGTGAGATTGAGCAGAAAGTTGCCGAATTTTTGTTACAAATAAAAGCAATAAAACTTCAACCTACCAAACCATTTACCTGGGCTTCTGGATTAAAATCACCTATTTACTGTGATAATCGTATAACACTTTCATATCCAGCGATTAGAACTTACATCCGTCAAAACCTTTCTGCGTTGATTCAGGAAGAGTTCGGATCTGTAGGCGTTATTTGCGGAGTTGCTACTGCCGGTATTCCACAGGGTGCGCTTGTTGCACAGGATCTGGGACTGCCATTTGCCTACGTACGCTCAAAAGCGAAAGACCACGGTACAGGAAGCCTCATCGAGGGTGAAGTACATGAAGGTCAGCGTGTGGTACTTGTTGAAGATCTAATCTCTACCGGAAAAAGCAGCATTCAGGCTGTTGAAGCCTTGCGTGCCGCAGGTGCAGATGTAGCCGGAATTGTAGCCATATTCAGCTATGGATTACCTGAAGCTACTGAAAACTTCAAGAATGCGAAATGCCGTTTTTCTACGCTGTCCAATTATAATGCTTTGATCGACTATGCATCGGAACATCGTTTTATAACAAAAGAGGATGTTGAACTGTTAAGAAGATGGAGAGACAATCCAGTTGAATGGAGTGAGTCTGCATCTGATTTATCTTAACACCTATGACAGTATTTGAAAGTAAAGAAAATATCAATAAGCCTGTAGAAGAAGTATATACTTTCCTGGCCGACTTTAATAATCATGAGCAGCTGATGCCTGAGATGATCTCAGAATGGCGCTCCAGTACGGATGAAGCAAGTTTCTCCATCCAGAATATGGCCAAGCTGGCGCTAAAGATCTCCAATAGGATTGCCAATACGAGCGTGATCATCGTGCCAGGTTCTCAGGTTCCCTTCCATGTGGAGATGAGATGGCTGGTAGCCGATATGGGCGACAATACCACGGAGGTAGTGCTTACCGTATCTGCAGAACTCAACATGATGATGAAGATGATGGCCAGCGGCCCTCTTAAGAAACTCACTGAGCACGAGGTAACTGCATTGAAGAAGGCTTTGTCGTAAGCGCTCCCCAGGGCTGTGAATTCCCTTTCGGGAATTCTGTATAACAGACAAATCTTCATATAAGTATTTAGCAAATAGACTTTTAGTCAGGCAGAAATAATTTAAGAAGACAAAATTTCATATCGCCGGAACCATTTAGGTTCTGGCTTTTTTTTTGTGTATAGAACCTCAAAAAGGAAGCAATATGAACTTTAACAACTATACCATAAAGGCCCAGGAAGCAGTACAGAAAGCTTCTGAGATCGCTGTTGGGAACCAGCAGCAGGCCATTGAAAATGCACACCTGCTGAAGGGTTTGTTGTTGGTGGACGAAAACGTTGTTCATTTCCTGCTGAAGAAATTAAACGTCAACGTCAACCGCCTGAACAGCATACTGGATGCAGAGATCAAGAGCTATCCAAAAGTTAGCGGAAGCAATATCTACTTATCATCAGATACGAACTCCGCTTTGCAGAAGGCGCAGTCTTACCTGAAAGAGTTCAAGGATGAATTTATATCTGTTGAGCATATCCTGCTGGGAATCCTGACCACTTCCGGCAAAGTGAGCTCTATCCTTAAGGATTCGGGAGTTACTGAAAAGGATCTCAAGAAAGCGATTGTAGACCTGCGGGGAGACAGCAAGGTGACGGACCAGAATGCGGAAGCGACATATAACGCGCTGAATAAATATGCCCGCAACCTGAATGAATATGCGGAGTCGGGCAAGCTTGACCCTGTAATCGGTCGTGATGAAGAGATCAGACGCGTGATCCAGATCCTATCCCGCCGTACGAAGAACAACCCTATTCTGATTGGTGAGCCGGGTGTGGGTAAGACCGCGATTGCCGAAGGAATCGCCTTCCGGATCATCAAGGGCGACGTACCTGAGAACCTGAAGTCGAAAACCGTCTTTTCCCTGGACATGGGAGCCCTGGTAGCAGGTGCGAAGTACAAGGGAGAATTTGAAGAGCGTTTGAAGGCGGTGATCAAGGAAGTGACACAAAGCGACGGTGAGATCGTGATGTTCATCGACGAGATTCACACGCTGGTTGGTGCCGGCGGTGGAGAAGGTGCGATGGATGCGGCGAACATCCTGAAACCTGCTCTTGCCCGTGGTGAGCTGCGTGCGATCGGTGCGACCACGCTGAACGAATATCAGAAATATATCGAGAAAGACAAGGCTCTGGAACGTCGTTTCCAGAAGGTAACTGTGGATGAACCAGATACACAGGATGCTATATCAATACTTCGTGGGCTAAAGGAACGTTATGAAACCCACCACAAGGTGCGGATTAAGGATGAGGCGATCATTGCGGCCGTTGAGCTTTCGCAACGCTATATATCAGACCGTTTCTTACCGGACAAGGCCATTGACCTGATGGACGAGGCAGCATCTAAACTTCGTCTGGAGATGGACTCCGTGCCAGAGGCTGTGGATGAGCTGGAGCGGCGCATTATGCAGCTGGAGATTGAGCGCGAAGCGATCAAGCGGGAAAATGATGAGAAGAAGGTGCAGGAGCTGAGTGAGGAGATTGCGAACCTCTCTGCTGATCGTGATTCCCTCAGGGCAGCATGGCAGGGCGAAAAAGATCTGGTAGACGGCATCAACAGCCTTGTTGAGCAGATTGAGAACTATAAACTGGAGGCCGAACAGGCAGAGAGGGCCGGCGACTATGGACGCGTGGCAGAGATCCGCTACGGTAAGATCAAGGAAGCTCAGGATAAGGTGGAAAGCCTGAAGACGGAGCTGGCTGAGAAGCAGACTGATAGCCGTATGCTGAAGGAAGAAGTGACATCTGAGGATATAGCAGGCGTTGTTTCGCGCTGGACCGGTATCCCTGTGGCGAAAATGATCCAGAGTGAACGTGTGAAGCTGCTGCATCTGGAGGAAGAACTGCATAAGCGTGTGGCGGGACAGAACGAGGCCATTGAAGCAATATCAGATGCGATCCGCCGCTCACGTGCGGGCTTGCAGGATAAGCGTAAGCCGATCGGTTCATTTATCTTCCTGGGTACTACCGGGGTCGGTAAGACTGAACTGGCGAAGGCGCTTGCTGAGTTCCTGTTCAATGATGAGTCGTCTATGGTACGTATCGATATGAGTGAGTATCAGGAAAGACATGCCGTGTCGAGACTGATCGGTGCGCCTCCAGGATATGTGGGTTACGATGAAGGTGGTCAGCTGACCGAAGCGGTAAGACGCAAACCTTATAGCGTAATCCTGCTGGATGAGATTGAAAAGGCACACCCGGACGTGTTCAATATTCTGCTTCAGGTACTGGACGACGGGCGTTTAACCGATAACAAGGGACGCGTGGTGAACTTTAAGAATACAATCATCATCATGACCTCCAACATTGGCTCTCATTTGATCCAGGAGAACTTCAGCACACTGATCGATACGAACAGGGACGAGATTGTGGCGAAGACCAAGAACCAGATTTTTGAGCTATTAAAACAGACGATCCGTCCGGAATTCCTTAACAGGATCGATGAGCTGATCATGTTTACTCCGCTTGACAGAAGTGAGCTGCGCGATATTGTGACGCTGCAATTCAGGCATGTTCAGCAGACGCTTGCAGAGATGGGTGTTGAGATTGAAGCCTCTGAAGACGCGCTCGACTGGCTGGCACAGTTGGGTTATGACCCGCAGTTTGGGGCCCGTCCGCTGAAGAGGGTTATTCAGAAGCGCATTTTGAATGAGTTATCGAAAGAGATCCTGGCAGGCAAAATTGACAAGGACAGCCACATTGTTTTAGATGTGTTTGATCAAAAGTTTGTTTTTCTGAACAAGGCTTCACTGGAGGAACATAGTCCCGCAAATTAAGGCAAGGAGCTGAACTCAACCTGGGGTACTGAAGGACCCGTCCTTTGAGTAGACCATAGTTTGAAGGCCGAGTTTATACAGAGGCTATCATGGGGTGGAAGCTTTCATATTTCTAAAGATATGGAGCAGACGCCTGATGATAGCCTTTTTATTTTAGTTGATCAGATGGAGCACTTCGCTGATAGGCTGATCGGAATCAATCAGAATACCAGTTAATCCGGCTGCTTCCCCGGCGATGACATCACGTTCGCGATCGCCGATGAAATAAGATTTAGAAGCATCGATATTAAACCGGGCAACACCTTTTTCGAGCATCAGGGATCCCGGCTTTCTGCAGAGGCAGCGGCCATTATAATCGGGGTGGTGCCTGCAGTAATAGATCTCGGTGAGGTGTATGCCTTGAGCTTCATAAGTAGCGCGGAGGTGGTCATGCATCTGCCCAAGCGTCTCTTCAGAGTACCAGCCTTTGGCAGTTCCACCCTGATTGGTAATCACGATGAGTAAGTATCCCCTGTCTTGCAAGGCCCTGAGTGGTTCGAAGTTATGTTCAAGAACATGAAAGTCTTCCAGTTTGCATACATAATCACCTAATTCTCTATTTAGTACGCCGTCGCGATCAAGAAAGACAGCCTTATTTTTTTCCATTGCCCCAAAACTACGATTCCTTTCTATTTTGCCCCAATAAGATTTGCTATTGGTGACCCTGCTGACGAATGCGCTTGCATCCCGCCTTATGCACAGGCAAAATATTTTTAATTTATAATCAATCTTTATTTGCGTAGTAAGGGGGTTTAAAGGGTGTTTTTTAACGAGGACCGTGCGGTTCCCTTCAAAACAGGGCATTGATAGGTGTTTAAACGCTTGACTATCACTCTACTTTTCTATTGATTTGTTTGATAAACCGAACATTATGAAAAGAACCTTACACCTTGGCTTCATGGCCATCCTCTTGACTTTCATGTCATGCGAGCAGCAGGCGGACCCTTCGCAGAAACAATTTTTGGTGCGGCTGAAGGAAACGCAGGACACTGTTAATATTTTTCAGAATAAGGAAATCCTGAAGAACAGGGTTATTACAAACCTGAACAAGTACGTTCGGGATCATGCACTAACCTTCAAGAACTGGACCTTCCATGTAGAGGGCGTCGGAGCAGACAAACTGGATTTAAAAAGTGCCGCAGCTGGCGATTCGACTATCTATGGCGTCAGGTTTGCCTTGCTGGTTCCTCAGGACGGGGCAATAAAGGACGCGATTGCCGGATTGAAGGTAGGCGACAAGATTGCGGTAAGCGGCGAAATGGCGATGAAGACGGAAGACGGAAAAGTTTCGATGAACAGCTATTTTGAGTCTGACTCATCAAAATTCATTAAGCTGATACCAACAGAATTAAAACAATAAGACAAAGAAAAGGCGGCTTATAAACAAACCGCCTTTTCTTTTAATACCTACAGGCCTCTCAACCAATCGACTACTTCGTCTCTGGTTTTTCCTGTTTTGGATTGAAGTCGTCCATACAACTCGTCTTCCTGACCTTCCTGATACGTAAGATCATCGTCGGTCAGATCGCCATATGCCTGTTTAACTTTTCCTTTTATTTCGTTCCACTTTCCTTTTAATTCTAGCTTGTCCATGATATATGTTTTTAATAGATATCAGTACAACAGGCGGAATGAGGAATTGTTCTTTCATATTCTAGAGAGCTCCCTGTCTGATATCTTCGACCACTGCCGGATCAAGCAGGGTACTGGTATCGCCCAGGTTACCCGTTTCGCCTTCAGCGATCTTGCGAAGGATCCTTCTCATAATCTTCCCTGAACGCGTTTTAGGTAGTCCGGATACAAACTGAATCTTATCCGGCTTTGCGATGGCGCCGATAAGACGGGTAACTGTTTTCAGGATGTCTTTGCTGACCAGCTCCCTGTCGTTATGCGTGGAGTTCCCCAGGATCACGTAGGCGTAGATACCCTGGCCCTTAATGGCATGAGGATATCCCACAACAGCACTTTCCACCACATCAGCGTGCATGTTGATGGCATTCTCGACTTCAGCGGTACCAATACGGTGACCGGAGACATTGAGCACGTCATCTACCCGACCGGTAATCTTGTAGTAGCCGTCCTGATCTCTCAGGCAGCCATCTCCGGTAAAGTACATATTTGGATAGGCAGAAAAATACGTTTGCCTGCAGCGTTCGTGATCTCCATAGGTAGTACGTAGCATTCCGGGCCATGGATATTTGATGCAGAGGTTTCCACTCACGCCGTTACCGAAGATTTCCGCTCCGTTTTCGTCGACCAGGCATGGCTGGATACCGGGAAGTGGCAGTGTTGCATAACCGGGCTTTGTTGGGGTAATACCTGCGATGGGACTGATCATGATTCCACCGGTTTCTGTTTGCCACCAGGTGTCTGCAATTGGCGCCTCTCCCTTCCCGATTTTCTCATCGAACCAATGCCACGCTTCTTCATTGATGGGCTCACCTACGGATCCGAGCTTGGTAATGGAACTCAGATCTTTACCGTTGAGCACCTCATCGCCAAAGCTCATGAGTGACCGGATTGCCGTTGGTGCCGTGTAGAGGATGTTCACTTTGTACTCGTCTACGATGTTCCAGAAGCGGTCGGGACCAGGCCAGGTAGGAACACCTTCGAACAGCAGCGAGGTAGCTCCCTGACTTAAGGGGCCGTACACAATGTAGGTATGGCCAGTGATCCAGCCGATATCGGCGGTACAGAAGTAGATCTCCTCGGGCTGGTACTGGAACACGTTGGCGAATGTATAGCCGGCGTAGACCATGTAGCCACCGCAGGTGTGTACAATGCCTTTAGGCTTTCCGGTAGATCCGGAGGTATAGAGAATGAAGAGCACATCTTCGGCGTCCATCTCTTCAGCAGGACATTCGGGATTTCCCTGTGTCTCCACTTTCTTTATCTCATCTTCCCACCAAACATCGCGTCCTTTGATCATGGAGACGGCGGTGCGGCTGCGGGTCAGTACGATGACGCGGGAAACGCTCCGGCATTGAACCAGGGCATCATCTATCACTTCTTTCAGCGGTATGTCTTTGGCACCTCTGAAGCCCCCATCAGCAGTAATGACGACAGAACAAGCTGCATCGTTGATACGGTCTGCTATTGACTGTGCGGAAAAGCCTCCGAAAATGACGGAGTGTACTGCACCGACACGTGCACAGGCCAGTGTGGCTATGGCGAGTTCCGGGACCATGGGCAGGTAAATGCAAACGCGGTCGCCTTTCTTTACACCATTGTTTTTCAACACATTGGCGAATTGACAAACCTTGTCATGCAACTGCCTGTAAGTCAGAATTCGGTGTGCTTCTTCTGGGTCGTTGGGCTCCCAGATGATCGCAGCTTTATCGCCGTTATGCTCCAGGTGCCTGTCGAGGCAGTTTTCTGTAATGTTCAGTTTTGCTCCTTCAAACCATTTAATCTCCGGGTCGCGGAAGTTCCAGTTGACGACATTGTCCCATTTCTTCCGCCATTGGAAGTTCTCGGCGATTTCCGCCCAGAACTCTTCCGGTTGTTTTACACTGTAGTCATAAACTTCCTTGTAATTCTCAAAAGAAGAAATCTTTAGTTCTCTCATTATAAATTGGTATCTGTATGAATGTTTAAAAAATTAGTGGATTTCGCGCCTGTATTCCCCTTTGAAGGCGTAGTATCCGAATAGTATAAAGCCGATCAGAATCGGGATAAAAATCGTGACGATTACAATCCAGAAAACATAATCTTCTGCGTTCGCCCCTGTTGAACTCAGTGCTACAGCTGCTTTATAAAACAGGTATACACCTAATATAACGCCTAATAGGAGCCATAGTATGCCGAGGTATTTACGTAGTGAATTCATCTTAGTCGTTCGTTGTGTTGTAAGTGCTTTTGTTAATATAAACCAATCCGATGATCAGGCACACGGCAGCTACTCCTATAGGGTACCACAGGCCGTCAAAAGGCGTGGCTCCAGGCAATGATGTCAGGCTGATTGCGATAAAGGGAGTGAGTCCGCCGAAAACGCCATTGCCGATATGATAGGGAAGCGACATGGAAGTATAACGTATATTGGTTGGAAACAGTTCGACCAGAAATGCGGCTATTGGTCCGTAGACCATAGTTACAAAGAGAACCTGAACAAAGACGAGCGCCACGAGTATCCAGAATGAGGACGTAGGTAAATTGATCTCCTTGCTTTCCACCTGTTTGCCGTCAGTCCCCGTGGTAGTAATCAGTCTTTGAATGGTTCCATCGGAAAAGTGCCGCTCGGTTGTTTGTACGATTTGTGTAGCCCCTTCGTCACTCCTGGTGGTTGTACGCTCGATCATATTACCTGAAGGCACTTCAGTTTTTGTGCTGATATCAGACAAGGCATACATCTGCTTGTAGATGGGGCGGTAGAACAGTATACCGAAAAGCATACCTGCCATCATGATATTCCGCCGCCCGATTTTGTCGGACCAGCCGCCAAATACGATGAAGAAGGGCGTGGCGAGAAGCAGCCCGATAGCAATGATGTAGTTAGACTGCACAAATTCGATATTCATCGTTTTCTGAATGAATGAGAGCGCGTAAAACTGACCTGTATACCAGATGACGCCCTGCCCTGCCGTAGCACCAAACAAGGCCAGCAGCACCATTTTCAGGTTTTCCTTCTTCCCAAAGGATTCTTTCAGGGGATTTTTGACGGTCTTTCCTTCTGCTTTCACCTTTGCAAAGAGCGGTGATTCATGCATCTTCATGCGGATAACGATGGAGACGATGACGAGTAGTGAAGACAGGATAAATGGAATACGCCATCCCCAGCTGTTGAATGCATCTACGCCGACCAGATGCCTGGCGAGAAGGATCACACCCAGGGAAAGGAAGAGGCCCATGGTTGCAGTTGTCTGAATGAAACTGGTATAAAAACCTCGCCTGTTAGGTGGTGCATGCTCGGCAACATAGGTGGCCGCGCCACCGTACTCCCCGCCGAGGGCAAGGCCCTGAACCAGGCGCAGCAGCAGCACCAGAATAGGTGCAGCGTATCCGATAGATGCAAATCCGGGGATAAGGCCGATGGCAAAGGTAGAGCCTCCCATCAGGACCAGGGTAAGAAGAAAGGTGTACTTTCTTCCGATCAGGTCGCCGAGCCGGCCGAAAACAAGGGCTCCGAAGGGCCTGACGATAAACCCTGCGGCGAAAGTTGCCAAAGTGGAGAGGAAGGCCGCTGTTGGATTGTCAACCGGAAAGAACTGGGTTGACAGGATGGTTGCCAAACTGCCGAAGATATAAAAGTCATACCATTCGATGAGGGTTCCGACGGAGGATGCAGTTATTACACTCCACAGTTTGTTTTTGCCCTCTACCGGCGTAGAGACTTGAGTAGTGATGGCCATAAGTTGGATTAGTTTTTAGTTAGCGGCCTTAATTTAGAAATATTATGGAATAGAACGGCTAAAAAATCGAAAAAGGTGTTGGTACAGCTATCTACCTTACAGGCTGAATCAGGTCTCTTGTAGTGTATCGATTCGCCCCCGCGATAATACGAGGTATCTTGACACTAAGGTTGAGCCAGGTCATGGGTTGCAGAGGGCAGCTTGGCTTAACGGAGGCATGTTGGGGATTATGCGAGAGTCTTTTAAGGTAATGCATAGTCGCTGCTCATCCACTTAGAGCCGAAACACTTCACCTGATAAGCAAATAAAGCAGGGAGATAGACAGGAAATCCATGTGATTAAAATAATTAGCCAAAAAGTATTGCGTTTTAAAATTATTCTTATGATATTTGCAAACTCTTTAAGAGACTGATTTTTACAAAAAGATACACAACATAGTCATGTCGAGAATTTGTGATTTAACAGGAAAAATGGCAATGAAAGGTCATAACGTTTCAAACTCAAACGTTAAGACTAAGCGCAAATTTTATCCTAACCTGAAAGTAAAGAAATTTTACATTCCTGAAGAAGGCCGCTGGATTACGCTGAAAGTTTCAACTTCAGCAATCAAAACTATTAATAAGAACGGAATCAGCGCCGTGATTAATAAATTCCTTAAACAAGGATTCGTTTAATTAATTAAAAAAGAAAAAAATGGCTAAGAAAGGTAACCGTGTTCAGGTGATTTTAGAATGCACAGAACACAAGGCTAGTGGCGAACCTGGGATGTCTCGTTATATCACCAATAAAAATAAAAAGAACACTACTGAGCGTTTGGAGTTGAAGAAATTCAATCCTTTCCTGAAGAAAGTAACTGTTCACAAAGAAATTAAATAATTCAGGCTCATACCTAATTAAAATATAAAGAGATGGCAAAGAAAGTAGTTGCAACCCTGAAAACAGGAAAAGGCAAAGAATATTCTAAAGTGATCACGATGGTTAAGTCTGACAAAACCGGCGCTTACACTTTTAGAGAGATCATTGCACATAACGACCACGTTAAAGACGCTATTGCTGAAGCTAAAAAAGCTTAGTGATCATATTCCTTTAAAAATATTAAGGAGCCGTCCCGATATACATCAGGAGGGCTTTTTTTGTATAGTCAGCATATTACATCACAATGGGATTATTCGATTTTTTTAAAAAGAAGGAAGCTACCCCTGTCCAGCAGGAGGCCCTGGACAAGGGTTTAGAAAAAACCAAAGATGGCTTGTTCTCCAAACTGACAAAGGCAGTTATGGGGAAATCGACCGTTGACGATGAGGTTCTCGATAATCTGGAGGAAATCCTGGTGACCTCTGATGTAGGTGTAGCTACCACGCTGAAAATCATTGATCGTATACAGGAGCGCGTGGCCAGGGATAAGTTCTTTGGCACGTCTGAACTCAACAACCTTTTGAAGGATGAGATTCAGCAGCTTTTAGCAGAGAACAATAGCAACGATTTCGACAAATTCGAGTACGGAAATCACAAGCCATACGTCATTATGGTAGTAGGTGTAAACGGTGTTGGAAAAACCACGACGATTGGTAAGCTGGCTCACCAGTTGAAGCAGGCGGGCAACAAGGTTGTTCTTGGCGCCGCTGATACCTTCAGGGCCGCGGCTGTTGATCAGTTGAAGCTGTGGGGCGAGCGGGTTGGTGTGCGGGTTGTGGCGCAGGCGATGGGTTCTGACCCTGCCTCCGTAGCATACGATACCATCCACTCTGCTGTCTCTAACGGCGAAGATGTTGCGATTATAGATACAGCGGGAAGGCTGCACAATAAAGTGGCTTTGATGAACGAGCTTACCAAGATCAAAACTGTCATGCAAAAGGTTGTTCCCGGGGCTCCTCATGAAATATTGCTGGTACTGGATGCTTCGACGGGACAAAATGCGATTGAGCAGTGCAAACAGTTTACGCAAGCTACTGACGTGAATGCTTTGGCCCTTACCAAGCTCGATGGTACAGCAAAAGGTGGTGTTGTGATCGGGATTTCTGATCAGTTCAAGATCCCGGTGAAATACATCGGCGTTGGTGAAGGGATCAGTGATCTTCAGCTTTTTGATAGGAAAGAATTTGTGAATAGCCTCTTTAAATAGGCGGCTTAGATGGGAATGGAATGTTAACAAATAGTGCAAAAAAGAGAGAGCCAGTTAAGAAGCCCAAGGTAAATGTGATTACCCTGGGTTGTTCTAAAAATATATACGATTCGGAAGTTCTGATGGGTCAGCTGCGTGGAAACATGATAGATGTTGTTCATGAGGCTGATACCGTTACCAAGGACGACATTATCGTGATCAATACCTGTGGCTTTATCGACAATGCCAAGCAGGAGTCTATTGACACCATCCTTCAGTACAGTGAGCTGAAGGAACAGGGTAAGGTGGGAAAAGTGATTGTTACCGGCTGCCTTTCTGAACGGTATAAGCCGGAATTAGAATCGGAGATCACGAACGTGGATGCGTATTTCGGCACCAATGATCTGCAGAATATCCTGACTAACCTGGGTGCTGATTACAAATATGAGCTCCTGGGAGAACGATTGCTCACTACTCCATCGCACTTCGCCTATTTTAAAATCGCGGAAGGCTGCAACCGCCCCTGCTCATTTTGTGCTATCCCTCTGATGAGAGGAAAGCATGTGTCCAAATCAATTGATGATCTGGTAAACGAAGCGAAAGGGCTTGTAAGAAACGGAACAAAGGAGCTTATCCTGATTGCTCAGGACCTGACTTACTACGGACTGGATCTTTATGGAAAGCGTAATCTGGACGAATTACTTCGCAATCTTTCGGATGTTGCAGGAGTGGAATGGATCCGATTACAATATGCCTATCCATCCGGATTCCCGATGGAGATCCTGGATGTAATGAATGAGCGGGATAACATCTGCAAGTACCTGGATATGCCTCTTCAGCACATCAGTGACCCGATGCTGAAATCTATGCGTCGTGGAATCACCAAGCAGAAGACCATTGACCTTGTTAATTCTATCCGTGATAAAGTGCCCGATATTGCTTTGAGGACGACTTTGATCTGCGGTTATCCCGGTGAAACCGAGTCTGATTTCATGGAGATGAGGGATTGGGTAGAAGAAACTCGTTTCGACAGACTGGGTTGCTTTACTTATTCACATGAGGAAAAGACTCATGCCCATTCTCTGATCGACGACGTCCCGGATGAAGTGAAGGAACAGAGGGTTGAAGAGATCATGAACGTCCAGCAGGAGATTTCTTTCGAGAAGAACCAGGAGAAGGTTGGAAAATCATTTAAGGTCCTGATCGACAAAAAAGAAGGAGATTACTTCGTCGGTCGTACAGAATACGACTCTCCGGAGGTTGATAATGAGGTTCTGCTACATGCTTCAACCAATTATGCAACTGTCGGAAGTTTTGTGAACGTGAATATTGAACGAGCTGAAGATTTCGATTTGTATGGACAAATTGTCAAATAAATGATTTGAATTAGGGGAGTTGAAAAATTCCCCTAATTTCGTAAACGATGAAAGCAACCTACATCGATTATAACGAAACAAATAGTTTTTCATCCACGGCCCTGAGCTATCTGGCCCAGGATCCAAGACTCAAACCTTTTGTATCTTATTTTCCAACCCTGGAAAACTTTGGAAGGCTTATAGCTGAGAAAAAGATAAGTGCCGACCGGCAGATTCTTCATGACGTTCTGCTAAAACAGTACGCAGACGCAGTTCCTGCTCTGCATGAAAAAGTTACCAGCAATATCAAGCTGCTGCTAAAAGACAACACGTATACCGTGACTACCGGTCATCAGCTGAATATCTTCACCGGACCGCTTTATTTTATCTATAAGATTGTTACTGCAATCAATCTTGCCACTGAGCTAAAGGCTCAGTATCCGGAAAAGGATTTCGTCCCTGTATATTGGATGGCTTCTGAAGATCATGACTTTGCTGAAATCAACCATGTGAAGCTCTTTGGTAACAAGGTCTCCTGGAATATTCAAGCCAGTGGAGCCACCGGGCGCCTCGATCCGGCATCAATAGATGAAGCACTACGAACCTATTGCAATTCTCTCGGAATTTCTGAAAATGCGGAGCGTCTGACATCTGTCCTCCGTGATGCTTACCTGGAACAGAAGACGCTGGCTTCAGCTACCCGACATCTTGTTGACGCATTGTTTGCGGAATACGGTGTGGTTATCGTTGACGCTGACGACGTACACCTGAAACGTCAGTTCGCTTCGATTATCGAAGAAGACATTCTGAATAAAAAAAGTTTCGAAGCCATAACGAAGACAAGCAAAGAGCTTAAAGATGCCGGCTTTGACCCTCAGGTGAACAGCAGAGACATCAATTTCTTTTATATGAAGGATGCGATGCGTGAGCGAATTACAGAGAACAATGGCTTATATTATGTCCTGAATTCGGAACTTCAGTTTACAGCGGAAGAACTGCAGGAGGAGATCCGGTCCTTTCCGGAACGATTCAGTCCTAATGTAGTTATGAGACCATTATATCAGGAGGTTATTCTTCCGAATCTGGCTTATATAGGAGGAGGTGCAGAACTGGTCTATTGGCTGCAATTGAAGCAAAATTTTGAGCAGTTTCATGTCGACTTCCCCATTCTCCTTCTAAGAAATTCGGCCATGCTGGTTGACGACTCGTTCAGCAGCAAGTTATGCCGCCTGCAGATTCAACCGAAAGTCATATTCAAGGATACAGAGGCGATCAAAAGAGAGTGGGTTATAAAAAACAGCCGCAACTCACTGTCGCTTCAGGATGAAGTCAAAGAATTTGGTGCGCTTTTCGAAAAGCTAAAGCTCCGGGCTTGTAAAATAGATCCTACCCTGGTGCCGAGTACCGAGGCGATCAAAGCTCGGCTGGCCCATGCACTTCAAAACCTTGAGAAGAAGGTGATTAAAGCTGAGAAAAGAAACCACGAGGATACGTTGCAACAAATTGACAGCTTGAAGCAAAAATATTTTCCAGGAGGAGGCTTGCAGGAGCGTACTGAAAACTTCGGAATCTATTTTGTTCGCTATGGAGACAGCTTTGTTGCTGAGCTGGTACGCCATTTCAAGCCACTAGACTTCAAATTCACCATTCTTGAACCTTAACTATGAGTTCTCATATCTTTCAGGAAGCTAAATTAAGGGCTTTCACAAAGTCTGTATTTTTTGCTATGGGATGCAGCGAAGAACATGCTGCTCTGGCTACTGACGTGTTAATTGCCTCCGACTTGCGGGGTATTGATTCTCACGGTGTAGCTCGTCTAAGCGGCTATATTCGCCTCTGGAAGAAGAATCGAATAAACCCTGCTCCTAACATCAGGATCATTCACGAGACCGCCAGTACTGCTACAATTGACGGAGATGGTGGCTTGGGTCTGGTTGTCGCTCCCTTTGCGATGCAGATCGCGATGGAGAAAGCGGACAAGTATGGCTCAGGCTGGGTTTCTGTTAAGAATTCAAATCACTTCGGGATTGCCGGCTACCATGCCATGCAAGCTGTGAGCCGGGACATGATCGGAATAGCTATGACGAATGCGAGTCCGCTTGTTGCACCGACCTTCACTACTGAACGTTTATTGGGAACTAACCCGATGTGTTACGCATTTCCGGCTGGCAAATACCCTCCTGTTATAGTGGATATGGCCACTGCCGCTGCTGCTAACGGAAAGTTGGAAATAGCACAGAGGGAAGGTAAGAGCATACCGGAGGGCTGGGTACAGACCAGCAGTGGTAGTTCAACCACGGACGCACACGCATTGAAAGGAGGAGGCTCTCTCCTGCCTTTGGGAAGTGACCGCGAACATGGAAGTCATAAAGGCTTCGGACTAAGTGCAACGGTTGATATTCTTACCTCAATTTTATCGGGTGCGAACTATGGTCCATGGGTGCCACCCTTCGTGGCCTTCTTAGACCCTCTTCCAAGCCTTCCAGGCGAAGGTATTGGCCATTTCCATGGTGCATTGCGGATTGATGGATTTCGCCCGGCAGAGGACTTCAAAAATCACATGGATAACTGGATAGAGCGCTTTAAAGCTGCAAAGCCAATTGATCCAGAGCAGCCCCTGGTTATTCCAGGAGAGCCCGAGACTGCAGCCGAAGCTATACGTAAGGTGGAAGGAATACCGCTTTCCCAGCCGGTGGTCAAGGATCTGGAGGAGCTTGCAGATATGCTTCAGATAGAAAGATTAGCTTAGGAGCACAGGAGAATTGTATATAAGAGAAAAGGCCGGGATCGATTATCCCGGCCTTTTCTCTTATATCTTAAATCATCGTTACTTGATTCCCATGAACAGCCTGTTCCAACGAATTTTACTTAGGAAGCTACCGCGTTCATTCCAGCTCATCCAGACGAAAAGGGCTTTTCCGACTATATGATCTTCGGGAACAAAGCCCCAAAAACGTGAATCGAGCGAATTGTCGCGATTATCGCCCATCATCCAATAGTAGTTCATTTTGAACGTATAGGATGTCGCAGGTTGGCCATTTATCAGCATCGTATTCTGATCCTTTACCGCGATCGTATTACCCTCATAAACTTCAATCGCCCTCCGGTAGACAGGAATAGTTGTACTGTCTAACTTGACGGTCCATCCTTTTTTAGGAATTATGATCGGACCGAAATTGTCTATGTTCCACATAAAGTGCGGATCCTTTGGAAAAACTTCAGTATCCACTACTGAAGTCGGTTGGATATAAGGCTTGACGTCCCTTACGTTTGCCCAACCCTTGATTTCTGCCGCCTGCTCTTCAGTCATGTTGAAAAGGTACTCAACCTCGGATTGACGTTGAGCATCAATGTTCATATCTACAAGACGTTGCGGGTTAAAATCCGTTCCATCGGACACTACTACATGATACTTCTGACCAAATTTGGGATTAATCCCCTTTTCGCCATTAACATACACCTGAGCGTTTATGATGCGAATAGTATCCCCCCCTATTCCGATACACCTCTTGATATAGTTTTCACGTTTGTCAACGGGACGAAAGAAAGGAGAATCAGCCTCCATAGGGAAGTTAAATACCACCACATCGTTACGCTCAATATCTTCAAGGGCGGGCAGTCTATGATAATCAATCTTCAAGCCTTCCCAGTAGGCTTTCGTACCAGTAAGAGGCATCGAATGATGGGCAAAAGGAAAAGCGATAGGTGTCATTGGCACGCGTGCTCCATAATTCACCTTGCTCACAAAAAGGAAATCACCTATCAACAAGGATTTCTCCATTGATCCCGTAGGGATGGTATATGCCTCCAATAAAAAGCTTCTGATAAGGGTAGCCGCTACTACAGCGAAAATGATAGCGTCTCCCCATTCCCGGGCAGCTGATTTTCTATACGGGTATTTCTCACGAAATTCCTGCGAAGCTGATGGTCCAAGGTATACCACGTTCTTGTCAAATCCCCATAAAGGAAATACTATACATGGGAGAACGACAGCTGCTGCGTGAGCTAAAAAAGAATTCTTTCCGTAGCTCTTAGCAAAATCAACTGCAAGTCCCAACCAAACGATAAGGTTTATAACTGGAATCACAAGCAGAATAATCCACCACAATGGTCTGCCAGTAATTCTCAACATAACGACCATATTGTAAACAGGAATAAGAGCTTCCCAACCCTTACGACCGGCTTTTTCGAACAACTTCCACATTCCGACAAGAGTCAGAACGACGAAAATTATTGTAAATAACCATAGTCCAGCATTTTCCATAAAGTGTCTTTTAATTATTAAAATCAAATATGTTCTCGACCGAGTAGAAGCCCTTTCTTCCTTTCAACCATTCAGCCGCAATAACAGCACCGAGTGCAAACCCTGCACGGCTATGTGCAGTATGCTTAAATTCTATTTCATCTACTTCCGAACTGTAGATCACCGTGTGCGTTCCGGGCACATCTTCTATTCTTAATGATTCAATTAACAATTGATCTGGCTTATTCACGACTTCTTTACCATCATCAACCAAATTATTGACCCATTCTGTCTTCCGGTCTAAACCCTCTAAAATTCCTTCAGCGATAGTTATCGCAGTTCCGCTCGGAGAATCCAATTTTTGCGTATGATGGATCTCTTCAACCTGAGCTTCATACTGGTGGTATGGGTTCATCACTTTAGCAAGCATTCTATTCACATAGAAGAAAATATTTACTCCAATACTAAAGTTAGAGCCATAAAGTAGGGTATTGTTACTCTCGATACATTTATCTTTCACATTTTGCAGTTGCGCATACCAACCAGTAGTACCTACTACCAGCGGCAAGCGAGCTTGAAAGCACATCTCAATGTTCTTCATAACAGAGTCTGGAGTACTGAAGTCGATAGCCACATCTGCCTTCTCAAGGTTTTCGAGAGTTAATTGGTCCAGACTATTTTCGTCAATTCTGAGTACAATTTCGTGGTTGCGATTTTGAGCGAATTGCTCAATAATTCGACCCATCTTGCCATAACCTAAAAGGGCTATCTTCATTAGAGTATAGTTTATTTATTCGAATCAAAGGGCTAAAGATATTTTTATTCCGGGCACCGGAACAAGGGAGGCATGCGTTGGTAAACTTTGCAAAGATGGCTTTACCTTAAATGCTAATTCATCTGAGACATCCCATCTGAAAAATTTGGCATCCACATAAGCATCAATGATATTTATTGCATACACTCCTAGTCCAACCAAGACACTAAGATCACGGTTTCTCCTGTAAAAATCTCTTCCGCTTAATAACGCAGTTTCGTCAAGGTTGGCATACTCGGGATTATGTTCTCTACCATCCGGAATATTACTTTTCTCGTTGTATCTGACTTGTAACTCCGTAAGGATATCCCGGTAATATCGATGATTGAATTCAAATACGAGTGCAGTACCAACTAACCCTCCGTAAATGAAAGGGACTTTCCACCATCTCCCGTTTTTGATTTGCCCTAGGCCAGGTAAGATAGCAGAACGTCGGGCAGCCTGTCCAGGCATTTTCTCGATTGCCAACCTTGCTGAATCCTTCACCACAGCTGGCTTATCGGGCTTTTCACCTGCCACTCTGACAACAGTATCTTTCTTAGCTATTGTCTTTGGCTTCTTTGAGTCGGGATTTGACATAGCTGAATCCACTTTGACCACAACAGTATCCGTTTGCGAATAAACCGATCCTGTGAATGCCATGCACAATATCCAAAGCAGTATCTTATAAAAGCTCATTTACCAGTCTAATAACTCAAGTATGCGGCTCAGATCGTCGTCTGACATAAATGGAATCTCAATTGATCCCTTTCCTTTGCCCTGAACTTTCAGTCGGACCTTTGTAGCGAACTTGGATGCCAGGTCATCCTGTATCTTCTGTAACTGAAAGGAAACAGGTTCTTTTTTTGCAGCTCCCGTCTTCTTTACTCCTGACCTTTGAATATCTCTAACCAGCTCCTCCGTCTTTCTGACAGATAAACCATTATTCAAGATCTCCTGATGAACGTACAGCTGCTTATCAACATCTTCCAAGCCCAATATAGCCTTTGCATGTCCCATAGAAACATCGTTATCTCGTATAGAAGCCTGAATAGCGGGCGGTAAGCGCAGCAAGCGAATGTAGTTCGTAACTGTAGAACGGTTTTTACTGACGCGATCACCGAGTTCTTCCTGCTTTAAATTACATTCATCGATCATCCTTTGAAAACTTAACGCCACCTCGATAGCGTTCAGGTTTTCGCGCTGAATATTCTCAATGAGCGCCATTTCCAGCATCTGCTGATCATTAGCTGTACGAATGTAAGCTGGTATTTCCGTCAGTCCGGCTAATTTAGAAGCCCTCAAACGACGCTCTCCGGAAATCAGTTGGTAGGAACCCGATCCCGACTTTCTAACCGTGATGGGCTGTATTAAACCCTGAAGAGAGATAGAATCAGAAAGTTCCTGCAAAGATGCCTGATCAAATTCTGTTCTTGGCTGAAAAGGATTCACTTCAATTTGTGAGATCCTGATCTGAGAAATATTACCTGGAGATAAATTGGATTCCGGAGCAGGTGTGCGAACCGGCTGCATACGGTCATTATCATCTAATAACGCACTTAAACCCTTACCTAAACCTGTTTTTCTTATCTGCGTCATGAATTAACTGTTGCTTTTTTTAAACCTTTACCATTGGTTAGCCCATTTTTTTTGATGATCTCGCGGGCCAAATTAAGGTAATTAATCGATCCCTTACAATTCGCGTCATGCATGATCACCGAGATTCCATAGCTTGGTGCCTCACTCAGACGCGTATTACGCTGGATAATTGTTTCAAAAACAAGTTCATTAAAGTGAACCTTAACTTCCTCTACTACCTGGTTAGAAAGTCTTAATCTCACATCATACATAGTGAGTAAGATTCCTTCGATCTCCAGATTAGGATTTAAACGCGTTTGTACGATCTTGATCGTGTTCAACAGCTTGCCTAAACCTTCGAGTGCGAAATATTCGCATTGAACCGGAATAATCACAGAATCAGCAGCCGTCAAAGCATTGATGGTAATGAGCCCCAATGATGGAGAGCAATCGATGATGATAAAATCGTAATCATCTTTCACCTTTTCCAACACAGTTCTCATTTTATACTCCCGGTCAGTCAGATTGATCATTTCAATCTCTGCACCGACTAAATCGATATGAGCAGGGAGAAGATCCAGATTCGGTGTCTCGGTAGCCTGAATCGCATCTCTTGGATCTACTTCATTTATGATACACTCGTATATACTTGATTTTATCGTACGTGGATCGAAGCCGATTCCAGAAGTTGAATTGGCCTGTGGGTCAGCGTCGACCAATAACGTTTTATATTCCAGCACAGCTAAACTAGCCGCAAGGTTTATGGATGATGTGGTTTTACCGACTCCCCCTTTTTGATTAGCTAAAGCTATAATCTTACTCATTCCTTGTCCTGTTTCTAACCTTATTTACTATTTTCATACTTCGGGGAATAGCCATTTAAATTACTATTTTTGCCCTCAGCCTGGTTTCATACCAATCGCCTAAGATACGAACTTTAAACAATTTAATTAGAGAGCCTACATCTCCTTTTAAACAATATTCTCCACAGATGATCACTATTATTGCCAGCACAAACCGAGCTAATAGCTATAGTCTTCAAACCGCGCAATACTACAGAAAGATGATTGCTGAAAGCGGATTAGAAGCAACGATCATGTCCCTGGATGCCCTCCCGGACGACATCATACATGCTGACATGTACGACAAACAAAAGCCGGCAAGCTTTGAGCCCTTTCAGTCTATTATTACTAAAACTGAAAAGTTTCTCTTCGTCATTCCTGAATATAATGGCAGCTTCCCGGGAATACTCAAAGTGATGATCGACACCTGCCGCTTTCCAGAAAGTTTCTATGGGAAAAAAGCCGGTCTCGTAGGCATTTCTACAGGAAAATACGGCAATATTCGGGGGCTTGATCACTTCACCGGCATTTGTCACTACCTCAACATCAACCTGCTGCCCCTGAAAATCCACATCCCCTATATTCATAAGGAACTCGATGCCGAAGGGAATTTTTTCCTACCTGACACACTTAAATTTACCCGGCAACAGATCGAGGAGTTCGTCGCTTTTTAAAATTTCCCAAAGTCTAAATTTGGATCAAACCCAAAAAGCTAGTCAGCCTAGGACTGGGAGACGATCAGCGCATCTCCACAGGCACGTAACCTTATGAGAAGGGGGTTTCTATAGGAATGTGCTGGGAATAAACGACGCTGACGGAGCCTTGCTGAATAGTCTTAAATCTGCAGAAGCTTTTTCAATTTAGTATAACCAGTCTTGCTGACCGGTAACTTATCCCCTGTCTTTAAAATCAATTTGTAAGATTCCTTTTCATACGGAACCAGTCCAGTGATAAATGGAACCTGAACAATAAAAGAACGATGAACACGAACGAACTGCTTTTCATCCAGATTTGTTTCAAAGAATTGCATCGTCTTATTTTTCAAGAAAGTACCATCCTTTGTATTGATCTTAACGTAATCATCATAAGCTTCCAGAAATATAATATCTGTCGATGGTATGATCTTAATCGTACTACCTACCTTCACCACGATACGTTCATTATACGCGGGCGCAGCTGCGCTACTTTCCATCAAAGACTGAACGTGTTGCTTGGTCTCCTCCAAATGTTGTTTTTCCAGCCACCGGTCCACAGCCACTTTAAAACGGGCCTTGGCAAAAGGCTTCAGCAAATAGTCGACCGCATGTGTTTCAAACGCCTTTATCGCATATTCGTCAAAAGCGGAGGTGAAGATCACAGCGGGTCGTGAATCCACCAATTCTAGCATTTCAAAGCCGGTGATCTTAGGCATCTGAATATCTAAAAAAATAAGATCCGGCTGATGCTGAGCGATCGCCTTCACGCCTTCAAAACCGTCACCGCATTCGGCAACTACCTCGATCTCGGGATAATCCTCAAGATACTCTTTGACAACTTCCCTTGCTAAAGGCTCGTCGTCTATCAAAATTGCCCTGGTCATATCTGTGGAATTCTTACTACGGTTGTAAAAATATCATTTTCTCCGCTTGTTTCAAGCAGGTCGGTGCGTGCAAAAAGTAAATAAAGGCGTCTTTTTATACCGGTGATACCGAATCCTGTACCACTCTTTGGCCTTACCGTATCAATATCGTAAGGGTTGCGAATACGAATCTCCAAATATTGGTTCGCACACCGCGCTTCTATACTGATCGTAACCTCTCCGGTCGTATCGTAAAGTCCGAATTTAATGGCGTTTTCCACAAGCGGCTGCAGTAGCATAGCTGGCAATACCAATTTGCCGCAATTTTCATCACGGGTAATTTCCGTCTTAAGCCGGTGCCCGAATCTCACCTTTTCAATATCCAGATATAGCTGCAAATGCTGAAACTCCTCCTCCAGGGTCACTACCTCATTTTCCTCCTTCCTAAGAGTACCACGCAAAAAGTCGGATAACTGATAGATCATAGTCCTCGCCTCTTCAGGACGACGCCCGATTAGCGCACTTATAGAATTCAAACTATTAAAAAGAAAGTGAGGCTGCAATTGTTGTCTCAGGTTAAAAAGCTCTGCCTCCCGGGCAAGCTTCTCGGCATCGCGCTTCCGTCGTTCATTCTCCTTCTGCTCCTGCTGCGTATAATACAACATACTGACTAGAGCAGAACCGCATATCAGCAAAAAGCCCGTGCTTCCCCTCATCAGCAGCGAACTATTCAACACGTCGGCGTAGATTTCCTCCCCTTTCAGTATATAAAGCAGCAGCCATCTTGAAAGGAAAAGCCACATACCTGCCAGGAGTGCGCACCAGGCCACAATGTTGAGATATTGACCTTTTCCCGGTTGATAAAATCGAAGCGTGTTGCTCACGACGGAGGAAGCCAGTAATAGCAAAGTATTGCAGATAACAGCATCAATGACAGATACTTTGACACTGAACCCCAGCAGATATAGCGAACCTGCGTGCATAGCCGTCCATATCAGCCAGGCTGCGCCGATATAGGTAATCACTCGTGTCGATGAAAATGATGGTAATGACACAACTTCTGATTAATAGCTACGAATATCTATACCACCAAATACCGATGTGCCCCTCAATATAACCACCTTATCATCAGCCAGGTGAATGGCCTGAACAATCGGACGTTTATCTTCAATTCCCCCAAACAAGGCAGCCAAATCCGAAGATACTTTCCATTGCGGAGGAAGAATTAGTTTTGTCCCTCCAAATACCTGCGTAATGTCGATGACTATAGTACCATGAATATCAGCCTGTGTCAGATTGATCTCCGCACCGCCCATGATCGTCACAATATCACCGCCTTTGAAATCCTTCGACACAATATTCTTTTTTATCCCACCAAAAATCGAAACCGTATCCAGGTAATCTTCCGGGCCGCCCGCAGTCGCTCCTGCGTAATCATAATATTGTTTCTCAGAAGAAGCAGAGGATGTATCGAATGTGTTCCCATCAGCAGCATCCTTTAAAGGCTCCTGTTCCACAGTTGCACTATCTGCTGTAACCTTTTCCCCTTCAGGTACATTAACACGCTTATCCCAAATTACGTCATTCCTCATCCGGCCACGGTGAACGAAGTGCTTATTAAACTTCGTTTTACCCAATATGAGATATAATCCAAGCCCGATGATAATAACCGGAAAGACAAAATCATGCAGGTCAATCCCCGGAATTACCCTTCCGATCAGAAATAACACGCCTAGAGAGATAAGAATGATGGAACCCGGATTCCGGTAATTATGCCGGCTTCCCGTAAAAACCCCAATGAGTATGAGAACCATTGGCCAGCTTGTTATCCAGTCCGGAATAAAGCCACCAAATGAACGTATCAACAGTACGATACCCAAAAGTAAAAATATGAGCCCTGCCCACTGCTTCCCTGCCGCCGTCTTTTTATTATATATCGGATTTGAGTTTTCCATTCTTAATTCTTTTCATCAAATATAGAGGGAATCGTAGGTCCCGGCAATAGCGACTAGGCTGATCCAGACGAAAACTCGGTAAAAGGCCAAAAAAGGTCGGTGAAGATCATCGATCTCTATCGACCTAGATAATAAGTTCCTCAACAAAAGCTGAAACGAGCTGTAAAAACAATCGCCGGTTTACTTAACTGCGTGAAAATTTCTCGAATTGACTTTAGGGTAAAACCGAATGGTTGTTTGAAGTCCTTGTTTCAAAGAAACCTTCTCTCTTACATACGAAGAAGGGGCTGAGGGTATTCTCCCCCAGCCCCTTGCTATCAGAACTATTTTCTAATAAACGTTAGTCCCAGGCGTCCAGCTTGCCCAACCAGCAGTCCAGTCCGTGGTATCCATAGCGCCTCTATAAGCAACAGCTTCGAAACCCGTAAGATCCTGAAAGTTTGCACCTGTCTTTGCCGGTGATGTACTTGTAAGCAACAGATTTGGAGCAGTCAGGCTGGTACTCGTGATCCCCGCTGCCGCTGCATTTGCCAAAGCCACATTACCGTTAGCTGCAGACGTAAGGAAAGTCATCAGGGCAGCATTATTTGCAAAGTTGGTCCCAGCATCATTCGCCTTGAAACTTGCCTCATTTGCAAAAACCAGATTATATTTGAACTCTGATTCACCCCCGAACAAACGATCTCCGGCCTTTGGAGTTGCAAGTTCTAAACCTCCTTTCAAATGGTCAATTATGATCGAGTTCCTTAAAACAAACGAAGTCCCCTTTCTAAAAATCACACCTGAGTTGTGCTTAGCGTTAGCACCAACGCCCGGACCAATAAATGTAAAGTTAGACAACATTGGTCTGTTTACAGGAGTCACGTCAACTGTACTCCCGTTATCGCACTCGATCCCATTTGACGCACCACTTGATGAATTATCAAAAACAAGTGGATCCTTGATTGAGATTGCATACTGAATCCGGCCTCTGTATCCATATTCAAAATCAAAGTCATCATCGGTACATCTGTAAGCGATCAGGTTCTTTGCATTCACTGTACCACCAAAAAACTCAAACCCATCATCACCACCAAAAGAAACCTGTATGTTCTCCAGAACTGTACCCGCTCCAACAGCTGCCAACGTCAGGCTATTAATCTCTTTATCTGTCGCGTATGCGATCCCTGCATATTCAATACGAACATACTTCATTATACCCGAGTTGTCCTGGGCGTCTGTACCACCATAGTTGGCAACATCCGCTCCCAGAATACCGCCCTCATACTGAGCAGTACCACCAGCTTGGTTGATAGGGGCTTTGCCACAAATGATCACGCCAGCCCAGTCGCCAATACCACGCTCGTTTACCAACTGATTTGATGTAAATACAATAGGCTTGCTAGCGGTACCAACCGCATTGATTTTACCGCCCCTTTCAATAATTAACGCCGCCTTTGATGCCTTGTCGCCTTTAATAGTTGTGCCAGGCTCGATCGTTAAGATCGCTCCGTCCATCACCCGTACCACTCCGTTCAAGATCCATGCTTTATCTGCTGTAAGGGTAGTGTTCGTTGTAATATTGCCTGATAATGTTGAAGGTTCAACCGCAATCGGGTCCCCGCCATCATCGTTACTGCTGCAAGAAGTTAAGATACTAGCGATACCAAACAGTGCAACCGCTAAAAATTTAAGTTTTTTCATCTTTAAGTTTTTCTTATAGTCCAAAAATATCCCTCCCAGATTGCCTCAGGCTCAAGGAATCATTAAGTAATTGTTAATTAAAAGTTGTACCCAAGTGATATGCTAAAGTTGGTTCCATACTTAATCGTCCGGATAGACTGATCCGTTCCTTTGGTGAACGTTTTATCGTTGTTGTTATCCTGATACAGAATACCCTTCTGATTTAAAAGATCTCCTGCATTTATCTTCAAATCTGCCCGGTTGTTGAATAACTTGCGAGAGATCTGAAGATCAATAACATCTCTCGGATTTTCGTAGATATCAGGATACTCGTATTGGAATCCGTCCGTATCGTACCTGCCGAATCCTACAATATTGATACGCCTTCCGATACGATTATAGAGTACATTGAACCCCCACTTGTTATCATTGTACTGGATACCCCCGTTTATCAGGTAGGGAGATTGTCCTTGCAGCGCGCGACTGTCATTGATATTCGAAAACACCTCGCGATTTAGCTGAACGTCAGACTTCATAAAAGCAAGATTGGTATATATTGATGTATTATTGAAGAAATCAGATTCTTTGATGAAACTTAGCCGCTGTCTGAGCTCCATCTCTACTCCAAAGAGTGTAGCTTTAGTCGCATTCTGGAATGATGCTGTTTTGCTGGCAGCTACCGTCCCTTTATTAAACACCTGCTCTATTGGATTCTTGAATTCTTTATAGAAGGTGGTCAACGAAAATATTTGTCCACCGGGGGAAAAATGCTCGAAGCGAAGATCGAAGTTGTTAATACGAGTCCTCTTTAGATTAGCGTTTCCTATGATCACGTTATTACTCTCGAAGTCGAAGAAGGAGAAGGGCGCCAACTCCCTGAATTCAGCGCGGGCTACTGTATTTGAGTAACTGGCACGCAAATTAGTTTGCTCGTCAACACTGAAGATAAGATTGGCTGAAGGAAGAAAATCGACATAGCTATTATCCACCGTGACAGGCCTTCCAAATACACTTGCTGAATTCAGCTTTTCCTGATAGGACTCCACCCGTAAACCCCAATTAAGCTTCCATTTAGGCGACAGCTCATTGGTCAACATCAGGAACCCCGAATTCACAAATACATTCGCATCATATGAGTTGCTCGGATTCGTGATCTCATCAAAAATAAACCCGGTTCTGCTGATATACTGCGGTGAAAAGATTTCGTCCTGCGGAAGAGACAAATAGCTTTCGCTCTCCGCATTCGCCGTAGTTCTTACGTAACCGAGTTCTCTCGCCGAAAAATCCCGGGTACGATACTGTGATAGCGCACCAACTTTAAGGGTTTGATCAAGCTCCCCTAACTTGAAGGGATGAGTGTAGTTTACGGCTCCTGCATAGACGTAGTCCTGCAAATCTGAATAGAAACGCCCCGCATTCTTTGTACTGCCCGAACCAGCATTGATACTCGCCTTAAACGGTTCCAAAGAACCGCTTGGCCGTGAGTAATAGATTCTTCTCAAATCGGGCTGATCCTGACTGCTCGCACTGAAAGACAAATTCCAATCTAATTTCCTTCTGTTTGCAAAAGAATGCTCGCCTTCCAGAATAGAACTGAGTAATGATTTCTGTAGCAGCTGAAACTGGGAGTTCTGATTATCGAAGTTCGGCTCTTCTAAAGCAACTCCTACACGACTCGTGTAGGCATCTTCAAAAACACGATTATAGATGTTCTTAAATGCTATTTTGGAGTTATTGAACGCATAGGCAAAGTTCGCTAGTCCGCCAACATTTACGGTATTTTTGTATACGTCGTCACGGAAGCTAAAAGATTCATCCCCAATTTGCTCAATATCAGCCCTGGTTTGATCCGTGATATTGTTTCCATTCCGATATGATAATGCAGCAATGAACCCAAATTTGTTCATATTACTTTGCAAGTATGAATCTCCGTAAGTGAATTGCAAGCTTTGAGTTGGCAGAGCTGCTCCGAAATCTTCAACTCCCCAATTATTCTTGAACGACTTCGTATAAGCTACCCGCTGATCCAGAGAGGAGTTTACATAATTGGTTCTATTTGAAGGAAATGACGAGGGCATTTTCCTTAATCCGTCATCAAAACCCAGAAAATCAATACCCCCTCTTTTCCCTCCTTTAAAATCTTTAAACGTTGACTGTGTATTATATGATGCGCTATAATTCAGACTGATTAATCTCTGTTCAGGGAAATCCCTCGTTTTAATTTGAATCACACCACCGGCGAAGTCTCCTGGCAGATCTGCGGCAGCAGTTTTGTTTACTACAATCTGATCAACAAGGTTAGACGGAATGATATCAAAAGAAAAAGCTTTACGATCAGGCTCTGAACTGGGTAGGGGAGCATTATTCAAAAGGGTAGTATTATAACGATCGCTCAATCCGCGAATTAAAAGAAACTTGTTCTCCTGAATACTTGCGCCACTCACCCGTTTTAAGACATCACTGGTATTTCTATCGGGCGACCTCCTGATCTGCTCTGCGGATATACCGTCCGACACTCTTACATTCACACGTTGCATCGCATACAGAGCACCAACGCTCTCCTGCTTCGCAGATGCAGTAATCACCACCTCATTCAAACTGTTACCCTCGGCTTCCTCCATCACGATATCCATATTGGTAACTTGCGAAGCCCTTACGGAGACATCAGAAACATTTTTGCTTGTATAACCCACATAAGAAAACACCAAGGTGTGTTTCCCTGCTGTTAAGCCAGATAGGCTGTATCGGCCCTCCACATCGGTAGAAGTACCTTTAGTACTCCCCTGGACTTTCACAGTCAAACCTATTAATGCTTCACCGGTCTTCTTGTCAGTTACCTTTCCGGCAATCTTACCAAGAGACTGTGCAGCAGCAGAAAACACCTGCAATAACAAAAAAATAAGGAATGCTGTAAACTTAAGATCAAATAGTCGTTTCACTTTTGCGTTGTTTTATCATCACAAAAGTATTACCACAATGTTAAGGAGGTGTTAGAGGTTAATTACCAAAACGTCAGCAAAATGTTAACCTATTGTTAACGACTTTTCAGAATACCAACTTTCCTGAACAAGATGTTCATCAACCAGAGCGGTCCGTCCAGTAAGGATCTGAAACTTGATGCGGCATCAGGGGTCGAACGCTCACTTCGATGTCCCGCAACCTGCGCCAACAGAGCTGGCAGCAATATAGCCATCGGAATAATATGCAGCTCAGGCCCACCTTGCAAATGAAATTTCTCCAGAGAAACAATCATAGCCGAATAGGCAAACACCAGAAGCAATATCCCATAGGTCAGAAAAGGCGACATCCGGTAATAATAATAAACCGTGCCCGCAATGAGAAACGATGCCCAGTTAACAAAGCCATTATACTTGCCCAGGAAACCAAGGTAAGGGAAGGGTATTGCCCACACAATGGCCAGTATAGAGAAGCTGACAAGGGGAATAGTGATGTAGTGTATGAGCTTATTAACAGAGGTAGTATGACTTTCAGAGAACCGGTTGATGATCCGGCTGATTGGAGTCGAATCGTGTATGTTTTTCTTGCCCATATAAAATAAAAAAGCCAGTCTTCCCCCTCAAGGGAAGACTGGCTCCAAAAATAAGACTATTTCGCGTAAGAAACAGAACGTGTCTCGCGGATTACCGTAACTTTAATCTGACCTGGATAAGTCATCTCCGTTTGAATACGATTGGAAATGTCTGTAGCAAGGATCTCAGACTGTGCATCTGTAATACGCTCACTTTCTACCACCACACGTAACTCGCGACCAGCTTGTATAGCGAAGGTCTTCTCAACGCCAGGATATGAAAGCGCAAGTGCCTCCAGTTCCTTCAATCTCTTGATATAGCTTTCCACAACCTCACGACGTGCGCCCGGACGAGCACCTGATATCGCATCACAAGCCTGAACGATCGGAGATATCATCGACGTCATCTCCACCTCATCGTGGTGAGCTCCAATCGCATTACATACTTCCGGATGTTCTTTATATTTTTCAGCCAGCTGCATACCCAGAATAGCGTGTGGCAGTTCAGGGTTATCATCAGGCACCTTACCAATATCATGCAGCAATCCGGCACGCTTAGCAAGCTTCACATTTAAGCCCAGCTCAGATGCCATCGTCGCACAGAAATTAGCAACCTCTCTGGAGTGCTGCAACAAATTCTGTCCGTATGATGAACGGTACCGCATGCGCCCTACCATTCTGATCAACTCCGGATGCAATCCATGGATTCCCAGGTCAATTACTGTACGCTCACCTATTTCAACGATTTCATCTTCAATCTGTTTCTTGGTCTTCGCTACCACCTCCTCAATACGTGCTGGGTGGATACGCCCGTCTGTTACCAAACGATGCAGTGCCAATCGTGCGATCTCTCTTCTTACCGGATCAAAACCAGATAAAATGATTGCCTCTGGGGTATCATCCACAATGATCTCGACTCCTGTAGCTGCCTCTAAGGCGCGGATATTACGTCCCTCGCGACCAATAACACGTCCTTTGATTTCGTCATTCTCAATATTGAAAATCGAAACTGTATTTTCAATGGCCGACTCGGTCGCAGTACGCTGTATCGTTTGGATAACCACTTTCTTAGCTTCCTTGCTGGCGGTTAACTTAGCCTCGTCTACAATATCCTTGATCTGAATCATGGCTTTTGTACGGGCCTCTTCGCGAAGGCTGTCCACTAACTGATTCTTCGCCTCTTCAGCAGAAAGGCCAGCAATTGCTTCCAGTTTAGTGATATGCTCAAGCTTAAGCTGCTCCACTTCCTCCTGCTTAGCCTTCGAAGTTTCAATCTGCTTCTCCAGATTCTTTCTGAGGTTATCAAGCTCCTGATCCTTCTTGTTCGCATTCTCCAGCTTTTGGTTCAGCGACTGCTCTTTTTGCTTGATGGAATTCTCACGCTGATTGATGGCATTATTACGCGCATTCACTTCCTGCTCATGATCGGCCTTCAGCTGAAGAAACTTCTCCTTTGCTTCAAGAAGCTTATTCTTCTTTAATATCTCCGCGTTGTTCTCCGCGTCCTTCAATATCTTTTTTACCTTGTTCTGCGCTGAAAGCTCCTGGCTTTTCAACAGCTTCCGGAGCATATACCTCCCTATCACGATCCCAACCGCAACACCTAATAAAATGTAAAGTACTATATCCATATTCTTCTTCTAAATAAAAAAACCGCGGTTAAACCTGAACCCCATGTACTGTAAAACTTCATCAATGTAAGATTAGAGTATTAATCATAATCAAGTGGTCATGCCAAGTGATTTACATTTTTTAACTCTTTTGATATTGAAGCGTTAAGTTTAATACAATAGTGAAACTCAAGAATTAACTGCGGTTAAGTCTTAATGCTCTTATTATATAAAGAACGAATATTACTTCGAGAAGAAATCCGACAGCAACTGATCTAGCTTATAAACAGTTTCAGAAGCCTCTGTATCACCCTCTGCTAATTTCTTTTCTGCCCTTAATGTTGCTGTCGCATAATGCAGCACACTCATGGATAGTAAATCCTGTTTATCTCTGACCGCATAATTCTCCTGGTATTCCTTTATACGATCATTAATCATTTTAGCTGCCTTCCTCACTATTTCCTCCTCTTCCATATTTATCTTTAACGGATAAACACGGTCAGCAATATTTATTTTTATGGAGATCTCTCCCATTGAGCTTTTGTTTCACGATTACACTACTTCTTCAGTAATACAATGCACTTGTCTATTTCCCGCACAAATTCGCTAATTTTTTGCTTTATGTCAAGCGTTTTTTCGTCGGGACTTATTTTTTTCACTGTGATCCCCTCTAATGAACGTGCCAGTTTGAGCACTTTCATCTTCTCCTCCATCTCAACAGCCTTCGTCTTGCCTGTTTCTACGGCCACCTGCAATGATTGGTTTTCAAGCTTTAACAGATCATTTTCTTCCTGTAAAGCTTCACAAAGCTCAATCAAACGATGAGTCCTGTCTAGTACACTATTTAATTGTCCGGCAAGCGACATACGTTAATTTAATGTATAAAACTTAATTCAGAATCAAAGCCCTTATTTTCTGATTTCTGCCTGAACTTCCTTCCCGAAAGTAAAAATTAATTTATTCATTACAGAATCTATTTGCTTATCGGTAAGCGTTTTTTCCTCGTCCTGCAACAGGAAGCTTATCGCGTAAGACTTCTTACCAGCCGGAAGCTTATCCCCTTCGTAAACATCAAATACACTCACCTCTTTAAGCAGCGACTTCTCTGTCCTGAATGCCAGTTGTTTCAACTGATTAAAACTGACCGACTTGTCAACTAAAAGCGACAGATCTCTTTTTACAGCCGGAAACTTAGAAACTTCGTTATAGCTGATCTTGTTTTTACGGATCGCTTTCAGGATCATGTCCCAATCAAAATCTGCATAGTAGACCGGATTTTCAATATCCATCCTTTTCAGCACATTTTTTGAAACGGCTCCGAAATAAACCAGGGTTTTATCTCCCTTCTTATACTGAGACGCCTGTCCGAAAACAGCAGAGCTGAATTCAGCCTCTGTTAGTCCCTTTACATTTAGTCGTCTGAGCACAGCCTCAACAACGGCCTTCAGATTAAAAATATTGACCGCCTTAGCTTCATGGTTCCACTGGGCTGTCAGCCTGGATCCAGTCATGAAAACCGACAGGCGTTGCGTCTCAGAAAACCCTTCCACCAGCTTCTCGTACACCTTACCAAACTCATAGAACTTCAGATCCGAGTTGCGTCTGTTCTGGTTATATGCAATAGCTTCCAAGCCTGTAAAGAGCAGGCTCTGTCTCATTGCATCCAGATCACTGCTTAACGGGTTAAGTATCTTGACAGCGGTCTCAGGAGAATCGGAATACGCCGACTTCGTCAACGAGTTGGTTAATATTTCCGAAAAAGCGTTTGAGCTCAGTAATTCTGCGATATGATTTCTTACCGACTCTTTATCCGGCTTCGTACCATAGTTCATAGATGCCCTTATCTGAGTTGGAATAGCGATGGTATTATATCCATAGATCCTTAGGATCTCTTCAATAACGTCCACCTCACGCGTAACATCTACTTTGTACGAAGGAACTTCCAGCTCCATACCTTCTGCATCAGCTGAAACTATCCGTATACCTAATGCTTCGATGATAGCCTTCACCGTTTCCTCCGGAATGACTTCCCCTATCAGTCGGTTCACATGCTGATAACGTAACGTAATGGCGAAAGGCTGAACTGGATTAGGATAGAAATCAACTATTTCTGAAGAGATCTGTCCCCCCGCAACTTCTTTAATCAGCAAGGCTGCGCGCTTCAGCGCATAGATCGTCATTTCAGGATCCGTACCACGCTCATATCGGAATGATGCATCTGTCTTCAAACCATGTCGTTTAGACGTCTTACGCACAGACACAGCGTTAAAGTAAGCACTCTCCAGAAAGACCGAAGTCGTTGTTTGCTTAACCCCCGACTCTGCTCCTCCAAAAACGCCCGCAATACACATCGGCCTTTCTGCATTACAGATCATCAGATCGTCCTGGTGCAACTTACGTTCTGTGCCGTCGAGCGTCACAAACACTTCATCTTCCTTGGCATTGCGCACTAGTACTTTTCCACCGGTAATAACACCCGCGTCAAAGGCATGCAAGGGTTGTCCCAGTTCATGAAGTACATAATTGGTTACATCAACAATGTTGTTGATCGGACGCACACCAATCACCTGCAGTTTCTCTTTTAACCACTCAGGCGACTCTGCTACCTGAACTCCACTTATGGTGAGAGATGAATAACGGGGACAAGCCTCATCATTCATGACCTCAAAAGGGATAGGAAGCAACAAATTATCGGGTTTGAATCTGGAAACATCCGGCATGCTGATACCGGTACGCAGATACGCTGCCAGATCACGTGCTACTCCCAGGTGAGAAGCCGCATCCGCCCGGTTCGGCGTGAGCCCTATCTCAAAAAGATAATCGTCTTTTAGTTCGAAGAATGTAGAAGCAGGCGTTCCCGGCACAGCCGACTCATCCAGCACCATAATACCATCATGCGATGATCCAAGTCCAATTTCATCTTCGGCACATATCATTCCTTCCGAAACTTCTCCACGGATTTTAGATTTGCTGATCTTGAATGGTTCGCCCGTAACGGGGTAAACGGTTGTACCTACAGTGGCCACAATAACCTTTTGCCCTGCAGCAACATTCGCCGCGCCACAAACCACCTGAAGGTCTTCGACCCCTCCGACATTTACTTTGGTTATCCTTAACCGGTCAGCATTCGGATGCTGAACGCATTCCTTTACATATCCAACAACCAAGCCTTCCAGACCTCCGGGAATGGTTTGTACTTTTTCAAGACTTTCCACTTCCAGACCTATATCCGTCAGGATCAGCGATATCTCATCCGGGGTTTTGGTTGTTTGAATAAATTGACTTAACCAGTTATATGAAATCTTCATGTAAATTCTCGACTAATAAAGCACAAAGATAGAAAATACGACAAAATAACCCTAATTACATCAGGCCCTCATCTGCGAAACTCAGATAGGACGCATCCGTGAAGATCAGGTGATCGAGAACTGAAATATCCAGGAGCTCACCAGCGTCCTTCAACTTCCTGGTTAATTGGAGGTCCGCCTGACTGGGTTTGAGATTTCCCGAAGGATGATTATGACTTAAAATGATACTCGCCGAATGGTTCTCCAGCGCAGTTTGAAAGATGATCTTTGGATCCGCTATCGTTCCTGCCTGCCCTCCTTTGCTGATCAGATGGCATGACAAAACCTTATTAGAACGATTTAAAAGAACAATCCAGAACTCCTCGTGGTTCAGATCAGCAAATTGCCTCCTAAGCAATTCGTATACGTCTCTGCTCGATGTGATCTGGTCTGTGAAACTTGTGCTGCTCTCCCTCCTTCTCCTGCCTAACTCAAGAGCCGAAATAATACTGATCGCCTTGGCTTCTCCAATGCCTTTAAATCTGGAAAGCTCCGAAACTGACAACTTACCGAGCTTCTCCAGATCGTTGTCGAGCGAAGCGAGAATACGCCTGCTTAATTCTACCGCAGTTTCACTCCTGCTGCCAGAGCCGATCAGAATCGCTATGAGTTCTGCGTCCGAAAGGATTCTTCTGCCCTGGCTGAGCAACTTCTCACGGGGCCTGTCTTCTTCCGCCCAGGACTTGATCGTGATCTTTCTGTCATAGCTTTCCATAAACGAAAACTAGACATACACTTTTGAAGAAAAAATGATCTGAAGCACAATCGCTCAGCTCATTGCAATATCAACCGCAAAGGTGCCCGCCTTCTTGCCAGAAACAACAAAAGCCTGAATGCATATCCAGGCTTTTGTTGTTCCAACTACTATTAAAGAAGAATAGATATGTCGAGCTTAAGCTAGTTTGTTAACAAACTTAGTCAGCTTTGATTTATTGTTTGACGCTTTATTCTTGTGAATAACGTTCTTTTTAGCAAGACGATCCAGCATAGATATTACTTTCGTTAAAAGAGGTGCTGCATCTTCTTTAGTTGTAGCACTGCGTAATGTCTTTATAGCGTTACGGGTTGTCTTTGCCTGGTAGCGGTTACGTAAGCGCTTCGCTGAGTTTGATCTAATTCTCTTGATCGATGATTTATGATTTGCCATTTGTAAGCTTTTATTCCGTTCCTGTTTTTGGGACTGCAAATATAATCGTATATATTTAATAATCAAACAGGCTGAGTAATTTTCTGAGGATTATTATTAAAAATCAAAAAAATCATTCAGGAAAGACTTCTTCTTTTTATGCGGGTGTCGCTTGTAATAGTCCTTATCATAGTCATTATAGCCGTACTTCTTATAATCACTTTCATAATTGTCCTTCCTTGAATAATGGTCGGCCGAATGTTCAATAATCTTATCAAGCTCCCCACGGTCCAGCCAAATTCCCCGGCAATTGGGACAGTAGTCAATTTCCACCCCGTGCTTTTCGCTCATTAGCAGGGTCTCGTTACAATTAGGACATTTCATTTGATCTGACGTATTAGTTTAGCAAAAAAGAATAAAACGCTGCCAACTTATGGTTCGTACTCCGTAACGATTAAAATACAACTTCCCCAAGATTTCATATCTTTATCATCTACACTACCAGAGAATACAGGGGACATGAAAAAACAATATGAATCTAAAGCCGAGTCTGGTCTTTGTATCCTGTGTCTTTCTGTGGATGCTCTGCGGTTCCTGGGGCTTCTTCGCCCATCAGCGGATTAATCGCATGGCGATTTTCACGCTACCTAGAGGCATGATCCGGTTCTACAAGTACAATGCAGGCTATTTAACTGAACATTCTACAGATCCTGATAAGCGAAGGTATACTGATATCAACGAGGGACCACGACATTTTCTCGACACCGAACGTTATGGTCAGTCACCTTTTGACAGCCTCCCCGAGAGGTGGAAAGATGCCGTCGCCAAATACACCGAAGACACCCTGGCTGCTTACGGCACGGTGCCCTGGCAGATAGAAAAAACCTACTACAGCCTGGTCAAAGCATTCCAACGTAGAGATTCCCTGGCTATCCTTCGTATTTCCGCACACTTGGGTCATTACATCAGTGATGCTCATGTTCCCCTTCACGTGACCTGGAACTACAACGGGCAGTTTACCAAACAAACCGGCATCCACGGGTTCTGGGAAAGCCGCCTGCCTGAATTATTCAGCGATGATTACAACTACTTCGTCGGACGTGCTGAATACATCTCAAACCCGCTAAAAGAGGCCTGGACCATCGTAAAGAACTCCCATCTGTATAAAGACAGCGTGTTCAGCATTGAAGCAAGACTCAGTGCCTCCTTCCCTTCAGACATGAAGTATAGCTTCTCTGAACGCCGGGGAATAGTAACTAAACAATACTCACGGGAATATGCCGCAGCGTTTCACCAGGCACTCAATGGCATGATCGAAAGACAAATGAGGGCTGCAATAAAGAAGACTGGTAGCTATTGGTTCTCTGCGTGGGTAGACGCAGGTCAGCCCGACCTTACTTTTTCTTCTTCAGAATCTCCAGCAAAGGTGGAATCAACGAAATAATGATAATTCCAAAGATGACATAGGTAAAGTTCTGTTTTATAATAGGCAACCCTCCGAAGAAATAACCGATAAGCAGGAAGCTGGCCACCCAGGCAATGGCTCCTACAACATTGTAAGATGCAAAACGTCCATAGCTCATCGTCCCGATACCGGCAATGAAAGGAGCAAAAGTGCGTACGATAGGCACAAACCGCGCGTAGATAATTGTCTTTCCACCGTGCTTGATATAGAAGTTCTGAGTTTTCTCCAGATACTCCTTCTTGAGCAGCTTGTACTTCCCACTAAAAGCCTTCGGACCTACATAATCACCTATGTGATAGTTAACCAAATCGCCTAAAATTGCCGCGATAATCAGCAGGATCATCATTAGAAATATATTGAGCCCACTTTCCGGACGAGCAATAATCGCCCCTGCAGCAAACAATAAGGAGTCTCCAGGCAGAAAAGGAGTAACAACAAAGCCGGTTTCCGCAAAGATGATCAGAAAGAGGATGAGATACGTCCAGGTCTGATATTCGCTGACAATCTCAACGAGATGCTTGTCAATATGAAGAACAAAATCGATTAATGTCTGAATAAATTCCAAAGCGTTATGTATTTCTACAAAAGTAAAAATATGTCCGTATTATCCGTCCTGTTGACTGATATTGTTACGCTTTCCTAAGGCTGAAGATAATTTCCGATAGCAAGCGAATCTTTCCCCTCACGTTCCTGGAGACCTCTGAGATACATGGTATAAATACCCCGTGATGCAGCTCTGAACCTGAACGAAGCAAGAGGTTGGGCAACGCCTACACGATATGCATTTACCACATTAAGCCCGGTATCCAGTGTCATATAAGCTGTGCTGAGATAGTCGAGGTTTCTGATAACGGTGCCACTGTCGGCAATCCCGATATCGGCCTTTGAAAGACCAGGACTGAGATTAACGAATCTGATCAAGGCCTTATTTGCGGCAGGAGATCTCATTGTATCGGGCAATAAAATCATTTTCGCTTCACCTGAGCGCCCGGTTAAAAAACAAGTGTACTTCGAGTCCGGATCAAGCGCTTGAGTGACACTTGCCAAAGCATTCCCCTCGGAAGAGCCCTTTGGGTAGGCAGCAAACGTGATCTCGCCCGAATAGAAGGAACTATAACCTTCTGGTTCTCCATAGGCCCTGAATCCGTTTTGCCAGCTGCTTCCATTCACCCGGATATCGATTCCACTTTCAGCATCATTATACACGTTCATAAACAATACCGAAGAGGTTGTTTGAAACGAATCATCGTCTCCTTCAAGACAGGATGTTAAAGTTATGGCAAGAAGCAGTAAGCTGAAATATTTCATAGAGACCTTTGTACCTATTTCCAATAAAGGTAATGACACCCCTGTACATTCGCATAAAAAACCTCATAAAAAAAGGGCTTGCGCCCTTTCTTCTACTTGTATATTGCAACTATCGTGCTAACACCGGAAAAACCTTGAGACCTTTATTTCCCGTGCCTGCAGCAGATCCTCCAACCACGATGGTATAAAACTTCCCGGCTTCCACATTAACCTCATCCGAAACGGCCTTATCTTCGGCTCCTGCGGCTAGGCGAATAGCAAATTTGTACTTAGCAGGATTAATCTCCATAAAGTCTGAGCTTTCCTTGTAGGCTTTTGAATCGAAAAGCTTCTGGCCACCCTGGATATAAAGATCATACTCTTCTGCGCCAGGACTCAGTTGAACGAAACGAACCTTCGCTTTACCCTCTGTTGGTTTAACATCTATAGCATCCTGAATCATCACAGTGGTAAGTGAATCACCTACAGGTTGTCTGTCGGCCACAAACACCGTATAATACTTACCTTCTGCCAGGGCTATCGTTGCTTCCGATAATTTCTGAACGGTTCCGCCAATGGTCGTCTGAACGAGGTGATTGCCCGATACGGCAGACAAATACTGAGATGCTCCTCCGTATTGAACTGCAGATTGAAAAAGGATTCTTCCGTCAACATAGATTCCCACAGCTGACTGCGATGCCGCTGCATGAACGAAGCTTAATCCTGAAATGGGTTGATCGATACCATCATCACCGTCATTTTTCAAACACGAGGTGAATAAGGTCGCCGAAGCAAGTAGTGCCAGGCTCATGGAAAAAAACTTGCTTTTCTTAGGTAGTAAATGGAATAGTTTCATAGTAATAACTCTTTATAAGGTATTTCTTAGTGTATAATAGGGTTACGCACAAACCATTCGAAACGATACATGCTGGTATATAAATCAAAAGTCCGACCACTTTTCGTGGCCGGACTTTGAAATAAGTAGATGAATAAGAAATTAGTTATGAGCAATCACTCTTGTGCTTACGTTCGTGCTACCATAGATAATAACTGAATAAATCTTGCCAGCTTCGAGATTTTGGACAGTTAACGACTTAATGGAGTTAACGTCTGTATTTCCAGCTGTGGTGACCCCTATTGCTTTCAGGCCACCATCAACCTCAACAAAGTTGGTTACATCACCACGCTCTGCACCTGCAAGAACTTTTGTAGTTCCGTTGTAGATATCCACTTTCTCTGATGAACCACTACTTATGTGCACAAAACGCACCTTTGCTTTTCCGGAAGCAGGAGCACTTAAATTATCTTCCGTAACCTCAATATCAGCTGATGATCCTGTTCCAGTCAGGAAAAGTGTATAGTTCTTGTTTGACCTTAGATCTGCCTTTTCAGTCTCATATACGTCAGATGATCCTGAAGAGGTACGGAACTCAATTTTCCTATCCTTACCAGAGTTTGGCGTCGTAATGTAGTTCGTGGTTTCAAGATACGCTACAGCAGAACTATTGATCTTTGTTCCTTCAATATAAACATCCTGTGCCGGAGACGACTCCGCAGCATTTACAATTTTAACATTAACAGACTCTCCGGCGGTGATGCCGTCGTCATCAGAACATGAGCTTAAACCTAGAGTAACTCCCGCCGCAGCGAATAATAGAAATTTACTTAACGTGTTTGATTTTTTCATAGTTGTACAATTTGTGCTAGGGGCCTGCGCTTCTTTTCTCTTGCTTACTCCCCTTCGCGGTGATTAAGTACCCCCCCTAGTTCAACTATCAGACCACACTATATACCAGGCTCAATCCAGCTCCACCATCCCGCCTGATAATCAGGAGCATAAAAAAAACGGAAACGGCAGTGCCATTTCCGTTTTTCCAACAAAATGCTTTGTTATTCAACAAATTCCGTTGATAATTCCGGCAATCTTAAGCGCGCGTCCTGTCAGATGATGAGCCTACTTCAAGATTGTACAAAATACTATGCATAAGTGTTCAGCATTACGGGCATAACCAGCATCAACACGTTTTCGTTCTCATCATTAGTTTGCGGAACTAGTAGTCCTGCACGGTTCGGCGTACTCATCTCCAGAGTCACTTCTTCACCGCTCAGGTTGTTCAGCATCTCGATCAGGAAACGTGCATTGAAGCCGATTTCCAGATCTTCACCTTCATACTGGCAGCTCAGGCGCTCATGTGCCTCGTTCGAGAAGTCGATATCTTCAGACGATATATTCAGTTCGCTTCCTGTAATCTTCAAACGAACCTGATGCGTCGTTTTATTCGCGAAAATCACAACACGACGAAGAGAACTTAAAAATAAAGCGCGGTCTATCGTCATTCGATTGTTATTGCTCTGCGGAATAACAGCTTCATAATCCGGATAACGCTCGTCAATCAATCTGCAGATCAGATTGATATTCCCAAAGCGAAAAAATGCACTGGTATTATTATACTCGATAGATACGGCCACATCCTCAGTCGGCAAAGATGACTTCAGCAAGGTCAGCGCCTTCTTTGGAAGGATAAATGAAGCTGCTTGCTCTGCTTTTGCGTCAAAGCGACGGTATCTCACCAGTTTATGCGCATCAGTAGATACGAAAGTAAAATTGCTTGGAGTAAGCTGACAGAACACACCCGTCATAGCGGGACGTAATTCATCGTTACTTACTGCAAATATCGTTTTGTTGATCGCTTCAGACAATACAGAAGCAGACAGACTTACCGCCGAAGCGTTTTCCACGCTAGGGATTTTCGGGAAGTCATCCCCATTCTCTCCGCTGAGCTTATATTTTCCATCGCCCGCATTAATTTCAATTGCAAATGTAGAATCGTCAACATGGAAAGCAATCGGTTGATCCGGTAAAGTTTTCAATGTTTCCAGCAGGATCTTTGAAGGAATGGCAATCTTGCCTTCTTCTTTCGACTCCACAGGAAGGGATGTCGTCATGCTGGTTTGCAGATCTGTGGCGGAGATGGTTAAAATTCCGTCTTTTATCTCAAAAAGAAAATTTTCCAGTATCGGAAGCACAGTACTACTGCTTGATGCTCCGTTTACCGCCTGTAATTGCTTTAATAAGGTTGAAGTCGAAACGATGAATCTCATATATGATTATGTATGCATCAAAAATAGAAAAGAATTTCCATGAAACAAGAAATTAAACCGTACGCTCCCGACGCGATTTATACACAATTCACTATTCCTTATCCACATATTGGCCCCAGGCGGCAGCCTCAATTACCTTGAATACTTGCGCTTACGAAAACCCTGAACCAACAGCCCCGTAATAGCCAGCAGGATCAGCGGTAGTCCCACGTTGAGTATCTGCCACTGCAGCTTCTCAGACTTGATTCGGGCCCGGTCAAGCAGATAGTTCTTTACCTCTCTACTGCGTAGCGCAATGATAGATGAGTCATCTGTCAGATAGTCGACCATGTTCATGAGCAGGGTCTTATTTCCAAACTGCTGCCCTGAAAAACGGTCGAATCCCAGCGGAAAAGGAGAACTGTCCTGCGCGCTTACCTGATTTTTCAGGATATCACCGTCAGAAAGAACAATCATCTTTGCCGCTCTGGGTCGCCCTGCCGGCAAATTCCCAGTAACACCCTCTGGAACCGGTCTGTTTTCAAACACCTTCGGAAACTCCCCTTCTAACGCAACACCCGTGATCTGCGCTTGCCCCCTAAATTGTTGAGGATCCGGCTCCTGCTCTACCTGTTGTAGCGAGATCAACACAGGTACCTGAAGTACCCGGCTAAACGGCGAGGAGCTTAACAGAACTTCCTTCTTCACCCCACGAAGCGGCAACGTATCGATCGTACCAGAAAACTCTGATCTGACGGCTTCAATATTTTTAACTACCGGATGGTGACTAACAGGAACAAATAGTGGATAATACATCCAGGGAACCATTTGCATTTGTGCCTGGCCGCCACCATTCCCGCCTAGTTTCAACGGGATCTGTGCGCAGTTCATATCGGCTAGAAGATTGTAATTCAGCTTCAATCCATAGCGGAAGAGCATATCATCCAGATTCAGCGACTTCACAAAAGCCAGTTGTGTTCCCTGGCCCCGCAAGCTATCTAACTCTGCGTTTACCTGATCTATTGCCCACAACACACTTCCTCCCCGGCTCACGAAGTAGTCAATCTTAAATTTCTCAGCTTCGGTAAACCCGTGCTGGGGCTTGGGAATGATCAGGAGCGACAGGCTTTCCATTCCCTTCAGACTGATGCTCTTCAGGTCAACCCTTCCCACCTGGTAGGCACTTTGGAGCGAGCCCATCGCGTCTGCCAGCTGCAGATCGTTCAGTTCCTGATGACCTTCTGTAAATCCAATATTCTGCCGGCCACCTTTTTTCAATTTCCGTATCGCACTGGTGAACGCGTACTCCAGATTCTGAATAGAGTTATTCAAGACCTCTTCAGGAGAGGTCCCCATACGCGACTGAAGAAAGTTGACCGGGATTTCTCTACCCTGATACCGGATCAGAGCTGATGGAAAAATAATTTTTTGCGAAAATCCCTCTTCTGTTTTAACACTCAGGTTTGTAGCCATCAGTCCGCGTGCACTCAGCTCCTGCATCAGACCAGCCTGCTGTTCCTGTCCTCCTTCTGCTGGATTCACAAACACATAGCTTAGTTTTCGATCTGAATAGGATCGATAATCGACCATCAGGTCACTTACTGCATTGCGTAAACGTTTAAACCCTGCCGGAAACTCCCCGTCGAGATAAATCTGTACCTGAATATCCTGGTCAAGATCAGCAAGTTCCTTTTTGGTAATATCGGACAGTGTGAACCGCTTGTCTGATGTCAGATCCAATCTCAGAAAATAATGCTGGGATAAAACTGACAGGATCACGATGACTATGATCAGCGCCCCAAGTTCCCGAATAGCTTTCCTCTTCCTGCTCACCACTTTCTTCCTCCCAAAACAGTCTTCGTAAGCATCAGAAAGAACACAGTGAAACACGCAAAATAGAGTACATCCCTCGAGTCTACCACTCCCCTGCCTAATGACTGGTAGTGCTCACTGATTCCAAGGGAGCTGATAAACGCATCTACATGCTGCAATGACAACAGCATGCTCAGAGAGTCAAATCCACTAAATGCGAAAAAGGAAAGGAATACCGCAAGCGAAAACGAAACAATCTGGTTCTTGCTGATAGAAGAGGCGAACATCCCGATGGAGATGTATGAGGCACCCAAAAGAAGCAAACCGATATAAGATCCGGCAATCGCTCCCGAATCCACTTGTCCCTCAGGCACACTAATGGATCGTATGGTGAAATAATAGACAAGAGTTAGCAGGAGCGTAAATATCACGACACCGAGGCAGGCCAGAAACTTGCCGCCGATAATTTCAATATCACTGAGGGGCCGGGTAGCCAGCAACTCAAACGTGCCGTCCTTCTTCTCCTCCGCGAGAGAACGCATAGTGATAGCGGGAATTAAAAAGATAAAGAGATAAGGCACAATACCAAACAGACTATCCAGCGTAGCGTAACCATTCTCCAGGATAGCTGACTCCGGAAACACCCACAAGAACAAACCGGTCATTGCAAGAAAAGCGCCTATAGCAATATAGGCTACGAGGGAACTGAAGAAACCGGAAAATTCCTTGATGAATACAGCAAACATGGATTAAAATTGGTAACCTATTTTAATTGCCAGCTGTTCAATATTACCGCCGTCGCGTGCCCAGGATTCATATCTAAAACCTGCGTTAACGGAGCTTCTCTCCGTCATCGGATACGATAGCCCAACTCCGGGAGCAAAAATAAAGGCCGTACCTGCCCCCTGCTGCACACCCACACTGGTCCCGATCTCTGCTTGACCATAGATCATTCTGGTTATATAATATTTAGCTCCAACTTTCATTGGAATAAACGTACGCGTTTCAGAATCTTTCCGGTAGAAAGACGTAACACCAGCTGTACCAGTTGCATAGAGCGCTCTGGTAACGGGAATATCGAGACCACCTGAACCTCCAAAGCCAATATCGAACAGGTCCCCATACGTCCCCCCCGGAAACGAAACCTCCAGATCCATATTGACACGGGGTCTGACAGGATACGGAGTGTTCGAAGTTTGCTGGGCTATAGATTCCTGAACGATGAATCCAAACAACAAGCCAATGACTATTCTTTTCATATCTGTAGTACAAAGTAAATCAATCTTATCCTACAACGCAGATAAAATTTATATTTCGGAGGTGGTTAAACCGCTATCTTCAACAATAGTTGCAGGAATCTCAAAGCGGACTCTGAAAAGATGTTCAAAAGCCCGCTTTGAATTTCCGGATCCAGTCCGGTTAATTCAATGATTGGGTGATAATCTCGCTTACCTGGCCTGCCCTGGCAGATAGATATTGAATCCTAGCGTCAATGCTAATCCTGACATTCCACTGCCAGCACCCACATCTGACTTATTATAGGTATATCCAAGAGCTGCTTCAAGTGCTACAGTACGACTCACGAAATGGGAATATCCTCCGCTGATACCGATCAGCAGCGAAACAGGCTCGTCATTATCATTGTCCTTGATATGACTTCCACCTACACCCACTGTACCTTCAGCAAACCATCTGCTGGTCGGGGTTGCCCCTTCCGGAAAATAATATCTGATTAATGGTGCTACCCCGTATTCGAATACGGAACCGCCGTCATAAGCGGTTAGTCCTAATTTTACCTGAGCACCGACAGCTACATTATCCGTGATGAAATACGCAGCCCGTGGTTCCAGACTAATATTAAACGTTTCTGTATCGAAATTGTAATTCGTCGATCCTATTCCGGCTCCAATCATCCAGTTTCCCTCAGAGATCGCCGCTTCCTGGGAGGCAGAAGATGTCTGTGGCGTGGTGACCTGTGCGCTGGCAAAACCGGCAACCAACGCAAATGCGAAAGATAGAAATACATTTTTCATAGTGTTGTTGTTAGGTAAGACTTTAATTGTCAAAACACTAACGTCCCCACTAACAATTTGTTGATACTTTTACAGAATCGATCCGATCAGACGCAGAAAAATGTCCTCTAACTTGAGTCCCGGATAACTATTCATCAGGTCCGGAAGCGTCGAGTCTGAAACGATCCTGCCTTCATGGATGATAACCGCGCGATCGCAGAGCACCTCGGCCTCCTGCATGATATGGGTGGAGAAAATGATGGTCTTTTCTTTCCCTAACTCTTTGATTAATGCCCGCAAACCGACAAGCTGTGCCGGATCCAGACCCGAGGTCGGTTCATCCAGTATCAACACCTGAGGATCATGGATCAGCGCCTGTGCAATACCCAGCCGCTGCCGGTATCCTTTTGAAAGCTCACCCACACGCTTATGCTGTTCCCTGCCCAAGCCGGCAATGTCTATAATTTCAGCAATTCGCTCCTGCTTACGCCCAATCCGATGAATGTCGGCTATGAAGCCCAGCGACTCCTTCACGTACATATCCAGATACAAAGGATTATGCTCGGGAAGATAACCCAGATGCCGGCGCACTTCCATCGCTTGACTGCTTACATCAAAGCCGGCAACTTCTGCACATCCGGAAGTCTGTGGAATAAAGCAGGATAGGATCTTCATGGTAGTCGACTTCCCGGCACCATTCGGACCAAGAAAACCCAGTATTTCGCCCTTATTGGCCGAAAAAGAAATCCCGTCTATCGCTTTCTGCGCGCCGTAAACTTTCGTCAGGTGTTTAACTACTATGCTCATATATGTGAAAATCCTATACCGTTGATTCGGAAAAACGCCTCCGATCGCGCTAAATTAGTAAACCTGGGCAGTTTTTAGGAGCAAACAAACGCCAGGAGTATATACGATAATCGTATAAAAAATTTAAGTTTGTAGCATCATGAGTAAAAATAACGACGAGATCTTTAAGAATGTGATCTCCCATGCCAAAGAATATGGCTTCGTATTTCAATCCAGCGAAATTTATGATGGCTTAAGTGCCGTTTACGATTATGGGCAACTAGGCGCTGAACTAAAAAATAACATCAAAACATACTGGTGGAAAGCAATGGTGCAGATGCACGAAAACATTGTAGGCATTGACGCTGCCATCTTCATGCACCCTAAAGTATGGAAGGCCAGCGGACACGTTGATGGCTTCAACGATCCGATGATCGATAATAAAGATTCTAAAAAGCGTTACCGTGCTGATCAGCTTTTAGAAGATAAGATCGCCCGCTACGAAAAAGACGGCAAACAAGATAAGGCCGACCAGTTGCAGGCTGACATGGACGCCGCGTTGAAATCAGAAAACCTGAGTACTCTTCGTGACCTGATCGTCAGCCATGAAATCGCTTGCCCGGTTTCAGGCACGCGCAACTGGACTGAAGTACGCCAGTTTAACCTGATGTTCAGCACTCAGTTCGGTGCGATGGCGGAAGGAAGCGAAGAAGTTTTCCTTCGTCCGGAAACTGCTCAGGGGATCTTCGTCAATTTCCTCAATGTGCAGAAGTCAGGTCGTATGAAGATCCCTTTCGGAATCGCACAAATCGGTAAGGCATTCCGTAATGAGGTTATCGCACGCCAGTTCATCATGCGTATGCGTGAATTCGAACAGATGGAGATGCAATTCTTTGTACGCCCCGGAGAAGACAAGAAGTGGTTCGACTACTGGAAGACCGCACGTCTGAAATGGCACCAGGCTTTGGGTACTTCTCCTGAGAAATACCGTTTCCACGATCATACTAAATTAGCGCATTATGCAAACGCCGCTACCGACATCGAATTCCAATTCCCATTCGGATTCAAAGAAGTAGAAGGTATCCACAGCCGTACAGACTTCGATCTGACACAGCACCAGGAATACTCAGGGAAGAAAATGCAGTACTTCGATAACGATCTGAATGAAGAAGGCAAACCTTACGGCAACTATGTACCTTACGTAATCGAAACTTCTATAGGTCTTGACCGTATGTTCCTGCTGACCATGATCAACGCTTTCGAAGAGCAGGATATCAGCACCGAAGACAAAAAGGACAGCCGTACCCTGTTGCGTTTACACCCTGCCCTGGCTCCTGTAAAGGCAGCTATCTTCCCCTTGACGAAGAAAGATGGCTTACCTGAAAAAGCTAGAGAGATCATGAATCTGCTGAAACTTGATCATAATGTTATCTACGAAGAAAAAGACGCTATCGGAAAACGCTACCGCCGTCAGGATGCAATCGGTACTCCTTTCTGTATCACGGTAGATCATCAAACCTTAGAAGATAATACAGTGACGATCCGTCACCGCGACTCAATGGAACAGGAGCGTGTTGCTGCAGATCAATTAGAAAGAATCATCGGAGAACGCGTAAGCTGGAGAAATCTGCTTTCCTAAATAATCTCAAAAAATTCAACGAAAGGCCTGAAATCGCAAGATCTCAGGCCTTTTTATTTGTGAGCCGATTCCTCATCGAGTCTAAATGCTGCTTTATGCCACAATCATGATAAAAACGCAAACTCTTGCTTGTGCTGTTTATTTTATTTAGCTTAGAGAATCAACTCACCCTTACTCAGCATTTTGAAAAATGAAGAAAGCCGCCTCGTTCCTAATTTTACTTTTACTCCTGACTGGTCTCTGTCCTGAGCTACTGGCCAAAACACAAGCGGATGCCCCAAAAGGGAAAACATCAATCATCACCGGTGCAGACCAGACGGACAAATACCTCTCCTACCTGAAAGGGAAACGCGTGGCAATGGTGGCTAACCAAACATCCATCATCGGCAACAAGCTCAGCGTAGACAGCCTGTTAAGCCTGGGCATCAAAATCGTAAAGGTATTCGGACCTGAACACGGCTTCAGAGGAAATGCCAGCAATGGAGATCACGTTGATGATGAAGTGGACGCAAAGACCGGCATCCCCATCTTCTCTCTGTATGGAAAAGCTAAGAAGCCTTCTAAGGAGCAACTTAAAGACGTAGACCTGGTAATTTTTGATATTCAGGATGTAGGCTGCAGGTTCTATACTAATCTGAATACACTGGAAGATGTCATGGAGGCCTGTGCTGAAAACGGCAAAGAGCTCATGATCTTCGACCGCCCGAATCCAAACGGTTACTTTATCGATGGACCGATTCTCGAAGACAAATTCAAGTCAGGCATCGGCCAGCATAAAATCCCCATTACCCACGCCATGACTATTGGTGAGTTTGCTCTGATGCTTAACGGAGAGGGCTATATGGACAAGTACCCAAAATGCAAACTCAATATCATCAAAGTGGCCAATTACAACCACAGCATGCCTTATGAGCTTCCTGTCAACCCCTCCCCGAACTTAAACACCCAGCAGTCCATTCTACTTTACCCCTCCATGTGTCTGTTCGAAGGAACCATGATCAACTATGGGAGAGGCACATATATGCCCTTTACTGTATTGGGTGCACCTGATTTGAAGGAAAAATACGAGTTCTCCTTCAAACCGGTCGGTATCAAGGGAATGAGTGAAAACCCACTATACAAAGACAGCGTTTGCTACGGAATAGATCTTCGGAACTACGACACCAATATACTCAGGAAGACCGGGCAAATCAACCTGTCATGGCTTATCGAGATGTATAATGCTTTTCCGGATAAAAAGAAGTTCTTTGATCATACTCTTCATCCGGCTGTTGGCAGCTTCGACTACCGCTCAGGCACCGCCACCTTAAGAGAAAGCATCATCGCCGGTAAATCCGAAGCCGAGATTCGCAAAAGCTGGGAACCAGGCTTAAAAGAATTCAGAAAGATGAGAAAGAAATATCTGTTATATCCCGATAAATAACAGAACTACTACGTTTGCAGAAGCGTCAAAAACGTCTGGTACAAAATCAAAATGCCGGTCCAACACAATGGACCGGCATTTTGATTTATAACGAGCGCCTAACCTGGCTTGAATTTAGTTCTGACTGCGCTTGCTTTCCGGCGCTCCCATATATGATGGCTTAAGTCCGCCGAGATCCAGCATGATCTTTTGAAAAACGATCCCTGGTTCCAGTGGGCGGATGCGGATCCTATGCAATCCTGCTTTACCGATCTCGTGCTCGGTGGTCGATTCAATGATCCTTTGCGCCTGCCAGCGACCCAGCTCACCCCTGTAGTGCCCGTTGATATTGACTACCTGCTCCGCACCGCCATCTACAGACACCGCATAGCGCAAACCACGGTTCGCATTATAGTTCAGTGTTGGAGATGTTAAGACGATCAGCTTTGCTTTTCCAGTCGTTTTAATATCCATTTCGTATTCCACATAAACCTGCTTATCCGGAGTCTCCGTCACAGGCATCGTTGTCAGTCCCGATAGCGTTTTACCCAGATCTGGAATCACTGTCCAGCTCACCTTTTTACTATTCGAAGATGTTCTGAAATTTTCCGCTTCAATAGATACGACCCCTTCTTCCTCCACAAATACCTTTTCTGCCGGTGCCTTTGCCTGCACATATTGTACTTTCGGCATAATACTCTTCGGCGGATTATTCCAGCTTCTGTACCCGATACGCACCTGGTCCATCATGTGAGGCCATTTGCCGTTTGCGATATCCTGGTTATAATGAAGGGTTAGAACGGAATCCTGAAGAAAGTGCTCCTTCGCTTTATCGGCCCAATAATTCGCCTGCTCATCCCCTTTTGCTGCGTAGAACTTATTCTTTGCGACAGCATAATACATCTCATAAACATTGGAACATGCGTTGATCGGGAATACCACCAGCTGATCAAATGCATCCTTATATTCATTAGGGATGAGATAATATAAGCGCATAGCGTCGATAACCAGATTGCGATAGTCTTTCACCACTGTTTCAAATTCGTTGTAGTTGGCCAGGCTAAATGTTCTATCATCCAGCAGTTCCGGGGTGACCCGGTGATTATACTTCGTATATAAGTTGATTAATCTAGCTGCTTCTTTCGCATACTGATCGCCGAATTGCTGCGCAGACCATTCTTCAGTATGCTGCAAAAGGTTATTTGCATTGAAGCGGTTAGGATTCCAGGCCATATCCAGGAAGAAGGAAATGGGGTACTCCATCGGTTTTAAGTCGCCCACATTCACTACCCAGATACGGTCCACTCCATATTGATAAGTTAGGTTCATCTGTTCCCAGACGCGTTGCACCTGGCTAACGTTTATCCATTTTGAGTTTCGGGGTGCACCAACATAGTCGAAATGATAATACATCCCATAGCCTCCCTTACGCTTTTTAGCAGTCAGCTCCGGTAGCTTTCTCACGTTACCCCAGTTGTCGTCACAAAATAAAAGTGTAACATCATCTGGAACCCGCATACCTGAATCGTAATAGTCTTGCACCTCTTTATACAAAGCCCAGACCTGCGGTGTCATCTCCGCTTTCTTACCTGTAACTTCCTGTATGACCTGGCGCTGATCTTTGACGATCCTCTCCAGCAAATCCTTATTCTGATCTTCACTCATTGGTTCATCTCCATCGCCACGCATCGCAATGGTGATCAGGCTTTCCCAGTTCTTCGCACGTTCCATTCCCCCCTTCCAGAATTCCTTCAAACCAGCCGCATTAGCACTATAATCCCATGCACCTCCGTTTCCATGACGCTTCCACTCCTGCTGCGCCCTGGCAAGCGGCTCGTGGTGGGAGGTTCCCATAACAATACCAAGATCATCGGCAAGCTGTCCATTTTTCGGATCGTCATCATAGAAGGCATTACCCCACATAGCAGGCCAAAGGAAATTTCCTTTAAGTCTCAGAATCAGCTCAAATACTTTCTCATAGAACTGATGGTTATACCCTCCGAAAGTGGCTTTGCTCCAACCACTCAAAGCCGGAGCTTCGTCATTCAGAAATATCCCACGATACTTCACTGCTGGCTCGCCTTGCGTATATGTTCCAGGCTTGACATACAGCTCTGTGTGCTTCTTCACAGGAACGTCTGCCCAGTAATACCAGGGCGACACGCCTATCTGGGTGGAGAGTTCATACGTTCCATAGATCGTTCCTCTCTTGTCGCTGCCAGCAATAATCAGGGCAGATTCTACACCTGGCACAGGATTTTTGACAACTTCGATAATAAATTTTTCGTTCTTACCAACCAAATTTTTCTTTGCTATTTTACCTGACCTGATCAGACCGTCTATAACGGCCGACTTACCTGCCGTTCCGATAATGATCCGGTACTTCCCGCCTGATGACTGAGGAGCATGTCCGGTCACTCTTTTGAAATCTTCCCGCAAGTTCCCTACCGCATGAAGAACACCTTTGAAGTCGAGATCATCAACAACAACAGGAATGGGTACACCTCCTTCTGTAAGCGGGAAGTAGTTTCCCTGATCCTTGAAATAAACAAAACCGGAATTTTCCTTTTCACCTCCTAAAGCAACTAAATGTGCCAGAAGGAACAGGAACGAGAGTAGAAATTTACTGTTCAAAACGCTTAATGTTAACTGGTTAATAATGGGTCTTAATCGTTTCACACACACCGAAAGCTACCCTTCAGGCTGAATGATATTACGACTAGTTTTCACACAGCCAAAAACGGTATTAATAGTGATTTTCAGGGGTTATTAATGTTATAATCATAGAACAAATGTTAAGCAACAGACTCGGTCCTTCCCCTTGCAGCCCTCCTCGCCTTCTTTCCCGCTCGTTCACGCATCCGCTCGTAAGCCCTGACAGCACACGGTGCGGTGTACTCCTTTGCCGGGGATATGAACATTTATGCCATTTTCCCGAATAAAAATCGCAAGAGAACGCAGGCCGCTTCATTACATTTGCTTATCCAAGACCTGTAAAAACTAACCGATTTATACCATAACCTAAGCACCCATTCTGCAATGAAACTGATTAAACACACGCTACTAATATGCTCCCTGCTGAGTCTGTCCCTCTCCTGTTCGTTAAAAAAATCTTCTTCAGCCTCTGCAGAGAGATCCTCCGGCTGGGTGGGAACATGGGCCACGGCCCCTATGCAGGTAGAACCGCATAATATGCCACCCGATCCCGGCCTGTCCAGCAACACCCTGAGACAGATTGTAAGAGTTTCGATTGGAGGTAAAAACATCCGTTTACGGCTTTCTAATGCCTACAGCAAGGATTCCCTGGTCGTAAATGCCGTGTCCGTCGCCTTACCTGCAGATAGTTGCCAGGTTATTCCGGAAAGCATCCGGAGCCTAAGCTTCAGCAATCAAAAGGGATTTGCGCTCGCACCCGGAGCTGACATCTACTCTGATCCGCTCAGCTTCAACCTGAAACCTAACTCCCTGCTGGCAATTACGATTTTTTATGGTAAAGCCGGCAAGACAGTCAGCGGACATCCGGGATCCCGTACTACTTCCTACCTCGTAAGAGGCGACCAGTCAGCGAAGGCCGTTTTTGACACTCCGATTAAAACCGATCACTGGTACAGCATCATGAACATCGACGTCAATGCCAGCAAACATTCAGCTGCTGTCGCAGTAATGGGAAACTCGATCACTGACGGACGAGGCTCTGGTACAAATAAACAAAACAGGTGGACCGACATCCTTTCTCAAAGACTGCTCGCAGACTCCCGTACAAAGAACATCAGCGTTCTCAACTTCGGCATCGGGGGCAACTGCGTGCTCAGAGGGGGGCTGGGCCCGACAGCCCTCGAACGCTTCGACTACAACATACTCGACCAGCAAGGAGTAAAGTGGCTCATCATCCTGGAGGGCATTAATGATATTGGCGGCATCAGAAACGCCGAAAACGCGCCTATTCTGGCCAAAATGCTAACCGAGGCTTACGAAACGATGATCAATAAGGCCCATGCCCGAGGAATCAAAGTCTATGGCGCTACCATTCTTCCCTTTGCCAAATCCTTCTATGATGCGCCTTTCCGTCAGGAAGCTCGCACCTATGTAAACGAGTGGATCAGAAACAGTGGAAAATTCGATGGTGTGATCGATTTTGATAAGGCTATGGTCAGCGGGGAACCCGGGGTAATATTACCCAATATGCACGATAATGATTTCCTGCACCCTAACGAAGCCGGCTACAAAAGAATGGGAGAAGCTGTAAACCTTGATCTTTTCAAAAATCCATAAGAACGTCTGGCTGAGGGAAAGATCAGCTGCCAAAGCGGAACCTTTATGCTAAATTCATACCTAATGAATTGATTATAGGTATTCATGTATGTTCACGCTGATCGATCACGGGAGGGTTAGGATAGCGGCTAATTGTCCCACGATTCTGACCTTCCCGTGACCTAACTATTTGACATCCAAAATAATTTCCGTATATTTGTACTGTTAACCGCTACACACACAACCTAATTCATCTGCTTATAGAAAGAAACCTTACTTTTCAAATCAACGGGGGGAATTTATGAAGAACAGGATTTTAAAAGGGGCAACTTACATCATTTTAGCACTCAGCATTCCGGCAATCGGATGGGGATTGAAGTCAGATACAGAGATCAGCAACCATCCCGAAATCAGGAAAGAAATAAGCCAGTCTACAGTTAAAGAAGAAAAAGTAATGTCTGCAGCCAGTCTGTTTGACCAGTATATATCTGGTGTTTATACAGCTGCGGGACTTGCCGACGCATCTCTTGACTATGACGTGTTTGCCAAAGCTATCACAGGGTATTATAACCTGAAAGATGCAGGTCGCCTATCAGATACCAAACAGATACTATCTGTTGTCGATTTCAATAAACCCAGCTCCGAGAAAAGAATGTGGATCATCGACCTGAACGCCAAAAAGCTGCTGTTTCACACACTCGTAGCACATGGTAAAGGAAGTGGCGACAACTATGCCACCAGCTTCTCCAATATCGCCGAGTCCAACAAAAGTAGTCTGGGATTCTATGTGACTGCAAATACTTACCACGGTAAACATGGTTTGTCGCTGAAGATAAACGGAATGGATAATGCTTATAATTCAAATGCACTTAATCGTGCAGTCGTTATCCACGGAGCATCCTACGTGAACGAGGATTTCGTTAAACAACATGGCCGTCTGGGTCGTAGCCTCGGCTGTCCTGCTCTTCCTGAAGAGCTTACACCAGCCATCATCAACACGATTAAAAATCAGACAACTCTGTTCATTAACGGTCCTCAGAAAGTGGATTATGTATCCGACTATCTGAATCTTGAATCAGCACTGAACAAATTTATATCCGCCGACCAGCAGATACTGGCCGCGGGTGCTTAAGAATCTTAACGTGATCTTTTAGCTCTTTCATATTGTACAGGCCAATCCATTTCAACACCCAGCTGCTGTGCAGCATGCATGGGGAAATAAGGATCCCTTAACATCTCACGGGCAAGCAGAACAAAATCTGCTTGCCTTTTTTGTAATATATCTTCAGCCTGATGAGCATCAGTAATGATGCCCACGGCACCAGTCAGAATATTAGCATCACGCCTCACCTGTTCTGCAAATGGAACCTGGTAGTTCGGACCTGCAGGAATTTGAGCATTCGGCACGTTCCCGCCTGATGAGCAATCAACAACATCGACACCTTTTTCCTTCAGAATAATTGCAAGTTGCGCTGAGTCATCCGGTGTCCAGCCCCCCTCAACCCAGTCGCTGGCAGAGATGCGCACAAACAAAGGCAGCTCTTCCGGCCAGACCTTCCTCACTGCTTCGGTTACTTCCACCAGCAAACGGCTACGGTTTTCAAAAGAACCTCCATACTCGTCGGTCCGGAAGTTTGACAAAGGCGACAAAAATTCGTGAAGTAAGTAGCCGTGTGCGGCATGTATTTCAAGAACCTTGAAACCTGCCTCCAGCGCTCGTTTAGCAGCAGCATGAAAATCAATTATTACGTTCTCCAGCCCTTCAGCTGTTAACGCGTGAGGAAGAGAATCTCCCGCGGCAAAGGGCAAAGCTGAAGGTCCGACAGTCTTCCATCCTCCTTCATCTTCTGAAAGAAAAGAGCCGCCTTTCCAGGGGGCATCGTGACTGGCTTTCCGTCCGGCATGCGCAATCTGGATACCTGCTACGGAGCCCTGTTCATGGATGAAAGCTGCTATCCGGCTAAGCATAGGGATATGATCGTCCAGCCAGATCCCGAGATCGCCCGGTGAGATCCGGCCTTCGGGAGAGACCGCAGTCGCTTCCGCGATGACTAATCCTGCACCGCCAACTGCTCTGCTCCCCAGATGGACCAGGTGCCAGTCGTTGGCATAACCTTCTTCTGCTGAATATTGACACATCGGAGACACAACGATGCGGTTCCGGAACTCAATGCTCCTGACTTGAATAGGCTCAAATAAAATCGCCATGGATGTTTTTCTTTATGAACAGCCCGACAGAGGTTCTGTTTTAGACGCCGAACTTTATCCAGCCTTCACCTTCATAACCAAACGCGAACTGCTTGGGATTAAGGATCTCTCCGATCATTTCAATCGTCTCCACAATGCCTGCTGGCGAGTCAGAGAAATGACCCTCACCGTCTGCAAGATAGATCCTGCCATTCTTCACGGCGTCAAGAGATTCCCATCCAGGCAGCGCCATAAGCGTTTCTACCTCGCTCATCGCTGTGTTAAGAGGAGAACCCTCCAGCGCAACGATGATGTATTGCGGGTCTGCAGCAGCAAGATCCTCAAGTTCAACCGGCGTCCCGCCTGCAAGCCTGATCAGTTCAGGAACCAAACCTCCCGCTAATTTCAGGGGCGACAGGCTGCTTATACAGGCGACAGTTGGCACAAGCTCAACAAATTTAAGCTTGTGCCTAACGAGTTCTATCCGGTCCTGCAGCTGCTCCAGAACTTCTGGATCGTCTGCTGGCAGATACGAGAAAATGCTTAGCTCAGACATGAAAATTAATTTTTCGCGAAGGTACGAAAAATCAATTCGTCATACCACCCTGACCTGTCTGTCCACCATCCTGTTTCAGGTCATCATTGCTAACGCCTCTCTTCTTTCTCGGCTGTGGATTGAAGTTCGTTTTACCAAACGTATAGCTGAAGTTGATCCCCACGGAGCGGAACGGAATTCCGAAATCCTGAACCTGAACTAACTCGGGACTGTTGATATTCGACTTGAAGTGTTTCGTTTCATTGAACGGATCAATCACATTCAGTCCGATTTTAGCCTTCTTGTTCAGAATCTGCTTACTGAAGGAAACCTGCCACATGCTGAAAGATGGGCTCTCTCCCTGGAATGTCCTTCTTGGTGAGTTCAGGATGTAGAACGTCTCCGCAATCAGGTCCTTAGGTAAGGTAACTGACCCGCTGATATACGCTTTATACAGGGCATAGGTTTTAGATTCGCCAGCCAGATCGGAAAACGACATACCCGTACTTGGTTTATACGAGTAAATATCAAAGTTACCGCGGATGGTAGTTCCCTTTACAGGACTTACAGAGCCGAAAAAGCTTGCTCCTACGGAGTTATTGGTTCCAATATTATCATATGATGTCAGAGTAACGGAACGGCCTTCATATTGATCCGGACGTGTGATGCTCTCGATAATATCCGCCGTGTGTCTGAAATACACAGAGGTATTGATCATAGAGGTTTTAATCATTTTGGAAAAACCGAGCTCAACAGTCTGTGATACCTCTGGCGACAAAGCCGGATTACCCTGCCTCTGGAACTGGTCATTACTGATATCACGGAATGGATTCAGATATTGCAGGCTCGGACGCTGAATGCGTTTGCTATAGCTTAGACGGAGAGTCTGAAAGTTCTTAAACGTTTTTGAGATAGCGAAACTCGGAATAAAATTCGTGTAGTCATTGGATACAGCTAACTGCTCTGAAGATCCGGCTGCCGACTGTCCTTCAATCTCGGTACGTTCCAGACGTCCCCCCACCTGGATGCCTACACTTTTGCTTGCTTGTATACTCAAGACTGAGTATCCCGAGAGGACGTCCTGATTATAATCATAGATATTAGAAAGCAGCGGATTATATTCAAAGGCACCGCCATTTACCGCTGTATTGAAAAGGGAATTACTGGTAATCTCCCGGGTGATAGTTTTTCCACCTAGCTCCAGTTTGAACACTTTATTCAGCGGCAGGCTATAGTCTAGCTGAACGGTATATTCATCGTTCGAAGCGTCATTATTACCCATCTGATCGGCACGGGTCAGTATAGAATACAAAGACGAAAAATCCGTCTCATTCTTGCTGTGACTCCACTGCCCTGCAAGGCTCAGTTCATGACCCTGAGTTTTAAACTTATGCGTATAATCAGCATTCCAGTCAAAACCGCTGAAAGTGGTCTTATTCAGATTATCAAAAGAATACTCCTCACTCTGCATCACGTCTTCCCTCAGGAAGGTTCTGCTGTTAAAAGAGGACCCGTCGGTTTTGAACTGTCCCCGGTTCACGCGTATCCCTGTAGACAGGCTGTTATAGTCGTTAAAATCATAGCTCACATTGCCCGAACCCATTACGCCAAAACGCTTTGTATTACTCTCGCCCTGTTGTATGGATCTTGTACCTAATACCGGGGCAAAGCTGTTGTTCATCGTCCTGGTTGTCTGTGGCCATGAACCATTCCCTCCGAGGTTAGCTGTGATGCTTAAACGGTTCTTGTTGATGTTCAGGTTGGCATTTCCATTATTCTGACGAGTACCAACACCGCCGCTGACGGATCCGCTTACACCTGATATTTCCCTTTTTTTAGTGATGATATTGATGATACCGCCGGTTCCCTCTGCATCATATTTGGCGGAAGGGCTGGTGATAACCTCAACATTCTTGATCTGGTCAGCCGGCAACATCCGCATCGCATCTGCTGTGCTCGCCGCTACCGCACCCGAAGGCTTTCCGTTGATGAGGATCCGCACGTTTTGACTTCCTCTGAGCGAAACATTTCCATCCTGATCAACCGATAACATCGGCACCTTTCTTAAAACGTCACCCGCATTTCCACCGGAAACCGTTGCGTCCTTTTCGGCATTATAAACCACCTTATCCACCCGGTTCTCGACCATCGGCACTTCACCCGTAACGGCCACTTCTTTCAGCAGGTTAGACGACGGCGCCAGAATGACCCGGCCCAGGTTTTTATCGGGCTTCGCTCCTGTAGTAACTACATCGTTCACTTCTTTCTGCTTATAGCCCATGAAGCTTACGCTGACTTTGTATTTTCCGGGAACAACGTTGTCCATAACGAAAGCACCCTTGGCATCCGTCAGTGCGCCATTAACGCTTTTTGCTGCTCCGGCAATGGTTAGTGCAACCGAAGCATATTCGACCGGCTTTTTCGTTAGCGAGTCGATCACTACACCCGAGATCCGTCCCTTGGTTGCTGCTGCCGGAGGCATCTGTGCAAAGACGTTGATTGAAATAAAGAGTGCGCACAGGAGAGATAAGAGTTTCATTTGATTGCGTTATTTTTTTGTAGTTAGTTGCAGAAAAAGCCATTATGTTACAAAAAAGATAACATTATCATCCTCTTAGACAGCCTGGGTCCTTTTCAGCAGGGCGCAAACATACGTTTTTCTAAATACTAATTCTCCTGCCTTTTATAATCGGAGCATCATCTTTTCCAGGTGTTGCCCTTTCCCCGATAACGTTCGTTCTGTGCTGTTTAGCTGCCGCACTCCGGGGTTAGTCCGCGCCTTTATCCTGACAGGGGCAGCAACGCCGCCAAAATCTTATTCCCGTAGTAGTTCATTGACGCCAGGACTTCTCTCTCTTCTTCCGTCGGCTGCGCTTCGCTCAGATTGATCGCTACTTAATTTCCATATTGGTCAATTTAGGTTTGGAAGTTGGAGCGAATAATCCAAGTGGAGTCACTACGCTTTCAGGGGATACTCATAGAGAAGATGATCAGAAGATGCCCGCACTTAGTAGACCGGCACCTCCTGAGGATTTTCCGATCTTAGGACCGGGAAGCGTTGATTTTTTTAATTTGCTTAAGATGCTCAGTCAGCATCCTGCGTATGGACGCATTGCGGGTATGTGTGTTTTTCAGTGCATCGAGATAGAGGTGCACTGTGTGTCTGGCAGCCTTGCCAGTAATGCGCGCGATGGCAGCGTAATCTGAGCGTCCAAGTGCTTGCTTCAATTCATCCCACGAATGTCCTTCCTTGTCACCGGCGCCGTCCGACGTAGGTTTCAGACGTAAGCCTTTTGAACGAAGGTAAAACTTCATGCTCATCGCCTGTTGTTCGCGCAGGAACGAATACCTGGCAAAGGCAGAGCGGAACTTTCCGCTGGCCTTATCCTCGGCAAGCTCATCGAAAATGCTTACTTCCTCAAGAGAATAAGAGAGTAACTTTTCGATTGCTGAAAGTTCTTTCGAGGTTTCATCATTATGCATTTGTACAATCATATAAGAGAAACAACATCCTGTGCAAATAGTTGGCACAAACAGGAAAACAGGTATGCAATTTGAGAATCAGAGCACTTTCCGCAAGGGATTGCGTCAATTACCTGAATCAAAACAATGCACAATTTTATTTGTCGCTATGATGGATCTACCGCCGATGAATATGCATAAATTTCTCTCTCTGCTGTTGCTCATTTCAATACCCTCGCCGCTTTCCGCGCAGTTTAATGATTCTACTCAATACCATGCGCTGTTCAACTCAACGGGTTCGATAAACCGGGCAAAAGACGGCAGCTCCTACCTGCTGAATAATCAGGTCCGTTTTGAAATGAAGAAGAAAAAGATCCTGCTGAACTTCGGCAACAGCTGGGCCTATGGTAAATCGAACAGCACCCTGACCAATAACGACTTTTCCTCATCCCTCGATTTCAATCTTTACGGTAAGAGAAGGGACTTCTACTATTGGGGACTTGCTACCTACAATACCAGCTATTCCCTGCGTATAAACAACCAGCTACTGGCTGGCGCAGGCGTGGCCTACAGCATAGTAGACCGGCCGAACGCTTACCTGAATATCAGCGACGGGATTCTCTATGACCTGAGTGATCTGCATCTGAACGATACCACGCGTGTGAACTACCATACCTATCGCAATTCACTCAGGCTACAGTTCCGTTTCATTGTAAAAAAGCTGCTCACGATGGATGGGGGTACGTTCTGGCAACCTTCACTTACCCGGAAACGGGATTACAATCTCCGTTCTACTTTCAACCTGGGGTTCAAACTCAACTCCTGGCTGAGCTTAAACAGTTCGCTCGCTTATAACCGGATCGAGGTGACCGATAGTGAGAACCTCCTGCTCACCTACGGATTGAAACTGGAGAGATGGTTCTGACGATTTGAATATAAACTGGCACAGAATATGGCACTAGTCTTAAAAACACTGATATGAATGTAGTCAAAACATTATTGTCCGGAATTGTCGCCACATCGGCGATGACGCTCTACAGCTATGCTGTTGCGAGAAAAAAAGAGGAGAACTTCCGTGAGCCGGAGTTGCTTGCTGAACTTGCCGATGATTTCCTGCCCGGATCAGCCGAGAAGATGGCACTTCCCATCGGATGGATGGCGCACTATCAGGTGGGAATGGGACTTGGGCTTGCTCTGCAGGCTTACTGGCAGAAAACCCATACGCGCCAGACATTACTGAACGGCCTAATTAGCGGTGCTGTTGCCGGTTTGGGAGGAATAACGGTTTGGGAGCTGACTTTCAGAATGCATCCACGAGAACCGAAGATTCCGTATACGCGTTTCTATGGTCAGCTGCTCATAGCGCACATGATTTACGGCATGACTCTGGCAAAGTGTAAAAAAGACTAAAGGCCCCTGGAGGCCTTTAGTCTTGTATGCTTTAGTATTTAGGTTTTAGTATTTAGGGTGCTGTTGTCCCGCCAACCCCGAGTTCACATCGATAATCGATATGGCCAGCGGAAGAAGTTCCACTTTGTTCTTCTCCAGACCGCGGAACAGGTTGTTCACTACAGCGGCTGTTGGGGTAAGTGCCCCTTGAGAGTACAGCGGTGATGCGCCATGCATTCTCAACACGACAAATCCGTCTTTCACCATTTGGGTTGAGTCTGCACTCGTCATTTGCTTATATCCTGTATAGGGTATAGCAACAACCGGATCGGAGAATGAGTTAGCCACCGTCTTTTTATATACCCGGTAAGCATCAACATCAGCAAACTCCTGAGTCTTGCCGGCTAACCTGACCAGTTTCTCCTTGGTTTCGCTTAAGGTCTCATACAGAATTCCCCAGCGTGCCAGATCCGTTCTTCTCCATGATTCAAAACCCAGCTCGAGCTTACGTTCGTTGATGATTGCTTTTTTGAAGCCTTCATAATCGCCTGGAGTGGTGCCCATAGCAGCCGTATTTCCGGCATATCCGCGTGCCCGTACTTTCTCAAATGCGGCTTTCGCCTCGGCCGTAGGTGCGTTATTGTATTCGTTAAGGGCCTCCGCATACATCAGCAGGACATCAGAATAACGCAGTACCGGCCAGTTGATATCACGCTTGTTGATCGCGGTACCCATCTTTTCTGCCCAGTTCACGCGGAACTTACCGATAGTGTTGCTGCTGTAGGAATTCATCTGGCGACTGTTGTCGCTGTTGATGCCGTAATTGCAGATGGTCACGTCGCGGCGGGTATCGCCGTTCCCGAAGTCAAACCAGTAGGTTGGCAGAGCCGCCATAGCGGGCTGACTCTTTCCGAACATGGAAGATGTATGGACAAAAATGCCGTTGGTATATCCGGCAGAGGATCCGTTGTTATCATTCCCATACTGACCGTATTCAAGCATAGACTCCGCATTGTAGCGTGCGTTCACCAGATCCCTGAAGACGGTTTCGTATTTAGGAAGGAGTGCGTTCTCACCTCTGTCGATCACAGCCTTGCAGGCATCTGCCGAGATTTTATAAAGCTCTTTGATGCGGGTAGCATCCGAGCGCTTTGCTATAGTTACCGAACCCGGTGCGTAGCTGTTCAAATCCCAGCGGAGTGAGTATCCGGCAGCATAGAGTGCTGTTCTCGCCAATATTCCGTAAGCGGAATTCTTTGTGAAGCGTTCAGGTGTGGGCACCATCCCTTCGCCTTTCCAGGGCAGCAGCTCAACAGCTTTTTGCAGGTCGGCCACACAACCATCATAGATGGTATCGCGACTAACGCGTGAAGACTCGAAAATACCTGTTTCGGCAACCGGTTTTGTTGCGTAAGGTACATCGCCAAAGAATCGTACGATATTCAGGTAGTTCATCGCCCGGATAGCATACGCTTCTCCCAGCAGCATGTTGATCTTGCGTTTCTCAGCTTCAGTGGATACATCCATTTTCTGAAGTCCGCTGATCGCCACGTTTGCATACTCGATACCGGCATACATGGATGTATAGGTAGAAGTCGGAATATTTGAAGTGGTGTAAACGTAATTGGCTACCTGGTTCTTACTGTTTGTTTCGCCTTCGGTCGAAAAACACTCGTCAGTGCCCATTCCCAACTGATAATATAACTCGCGGTTAAAGGTCTGGGAGTAAGCTCCTACCACAACCATCTCCGCCCGGTCTACAGTTTGAAAAATGGTTTCACTGTCAAACTTCGTTTCGGAGGGAATCTCCAAATACTCCTTGCAGGAGGATAACATCAATGCCGCAGCGGCTATACAGGTGATATTTAATATTCTTTTCATGATCTGCGTGATTAAAATGTTAGGTTGAGACCAAAAACAACACTTTTTGCGCGTGGAAATGCCGAGTTATCGACGCCGGCAGTAAGCGCACTTGAGGTTGCTGATACTTCAGGATCGTAACCGCTGTAATTGGTGAAAGTATGCAGGTTGTTGAGCGTACAATACACCCTTGCATTTTTAATCTTCACTTTCTTGAGTGCAAGCTTCGGCAATGAATAACCTAGAGTTACCGTATTGATTCTGAGAAATGAGCCATCTTCAACATAGTAGTCGAGGGCATCAGTAATCGCAATTTTATTGTTTGAATTCAGGCTCCACATGGCATTTGCATCATATTGCTGTGGGTTCATGGCCGCCAATCTGCTCAGATCTTTGGTTTCACGTCCTGTTAGCGGATCGATCAGCGTAAAGCGATCATTCATGACATCGAGTGTATTCTGATTTGGCAGGTATGGCCCGATAAAACGCTGTGAACTCATGTTGAAAACGTCGTTGCCAACGGTAAAGTTCATGAACACGGTCAGATCAAGACCTTTATATGCAAAGGTATTCGACATACCGCCCTGGAACTTAGGCTGGGCGTTACCAATGATGGTGCGATCATTGGTTGACCATTCCGGATTTCCGTTGGCATCGACACTCGATGTCTTGTATTTAACATCTCCCGGTTTAATATTAGCAACCGAAGCTCCTTTCGCACGAGCGACACCATCTTTCAGCTTATACGTGCCGTTAGCGTTTTGGATGAAATCGTCCGTCGTGTACACTCCGTCATAACGGTAACCATACATCTGACCGAGCGGCTTTCCTATTTCCAATCTAAAGTCAACGCGGCTGTCATAATTCTGCTGCAGATAATCTGCATCACCTCTTCCATAGATGGCCAGTACCTTCGAACGGTTCATGCCAATGTTGAAATTGGTGTTCCATCTGAAATTATTAGAGCGAATATTTTCTGTATTCAGAACCATTTCAAGACCACGGTTCCTTACGGATCCGATATTCTGATATTGGTAGCTGTATCCTGTAGACTCAGGAACCTTGTTTCTGATCAGCAAATCGTTGGATTCGTTATTGTAGACGTCAAAGCCCATGCTGATGCGGCTTCTAAACAGGTCGATATCCAGACCGATATTTGTAGAAACCGTCTTTTCCCATACCAGCTTGGGATTACCTACGACGTTTCCGGGAACCAGTGTAGGGAACGCACCGTTGTTAATGGCGTAGCTTCCTGATCCGTAGTCGGTGGCGTACATATTATTATCGATCTCACAGTTACCTGAGGTACCGAAACCTACACGAAGCTTCAGGTTATTGATCACTGTCTTTCCGGCCATGAATTTCTCGTCGGAGATGCGCCATGCTGCAGAAGCAGATGGAAAGTATCCCCACTTATTCCCTTCGGAAAACTTGGAGGAACCATCAGCACGAAGCGTAAAGTTGGCAATGTATTTACCTTTATAGCTGTAGGAACCACGACCGAAGAAGGAAGAGATACTATTGGCATTCTTCCCTGATCCCGCATTAGCCTTTAACTTATTTTTAGCCATGCTCACGTCATTCAAGCCGAAGTTATTGAGCGGGAACTCATAATAAGAATTGTCCAGGTTCATTCCTTCATTGTAATAACTTTCCTGGCCCAGTAAGGCATTCACCTGATGATCGTTGAAATTATGTCCCCAGTTCAGGGTATTGGTGATTTGCCAGGTGAACCGCTCGCTATTATCGCGGCTTCCATAAGGGCCACCCAGGTTCTCAGCCGATTTGGTACGGCCGTCATCCCAGAAGTCGTATCTCACCTGTCTCCACAGATAACTTCCTGCAGTACGGAACATCAGGTCTTTGGTAATGTCGACCTCCACTCCACCGTTACCGGTGAACTGACGGTTCCTGTTGATCTTCGTTACTGCATCGTTGGTGATGATCGGATTGAATACGTCGTACTGTGAATCGTAAGCAAGCATATCGTCGCTGATATCAGTACCGATCAGCTGCTCATTGGTATAGAGTTTACCACCTGTAACCGGCTGAAGTATCGTCATTTTAAGTGCACCTCCCAGAGAGCCGCCGCCTTCAAGCCGCGTATCCTGAAAGTTCAGGTTAAAATCAGAGCGAACACCCTTAAAAAGCTCGTGGTTCAGCTTCAAACGGACACCATTCTTGTTGTAGCCAAATTTTTTGATCAAACCATCTTGTCCCGTATTGTTATAGCTGAGCATGAACCGGGTTTTGTCCGTTCCTCCGTTGATGTTGACGTTGTGGTTTCTATTCATGGCCGAACCGCCAAAAACCACGTCCTGCCAATTGATGCCTTCTCTTGTGCCATAGTCGCTTGCGATCCGGCTATAGGCACCTGTATAGAAATCAGGTGCTGAAGGATCTCCTCCGAAGTAGGTCGCCCAATTGGTTTCCTTTCCGGCCAGACTCTGAAATTCAAACTGGTATTTGGTATAATCTTCAGGTCCGAGCAGGCTAAGCTCCTTGCCGAGCTTTTCAATACCCATGTAACCGTTATAGCTCACTTCCGTTTTTCCTGACTTTCCTGACTTGGTCGTAATCAGAACCACCCCATTTGCACCACGGGCACCGTAGATAGCCGTAGAGGATGCATCCTTCATTACGTCAATGCTCTCGATATCGTTGATGTCGACATTGCGCAATGCGTTATCCATCTGGAAACCGTCAACAATATACAGAGGCTCGGTGCTTTGCGTGATGGAAGTACCACCGCGGATCGTAATGTTCACGTCAGCTCCCGGAGCACCACTTTGAGTGACGATGTTTACACCGGCAGCTTTTCCGGTCAGGGCCTGAGCGGCGGTAGTTACGGGAGCAATAGCCAGCTCATTAGCACCCACCGATGAGGAGGCACCGGTCAGGTTTTTACGTTTAACCTTGGCATAACCGATAACAACAACCTGTTCGAGACTGCTTACATCTTCTTCCAGGCTAACGTTGACAGGCTGGAACGCTGTAACAGTTCTCTCGAATGTTTTGAAACCAAGTGAGCTGAAGGTAAGTGTGACAGGAAGCTTTCCGGCAACAGGTATTCTATATCTTCCCTGAGCATCAGTCTGGCTACCCTGCCTGGTACCTTTGACCATGACAGTCACGCCCACCATGGGCATGCCATTACTTTTCTCCTTTACGACGCCGGAGATCTCTTTGACCTGGGCAATAGAAGAGTTGAAGAGGCAGAAAAGCAGACAGCAGATTAGTAAATTAATTTTTACCATAATGAATTTTGTTAGTGAATAATTGCGTAGTTGAAGCGAGACCGCTTCGTACTGGCCGGGCTTTACAGCTCTGTTGTTTTCTGAGTAAGCTCAGCCGGACCGGCGATCCTGGTTGTGGACCGCACCTTTCTTGTGGTGGTTTATAAACAGCCTCGGACGCTACGAGAGCGCCCTGATTGTACTTCTTCCTTTCATCTATAATTTGTTTGTTATATTGGTTTTCTGGTGCACAAATGTATTCTCAGCGCCATTCACCGGCTTTTAAAAATTGGCGGAAATGTTTTAAAAACTGTCGCCTGGGCCTGTAAATGCGAGAATTGCACCTACTATCTGCTCTTCGCTTGCATGCTTACCTCTTTGGAGTTGGTGATGACGACGGTACTGCTATCCAGCGTTTCGATCATCACATTTTGAAACGTCCAGTCTTTGGCGTAGTCGATCGATCCTGCACTGGCTGCAGCGTTCACGGTGATGTCCTGAAACTGAAATCCGCTTACCATAGACTCGGGAAGTCCCTCTGCCCAGATCGCCTTGTTTCTGACACCATTTACCCGAACATTGGAAATATTGACGTTTCTAAAAGTAGGGATACCTTTGGAAGCTGGCTCCACCTTGGTCAGCATGGCCTTCCAATGAGGAGGAATATTGTCAAACGTATAACCTGCAGGAAGCGTGGAATAACTGTAGGCAGGATTCCAGTTCATACTTACTTTTAACATATTGGCCACATTGGTCATTTCGATATCGGTAAACCAGATATCTTCCACAATACCTCCCCGCGTGGTAGCGGATTTGATATTGAGTCCGTTTCCCGTCCCTGTCCCTTTCAGATTAGAAGCCCATACATGCCTGATGCTTCCGGCGGTCTCGCTACCCAGCGTCAGGAGTCCCGCTCCTGCACCGGCGACACAATCGCGGATGACCACATACTCGGTAGGTCTGTTCACACGCAGCCCATCCCAGTCGCGTCCTGCCTTTAAGCAGAAGTTATCATCATTGCAGTCTATATCACTATTCTGGATCAACACCCAGGATGAAGAATCGACATCTATACCATCTGTACTCGGTCCATGACCACCGATATTATTCCGGATGGTCACACCGTCTACAGTTACGCGGGTTGAATAAAGCAGTTGAATGGTCCAGAAACCGGCCTGCTGGAATTCAGGTCCTTTGATCAGAATATCAGACGACTCCGCAACCAGCAGGGTGCGGGGTCTTTTTGCGTCGTAATCGACGATCCAGCGTAGTCCTTTTGGTTCATATTCTTTTCTGAGGTTCCAGTAGAAATCCCAGAAGGGTTTACCCTGTGCATTGACGATACCATCACCTGTAACGGCAGCTTTTTGCTGACCGATGATATTGATCAGGGCGGCGGGCCACTTCATCTCGATACCGGCAACACGCGTGTCGATTTCGGGATAGTCGGCGATGTTCTGGCTACCCAAAATTTCCACACCTTTATCGATCTGAAGGTTGACATTTTTCCGTACAAACAGTGAACCCGTCAGGTATTTTCCGGGACTGAATTTCACTACACCCCCACCCTTTGCCGCACATTCATCAATTGCTTTCTGGATGGCTTGCGTATTTAGCGTGTAGCCATCAGGCCGGGCACCATAATTGTTCGCCAGGAAGGTTTGCTTTTTGAACTTCAGGGTAGCTGATCCGACTTTCGCTACCCATGCCGGGGGCTTTGGAGCTGCAAGCAGGATAGTGGCCGATAGCAATAAAAAAAGACAAGGCAGAAGCTTCCGCAAGGCAATGCCGGTTAATTTGGTGTGTGGGTTCATAGCAAATTGGTATATCAATCAAAAGTATCCGATATAAGTCCGTGTGACATTCAGAAATTGACGTAAGACTTTCAATTTTTGGCAAAGCTCCTGCATTTCAACACAGGAGCCGCTCCTATTGTCAGATCTCGCCCGGATAAGTATCTTCTTTGACACTTTTCAAATAGGCGGAAGGCGACTGCTTGAACTTCTCTCTGAAGCAGGTGCTGAAATAGCCGGAGCTCTTGAACCCGGTCATATAAGCAACTTCCGAAATGGTGTATTCTCCGGCATCGAGAAGTTGTTTACTGCGCTTCAGTCGCATTTCGCGGACAAACTCGACGGGTGCCATACCCGTGAGGCTCTTCAATTTCTTATAGAAGGTGGTTCTTCCAAAGCCTACAGCTTCTGCAACGCTGTCAATGTTGAAATTGCTGTCTTCCATGGATGTCTCCACGATCCTGATGACCTGCTTAACAAATTCTTCGTCTCTGGAGCTAATCAGAATTTCGTCGGGCTGGAGCGTAACGATTTTTTTGTCGTCCGCCACCAGAGACGCTACGTGCTGCGCGCGTCGTTTCAGGAAATTCCCGACGAGTGCCAGAAGATATTGCATATCGAAAGGCTTGGTGACGTAAAAGTCTGCACCATAGTTCAGGCCTTCGATCTGCGCTTCTATTGACGATTTTGCGGTAAGCAGAATTACCGGGATATGACTGGTAGCGGGATTATTCTTCAGCTGGTCAAGCATCTGGATACCGTCCATCTCAGGCATCATAACATCACTGATGATGAGGTCAGGCATAGACATTTCAACCAGCGCGAGTCCCTCGCCACCATGACCGGCTTGAGACACCCTGCAGAAAGTGGATAGTTGGCCCGCCATAAAGGTTCTCAGGTCAACGTTGTCTTCGACGAGCAGCACATGGAAACGTTCCATATAATCATCCTGACTGAGTAGTTCCGAAACTGGAGTAGGTACATGCTCCACCCCGGAGTAAAGCGGATGTGGGGAAGCGCTCTCCGACTCCACGAAACTGACCTCGTCTTCGGAGAAATGGCCTTTACCCAGCCGGAGAGACAAAGTGAAAGTCATTCCACCTTCCGGGTTATTGCTGGCGGAAATATGCCCTTTATGGGCCCGGATGAGTTCTGAAGAGAGTGCCAGGCCGATACCTGTTCCCTTAAGCTTGTTGCTCGAGGCATCGCCTTCATAGTAGAGGTCGAATATCTCCTGCAGTTTATCTTCCGGAACTCCGGGACCCTGGTCTCTGATCAGGATCTCAAACCTGTCTTCTTCTTTACGTGCGACATGGATCGTGATCTGGCTTCCCGCAGGACTGAATTTGAAAGCATTGGACAGGATGTTATAAACGACAATGTCAATTTTTGCAGGATCAAGCCAGGCCAGCAATGTACTGTCGTTTGAATCGAGAGACAAGGTAATCTTCTTTTCTTTGGCCAGTCCATCGAAATGAGCGGCGATACCACGAAGCAAGGATACCACATCGACCTGTGAGATGTCCAGACGCATCTTGCCGCTCTGGACCTTTCTGAAGTCGAGCAGTTGATTCACGAAGCGAATCATACGGTCGGCATTCTTCCGGATCGTATGAATATAGTGCTTACCCTGATCTGAAATCTGTTCCGTACGGCTGATTTCGTCGAGCGGACTGACGATCAGCGTCAGAGGGGTTCTGAGCTCATGGGAAATATTGGTAAAGAACTGCAGTTTCAGGTCGGTCATCTTCTTTTCCACAATCACCTTGTTACGCAGCCTGATCATGGCGACGACAATCCTGCGGGCTCCTTCAAGGAGAGCCAAGGCAACAAGCACGTAAACCAGGTATGCCCATACGGTAAGCCAGGGCGGAGGGAGGACAGTAATCCGGATACTCTTTTCCGGCACATTGCTGAACATATCTTTATTCAGGCTCCTGACAACGAACTCATAATCTCCCGGCGGAAGATTGGTATAAGTTGCCTTGCGCTGGTTCCCGACGATATGCCAGCCTTTATCATACCCGCGGAGAATATAAGCATAGCTGATCTTATGACCAGCCCTGTAATCGAGGACGGCGTAGTCAATGCTAATCACGTCCTGGTTGTACCTAAGCTCCAGATGCGAGGTATTGTTCAGCGACTTACTCAGCGGCGAACCTGGTGCTCCCGGAATAACATCTGTATTGTACAGCTGAATATTGGTGAGTGCCATGCCGGCCTTTATTCTTTTGTTTTCGACTTTGTAAGGATTGAACGAAATGTAGCCTTCGAGACAGCCGAAATACATATCGCCATTAAACGATCTGAAAGCAGCAGCTTCCGAAAATTTAGCTTGTCCGAGCCCATCATAGGAATCGTAGTTGCTGAAGGTGCCCGCTTTGCTGTCAAAACGCACTAGTCCCTTGCCCGTGGCCACCCATAGCTTACCGGACTGATCTTCCGCGATGCTTAAAATAACATCGTTGGGAAGACCATCACGCTGTGTGTACGAACGAAACTTCCTCGTTTCTGATTTTAAGTCGGACACGAGCTTATTCAAACCGCCGCCAAAGGTGCCCAGCCACATGGCCTTGCTGCGATCTCTGAAAATAAACTGTACTTCATTATTTCCGAGACTTGTACTGTCGCTGGGAATCTTTCTGATCAACTTGAAATTCGCCTTCAGTTTCTGATTCCGTGTGTCGGCAATAACGAGGCCGTTAGTCGTGGCAATCCACAACTTTCCGGTCGGATCTTCACAGAGGTGTCTGATGTAGTTGGCACGGGTTGGATATGAAGCGAAGAAATTATTCTTATTACGAAAGTACACTCCCGAGGAGCTCTTCACGGCCTCATTGATACCGCCGCCAAATGATCCTATCCAGATCCGCTTCCTACTGTCCTGAACGATTGAATAAACGGTATTGTGGCTCAGGCTACCGGGGTTATCCGGATCTGCGAGATACAGCTTCAGATTGTAACGGGTGCGGGAAGCGTTGAGAGGAGTAGCAGTGAGCAGCCCCGAACCTTTCGTGCCCATCCAGACCACACCATCACTGTCTTCCATGATAGTGTAGACTTTCCCAATGGCAGAAGCCTCAATCCCTTCGAAGATGTTCGTTTGCTTTTTGCCGTTGAGGAAAACGCTCAGCTCTCCCGCTTTGGTTCCCACCCAGTGGCGGCGACGTGAATCTTCAAACAAGACCCTCACCTCATTTTGGGACTTGTTAACGGGATTCTTCACCATCAGTCTCTGGTTGAAGTAGCTTCCCGGAAAAGTAATTTTATTAACGCCCCCATCAATAGTAGCGAGCCAGAGGATGCCTGAAGGATCCGGGTAAACGGCTGTAACAATGTTCGAGAACTGCTGATCTGAAGATCCGGGTTCGTTATAAAAATAGTCGATCTTATCCCCTGTACTATTATAATACCCGAAACCTCCGTCTTTTAGGCGGGTCCAGAGTTTGCCCCCTGAGTCCTCAAAAACCATATAGCTGTTGCTTGGACTAACCGAATGGGAGTCTTTCTTCTGTGTGAAGGTCTTGAACGTGCTGCTCGCAGGGTCGTATTTAACGATGCCGATTTTCTCCGGTTCAAGCCAGAGGCGGCCTCCCCGGTCTTCATAGATCGAGAAAAAAGCGCTACCCGGCTGCTTGCCGGCGATAGTGGGCGTCAGCGTCTCGAGATCCATGCTGATCAAGCCCCTTCCCGAAGTGGTGGCATAGAGCCTGCGGCTACGGGATACATGAAGGGCATTTATGGAATTTCCCGGACATAGGTCCCTGACGAGAAACTGATTAGAGTTCGTGTTAAATGTGACCAGTCTTCCGTCACGCGTGCCGAAGTAGAGGTTCTTTCCCTGCGCCGCTACGCAAGTGAACGATAGCTGTGGCGAAAAGACCTTCGGCAGCTGTGCAGGGGCCTTTGCGGAACTTGCCTCGGAAGAAGATGGACTTATTCTGACCAGTCCCGCATTTGTACCGACCCAGGCGTTCCTTTGCTTGTCCTCAAAAAAGAAGCTTATAGAGTCGGACGGAAGCTTAAATGCAGCCAGGGCAGATCTTGTATAATGATGTATAGCCGGTTCGTTCTTCGAAGGACTGAAGACGACATGCAGCAAACCCTTGTCGGCTGTAGTCAGCCAGGCACTCCCGTCATCTGACAGAAAGATACGGCTGATATTGAGGCTCCGTACGTTATTCCGGCGGTTGATCGCGAGAAATCTCCCTGTATTCTTGTCAAAACGGTAGACATTATGGTCGTATGTTTTAACCCACAGATAGCCTTTTTTATCTTCGATGATGTTCCTGAACTTGTTGTTGGTCAGGCTGGAACTGTCGCCAGGATAACTTTTATAGATAGTAAAGGTGTTCCCGTCGAACTTGTTCAGTCCATCCCAGGTACCGAACCACATAAAGCCATCCTTGTCGCGGGTAATGCATAAAACCCCGTCATGAGAGAGTCCCTGTTCAGTTGAATAGTGTTTCAGCACCTCCCGTTGCTGGGAAGAAAGCGGTAAACTAAATAAGAGCAGGCAGATAGTAAAAAGCCCGGGGATACGGCTTCGGATATGGAGAAGAAACAATGTGCAAAGAATGCAGCAGGTAATCACATGAGTGATCGGTTGTATCATGCTTAAATCGACTTTAGAGGTCTTCGACTCTGCCTTCTGGCGGAATATATGAGCCTAACAGGTTATTTCGCGGTAAAGCTACAAATTCTGACCTTCAAAGTGTGCCGGGAAAGATGATTTCCCGGCGCATGATGATGATTAAAAATGTCCGCGGATTCCGGGACGGATTTCCGATTGGTAGAGTGCCTTCAATTGCTGGTGGACCGAAGACGGCAAACTGTCCATCGAAGAGGCTGATGCATTTGATCGTACCTGCTCAGGTGATGAAGCTCCCGGAATTACTGTGGTCACTCCAGGATGATCGAGAATCCAGCGGATGGCCCATTGAGGAGTCCGCTCGTCAGGGAACATAGCGGCAATTTGTACGGCCAGGTCTACACCTTTCTGAAACTCGATGCCGGAAAATGTTTCTCCTGCATTGAAGGCCTCTCCATTTGCATTATAGCTACGGTGATCTGTGGGAAGGAACTGACTGTCTTTTTTGTATTTGCCGCTCAGCAAACCACTTGCCAGGGGAACCCGTGCGATAATGGCTACCTCTTTCTCCTGTGCTTCGACAAAGAACTCTTCAGCATAATGCTGCCGGAACAAGTTGAAAATGATCTGCAAAGATGCGATTCCGCTTTGCTGAAGGCAAATTTTTGCTTCTTCGGCAGTTTCTACGCTTACTCCCCAGTGTTGGATCAGCTTATCCTGTTGTAGCCTGCGCAGATGATCAAACACCCGTCCGGCCTCCAGTTCTGTAGTCGGGATGCAATGCAGCTGCTCCAGGAACAGCGAGTCAAGCTGGAGATGCTCCAGAGAGCTTTCCACATGAGCACGCATTTTTTCATAAGTGAAGTTTTGTGGCCAGGCATTGTCGCCGTCATGTCTTCTGCCCAGTTTAGAAGCCACGAAGAACTCTTTATCTATAGTCGTAAGAAACTTTCCGATCACCGTTTCACTCACTCCCATACCATACACATCGGCCGTGTCGATAAAGTTACCGCCAGCTTCCGCAAAGGCTGATAAAACGCTCAGCGCGTGGTCCTCATTCACGGGCCCCCAGTCTGAGCTACCTAACTGCCATGTTCCCAGGCCTATCTCAGATATCTGTTTGTCTTTAAAATTTCTATATTTCATCTTCTTGCAAAAGTTTATGATATAACCTGATGATCTTTGTGTTTCCTGGAGATCATCACTTTGTCGATGCGCTGACCATCCATGTCCATGACCTCTATTTCGAAATTAAGCCATTGGACCTTTTCTCCTTCAACCGGTATTGAGCGGAGCAGATGTAAGATTAACCCGCCAACTGTTGTAAAGTTCATTTCCGAATTGTCTTCTATATGCAAAAATTCGAGGAGCTCATAGTAGGGATACTGTCCGTCGACCAACCAGGAGTTCTCGTCGCGAGTAACGATCTTCAGTTCGTCGTCGGGCTGCTCTGTCTGATCACCCACAATTTCTTCGACGATGTCGTTCATGGTGATCATTCCTTCAACCGACCCGTACTCGTCTACGACGATGGCATGGTGTACTTTCGCGCTTTTGAATTGCTCAAGCACCTGATAGGCTGGCAAATTTTCATGCACGAAAAGGGGTTTCCGGAGATAGCTCTTCAGGTTGAATGACTTGCCGCTGAGATCACGCGGAAACAGTTCTTTGACGTAGAGCACGCCAACGATCTTATCAAGGCTCTTATTCGCCACCGGATATACTGAATGTACCTGGAGCTGCATTTTGCTGCGTATAGCTTCAGGATCTTCATTCACATCAAACCAAACCAGATCACTCTTGTGTGTCATGAGTTCGGATGCTTTCCTGTTGCCCAGAGCAAAAACGCGGCTTACGATATCCTGTTCGATCTGTTCAATCTCTCCGTGAAGTGTGCTCTCCCGGATAATGGAGTTGATCTCTTCCTCCGAGATCGGGCCCTCCTTTTTTTGGGATATACCTAGAATCTTCAGACAGGCATCGTTGGTTTTCGCGAGCAACCAGATGAATGGTTTTGTCACCAGCGAAATGATTTGCATGGGCGTAGCAACAAGGGAGGCTACTTTTTCAGGAAAAGCAAGGCCGATCCGCTTTGGCAATAATTCTCCGAAGACAATAGAGAAATAGGTCAGTATCACAACGACAAGGCCCACAGAGAGGGAATCAGAATAGGGTTCAAGGAAGTCCACACGGCTGACGAGCCTGTCGAGGTCGTCGGTTATTTTATCTCCGCTGTAAATACCTGTGAGAATCCCGATCAGGGTGATCCCGATCTGAACGGTGGAGAGGAATGTATTGGGATTTTCGGCAAGGGCAAGTGCTTTACGGGCTCCTGCATGTCCGCGCTTTGCAGAGCGCTCGAGCTTGAACCTGCTTGAAGAAACAAGGGCTATTTCACTCATGGAAAAGATTCCGTTAAGCAAGATCAAAATCCCTATTATCAATATTTCCATTATCTGTTTTTAAGTTTAAGGAGCTGTAAAGCTAACAAACCGGACGATGTTGTTAATCTCTGTCCATGATATTAATACAAATGCCGGCCCCACAGGTTTATACAGGCGACATCTTTTTTGAGGAAGACATTGTAGAGAAAAATGGAGAAATCATGGAAAAAAATCGTGTAAGTATCGTGTAATCTACTAGCACGCGATATAGCTATATTTACCCATGGGTATAAAGACAACAATATATGGTGAAAACTATACACGCGAAGATATGGGGACTATCACCTTTTGTGCATGAAAAAGAAGCCTTGGCTGAACTAACAGATCTAACCCGTGATCTGATTGAAATATACGATCAGGATGGGCGGTTGGATGAAAATCCATTCACGCCGACAACAAAAAGAACCTTATCTGTTCCTCAAATGGAACTTCAGGATATGCTTGCCGGATCGGTGTGTTTGGTCACTGGCTATGGTTGCGTAGGACAGTGTCTGGTGGAAAAGCTTGATGCATTCGGCATTAAACTGATTGTGGTGGTCGACATGAAGCCGGCGCCCGGCGGTGGCCTTTTAAATGATAATGTCAGATACGTCCAGGCCGACGTGTCCAACGAGCAGGATCTGGAATCTCTTTTTGAGCTCTACCGGCCTGAGTTCATCTTTCATACAGCCGCGCAGCGTGACCCTGGTTGGGCTGAAACCCACGTCAGGGAGACTGTTGTAGCGAATATTCTGGGCACCTGGAACCTGATCAAAACATGCGAGCGCTATTCCTTTGTTAAACAATGTACATTTTCTTCAACAGGAAAAGCGAGCCGGTATTATACCGAGGAGGTATATGCTGCAACCAAGAAGGTTTGTGAGTATATTCTGGATACCTATGCCAGGCGAAGCCATGTAAGATATTCGATGGTTCGATTTACCCATATTCTGGAAAACAGCCTGATGAATATGGGCTTCAGAGATGCGGTCGATGCGGCCTACCTTTCCGTTCACAGTCCAGGCAAGTACGTTACCGCCCAGAATGTGTCCGAAGCCGGAGACCTTCTTCTAAATGCGCTCGTTAGCTCCAGTGAGGGACAATGCAGGTTTTCGCTCGTACGTCACCTGGAGTGGCCGGTTGAGAGTCTGGAGGTGGCTTTATTTTACATCAAACAGCGGGGAAGCCGCATACCGGTTATCTTCCAGGGCAACCCTAAGGGATATTGCGAGAAGTTTTTCAGAGGTCAGCTGGACTGGTCAGATCCGGGGGATTTAAATCTGCTAATCAATGTATATGAGTGCAAAACCCGGTCGGTGAATACTGAAGGGGACATCGTTATTTCACAACTGCCGCCCGCAGATCCAGGCGCACTCTTTGCTTTGCTCAGAACCCTCGAAACATTGGGAGGGGAGCAGGAAACGCGCGATATTCTCTTGTCCGGCTTAAGAGAAATTACGCAAAGTGCGCTTCGGGAGGTTGACCCAATAGATACCGTCAGGATCCTTAAATGGGGGCTTCAGCCGGAGCATCTTTCCGCGGAAGGGAGCTCAGTCAGTGATTTTAATGCCATTACCTCTCTCCTTAAGGAGACATTATCCGGATCTCCGCTAATGGAAGAACTGAAAGCTCTGAACTATGCATTTTGACAGTGGCGTCCAGATGGATCCAGCTGTTCACAGTTTGATCCGCATCAGTGCCAAAGGAGCTTATCCCAACGAGTGCTGCGGTTTTTTATGGGGAGATGGAAAATCCATACTATTTGCTGCAGAGGTCGACAATGTTTCCGCAGGCGACAGGAAGAGTCATTTTCGAATCAATTCATCGGCCTATATAGCGGCCGAAAAATTCGCTGAATCACATGGTCTGACATTGCTTGGCATATTTCACTCCCATCCTGATTCACCGGCCATACCGTCTACCGAGGATACCAAGATGGCCTTACCTAACTTTTTTTACATCATTATACCACTAAAGGGGAATATGGTGAAGGAAGAACGATGCTGGATCCTGGACGGCTCCGGCGAGTTCAAAGAGCTTCACCTGAACATCACTATACCTCAATCATCTCAAACATCAATATGGCAACAGTAATTATTCCTACACCTTTAAGAAAGTTCACTTCCAACACCTCCAGAATTATCATTTCGGGCAGCACGGTTCAGGAAGTCATTGAAAATCTCAACCAGGCGTATCCCGATGTAAGAAAACACATTCAGGATAATAGCGGTGCAATTCGCCCATTTATTAATATTTTCGTAGGTGAGGATGACATCAGGACACTGGACAGTCATCACACTCAGGTACACGACGAATCTTTCATCAGCATCATTCCTGCAATTGCGGGCGGCAATGCAATATCAGAATAGAAGAATTTATGTTTTCAAAAGAAGAACTTCTACGCTATAACCGCCATGTGATCATGCCGGATTTCGGCATGGCAGCTCAGGAGAAGCTAAAAAACGCACGCGTTCTTGTTGTTGGTGCAGGCGGCCTGGGCAGCCCTCTCCTCCTTTACCTGGCTGCTGCAGGGGTAGGACATATCGGGATCATAGACGCTGACATTGTAGAGGATAGTAACCTGCACAGGCAGGTGCTTTTCGGCGTAGAAGAGCTGGGCACAGCTAAAGTTGAAGCAGCGAAGAAGCGATTGCTTTCTCTTAATCCCTATATTGAGATCGAAGTATATCAAATCCTCTTTACATCTGCAAACGCTTTGGAGATTGCCCACGATTATGATGTGATTGCCGACGGTACTGATAATTTCCCGACTCGATATCTGGTCAATGATGTAAGCGTCCTGCTGGATAAGCCCAATGTGTATGCATCTATTTATCAGTTTGAAGGCCATGTATCGGTTTTCAACTACGTGAATGCTGCGGGAGAACGGGGACCTAACTACAGAGACCTCTATCCCAATCCCCCGGAAGCAGGCGCCGTGCCGAACTGTGCAGAAGCAGGAGTATTGGGCGTTCTACCCGGGATCATCGGGAGTCTGCAAGCGCTGGAGGTCATCAAGGTAATTACTGGCGTAGGTGAACCCCTGAGTGGCAGATTCTACACGTTTGATGCATTAAGTTTCGAATCACGCACATTTAAGTTGAAAAGGGATCCCGCTAATCCCTTGAACGGCGAGAACCCTTCGATAAATGAATTGATCGATTATGAACATTTCTGCGGCATCAGGAAGCAGGCAGCACCTCTTAAGGAAATTTCAGCGGCCGAGTTCCAGGACTGGCAGGATGAAGGCGTCGAGATGGAGATCATTGACGTACGTGAGCCCCACGAATTTGAGCTCGTGAACATCGGCGGAACGCTGATACCGCTTGCAGAAATATCTGATAAAGGCGACAAGGTAGCACGCGACAAGAAGGTAGTGCTCATATGCAAGTCGGGTGTTCGCAGTGTTCGCGCCATAGAGATACTCCAGGAAAAGTATGGCTTTAATAATCTGTATAACCTCAAAGGAGGTCTGATCAATCTGATACTGGAGGCTGATCTGGATCTGCCAACTTATTGAGCCTTTTCTGTGCCTGCGTATAGTTGATGTAGAGCTGGATGCATTCTGCCAGTCCCACCCAGGCTATTCCGCCCCATGCTGCGCTGATTATCTCCTTGTAGAGGGATGGGTCGCCTTCATTGTGCTTTAAGATGATCCCGTAAAAAGCCCATATAACCACCAGACCGAAGAATACGTTTTTTTTCAGGATGATGATTGCTGTGGATATAAGGGTTGCCCCTGCAATAAGGATAATGGTCCAGTACCGGGGAGAGATGCCCCCGCCGTCCCAGCCGAGACCGACAAGGGCTGAGCTGATGTTGGCAATGGTAGCGATGCAGATCCAGGCAAAATAGATACCCAGCGGGAAATGGGTAAAGATCTTAGCGTAAACAGAGCGGTGCGGATTGAAAATTTTCAACCGAACGTTGATAGCAATCAATGTAGTCAGCTGAATCAACATCAGCAGCACTGAGAGAATAAACTGCTCGTTAACCCAGGCAAATACCCAGGCAGCGGTGGCGATGTTGTTGATCATGAACATCACTCCCATTCTGCCGGTATCTTTATTGGCTTCTGAAAGGAGATCTTCCCGGAAGGCCTTGATGATATGATAAATAGTGAATGCAAACAAAGCTATGTAGATCACTCCCCAGATAGAGAAAGTGATTCCCGCAGGAGTAAAAAGCGTATCGTACTTATCAGACACGTCTCCGATGTCCTTGTTGTTGATAAGATTTGTCTGACTCAGTGTGGAGACAGCGAAAGCAATGATGTAAAACAGAAAGTTTAAAAGGGCAAGCGTCTTTATGCGATTCATGACAACTTTTTAAACTTAACAGCGGAAGTCCGGCTTTGTTGTGGCAAAGCGTGTGCAAGTATAATCATATAACGAAAAGAGGGTGTATCATATACCATGATCACTCTTTTCGTTCCGAGGGGACTAGAGGCATCTTCCATAAATTCTCTAGTCTTGTTAAGTTATTTCTGGGGTTCTGTGTGTAACGAAGGAAGGATCTTCATGAGGTTTCTGTGTGACCTATTTAGGGGTGTAACAACGGTGACCCCACCTTGTAGCCACGGTGTAGCCACCTTTTCCCGGCAAAACGTGGCTACACCGTGGCTACAAGGTGCCTACAATGCGGCTACACACCTAAGCAGGTCACCAGTTTCTGTCAGCTTGGTTGCAGCTTAGTATAGACATGATTACCTGCGGTTGTCAGCGAGGATTCATTCGCATAAGGTGGCACTTGTATTAGCCCAGCACTTGATTAAGCTTTTCAACTGAAAAGCTCTTAAACGGAAAAGAGGGTGATCATGATTTATGATACACCCTCCTTTATGTCCTACCGGCTTTATTCTATCAGACCACGATATTAACAATGCGTCCCTTAACGACGATTACTTTCTTTGGTGATTTGCCGTCAAGATATTTCTGCACATCCTGATTCTGAAGAACCAGCTTTTCAACTTCTGCCGGTTCAAGGGACAATGAAACAGTCAGATTCATCCTCATTTTTCCATTTACAGAGATCGGATAAGCAAACTCATCTTCGACAAGATATTCGGCCACAAACTTTGGAAAATCTGCGTGGCTTAAGGATCCTTGCGGATGCCCAAGTAAGTGCCACAGTTCTTCTGTGATATGGGGTGCATAAGGCGCGAGAACAATAACGAGTTCCTGCAGAATAGCACGCTTGTTGCATTTCAGTTCCGTCAGTTCATTTACGCAGATCATGAAGCTGGAGACCGAGGTATTGAACGAGAACCGTTCGATATCTTCCTCTACTTTTTTAATGATCTTGTGAAGCGACTTCAACTCGGCCTTTGTTGGCTCAGCATCTGTGACACGGAAGTTAAACTGGTCATCGTGGAACAGTTTCCAGAACTTTCTCAGAAACTTGAAAACGCCTTCGATACCGTTTGTGTTCCATGGCTTACTTTGTTCAAGCGGTCCGAGGAACATTTCATAAAGTCTCAAAGTGTCAGCGCCGTAGCGTTCAACGATATCATCAGGGTTTACGACATTGAATTTCGACTTTGACATCTTTTCCACTTCTACGCCACAGATGTATTTTCCACCTTCGAGGATAAATTCAGCATCTGCAAACTCAGAACGGAAGGTTTTAAACTTCTCCAGGTCAAGTATGTCGTTCTCCACGATATTTACGTCGACATGCAAAGCAGTCGTTTTATACTGGTCCCTTAGCCCGTGGGATACAAAGGTGTTGGTTCCCCTTCCCTCTTCATCAGCCACACGATAGACAAAGTTCGATCTACCCTGAATCATTCCCTGGTTGATCAGTTTCTTGAAAGGCTCTTCTTCATTAACATAACCCAAATCTTTCAGGAACTTGTTCCAGAAGCGGCTGTACAGAAGGTGTCCCGTTGCATGTTCTGAACCTCCGATATAAAGATCCACATCTTTCCAGTACCCTATAGCTTGTTTTGAAGCGAAGGCATTTTCTTTACGTTCATCCGGAGAAGCCATGTAACGGTACCAATACCAGCTTGATCCTGCCCATCCCGGCATGGTGCTTAATTCATAAGCATACTGCCCTTTGTACTTCCAGTCGAGCGCGCGACCCAGCGGCGGATCTCCCGCTTCTGTAGGCAGGTATTTATCTACTTCGGGAAGCAACAAAGGAAGTTCAGCTTCATCGATCAGATAAGGCAAGTTGTCTTTGAAATATACAGGAACCGGTTCGCCCCAGTATCTCTGGCGACCAAAGATGGCATCGCGCATACGGTACTGAATTTTTGCTCTTCCTGCACCAAGCTCTTCGAGCTTCTGGATCAAGACAGGAAGCGCTTCTTCATAAGTAAGGCCGTTAATGATACCGGAGTTAATATATTTACCTTCCTTGGTAGCGTCGGCCGTTTCCTCTATATCTTTCTGAGCGTCGAGGATCTGAATGACAGGAAGGTTGAATTGCTTTGCAAAAAGCCAATCGCGCTGATCTCCCGAAGGCACAGCCATTACAGCACCTGTTCCGTAGCCGGCAAGAACATAGTCTGCGATCCAGACCGGAATCTTCTCTCCGTTTAATGGGTTCAATGCGTATGTGCCGGTAAATGCGCCTGATACGGTTTTGGTATCAGCCATGCGGTCAAGCTCTGACTTCTTTTTTGTTTTATTGATATAATCCTCGATCTCGTTCTTTTGCTCAGCAGTGGTGAGGGAGCTAACGAATTCATGTTCGGGTGCAATCACGAGAAAGCTTACGCCATAGATGGTATCTACACGGGTAGTGAAGACCTCGATGATCTTGTCGCTGTTCTCCACCGGGAACTTCACGGATGCACCTATGCTCTTACCAATCCAGTTGCGCTGCATTTCCTTAAGCGGTTCCGGCCAGTCGATACAGTCGATACCTTTCAGGAGGCGATCAGCATAAGCGGTAATCCGCATGCTCCACTGCCACATTTTCTTTTGTTCGACAGGGTGACCACCGCGCTCAGAAAAACCTTCTTTCACTTCGTCGTTCGCGAGAACGGTCCCCAATGCAGGGCACCAGTTGACGGTACTCTCTTTAAGGAATGTCAGACGGTATTTCAGCAGTTCCTGCTGTTGTTCCTGTTCAGACATACTGTTCCATTCGTCAGCAGTAAAAGATCGGGTATCCTCGTCTGACACTGCAGAGATGCCTGCACTTCCGTTTGTGCGGAAATGTTCAATAAGCAGGTCGACAGATTTTGCCTTGTCTGCTTCCATATCATACCATGAGTTGAACAGCTGCATGAAGATCCACTGCGTCCATTTGTAATATTCAGGATCACTGGTACGTACTTCGCGGCTCCAGTCAAAAGAGAAGCCTAACTGATCAAGCTGACGGCGATATGTAGCGATATTATCAACAGTGGTAATTGCGGGGTGCTGACCGGTTTGAATAGCGTACTGCTCTGCCGGAAGTCCGAATGAATCATAACCCATCGGATGAAGCACATTGAAACCGCGCAGTCTTTTAAAGCGGGCAAAAATATCAGATGCAATATAGCCAAGGGGATGTCCTACGTGAAGTCCTGCCCCTGAAGGGTAAGGAAACATATCGAGTACATAATACTTTGGTTTTTCTGATGCATTGTCTACTTTGTACGTTTGGTTTTCGGCCCAGAACTGCTGCCACTTGTTTTCAATGTCTCTAAACTGGTAATCCATGTGATTCAAATTCTTTGGATTGCGAAAATAGTAAAATTGATTTAGAGTCGCGGGAGCCAACTTCCATACTTCCAAACTATTTCCTATTTTCGCATATCTTAAAAAAGCACTATGGAAGAATTCGAGAGGAGCGCTTACTCAAAAAAGACCAAGCCGGTTTATATATCAACAGTGATCAGTATTGCACTGGTTTTGTTAATGATAGGCCTTCTGGGACTGATCCTTGTTCATGCCCGGAACTTGTCTAACTATGTGAAAGAAAACATCGTTTTAAATATCATTGTTAGCGACGGGGCGAAGGAGGTTGACGTACTTGCTCTTCAGAAGCAGCTGGATACAAACCCTTACATTCTGAAAACACAGTATGTAAGTAAAGAACTTGCTGCGAGGAATTTACAAAAGGATCTTGGAGAGGAATTTGTGGAGTTTCTTGGCTACAACCCCCTGCTATCTTCCATTGATGTTTACATGCGGGCGGACTATGCGAATAACGCGAGCATCGAGAAACTGAGCGGAGAACTGACAAAGAATCCGCTTGTGAAGGAGGTGATCTATCAGAAGTCGTTAATTGATATGGTGAACCAGAACCTGAAGCTGATCGGTCTTGTTATTTTGGCTTTTGCAGGTGTATTGATGATCATTGCCGTGGCGCTGATCAATAATACCATACGTCTGGCGATCTATTCGCAAAGGTTCCTGATTAAAAGTATGCAGCTGGTGGGCGCCACCAAAGGGTTTATCCGTGCGCCTTTTATTGGTTACGGAATCCTTCACGGCTTCCTGGGAGGCTTAATTGCTATCATATTACTATTGCTGACCTTGTATCTGGCTCAGCAGCAGATACCGGAACTGGTGATTCTCCGGAACTGGTTTGAATTCGGAGTTGTGTTCCTGATTGTTTTGGGAACAGGAATTCTGATCTCAACAGCCAGTACATGGTTCGCAGTGAGCAAATATTTACGTTTGAAAATTTACGATCTCTATAAATAATGGCAAAGAAACCTCTTCTGGAAACCACCGAGCAGAAACAAGCTCAGTTTGTTTTCGACAAAAGCAATTACCGTCTTTTACTGCTGAGCATAGCAGTTGTTACGATTGGTTTTTTTCTCATGAGCGGCACGACAGACATCTACGAATTCCGTAAGATCGTTCTGGCCCCGATCGTGGTAGTTATCGGCTTTACTATCGGCTTTTTCGCCATTTTGAAAAAGCGTAAATAGGAAAAATGAACTTTATTGAAGCTATTATTCTGGCCATCATTGAAGGCCTTACCGAGTTTTTGCCTGTTTCTTCGACCGGCCATATGATCATCGGCTCTTCCCTCATGGGAATCGCAAATGATGAATTCGTAAAGCTATTCACTATCGTGATCCAGTTGGGGACGATCCTTTCTGTTGTTGTATTGTACTTCAAACGCTTTTTCCAAAGTTTTGATTTCTACTTCAAACTCCTGGTTGCGTTTATCCCGGCTGCCGTTTTTGGCTTATTGCTGAGCGATACGATCGACCAGCTGCTGGAAAGTCCGCTGGCTGTAGCGATATCATTGGTATTAGGAGGAATCATCCTGTTGTTTGCAGACAAGTGGTTCAATAAGCCTACCATTGATTCTACGGATGAAATCACCTATCCTACTGCTTTCAAGATCGGTCTGTTACAGTGCCTGGCTATGATTCCGGGTGTTTCCCGTTCGGGAGCTACTATCGTAGGTGGTATGTCTCAAAAGCTATCCCGTAAAGCTGCGGCCGAGTTTTCATTCTTTCTTGCCGTGCCGACCATGTTTGGCGCGACCAGCAAGAAGCTTTATGATTTTTACAAGAGCGGTTATGAACTAAGCGGGGAACAAATTAACCTGTTACTGATCGGGAACATCATTGGTTTTGTTGTTGCGATCATCGCAATCAAGAGCTTTATTGGCTTTGTAACGAAATATGGATTCAGAGCCTTCGGCTGGTACCGCATCGTTGTTGGCGGGATTATTGTAATTTTGCTCCTGGCAGGCATTGATCTGCAGGTTATGTGATGGATATAGAAGAAAAGAAAACTGAGTTCCCGCCATTCAATTTTGTAGACGGAGAACTCCTGTTAGTGAATAAGCCTTACCGCTGGACGAGTTTTGACGTGGTAAGTAAGATCAGAAATGCTTTCAAACCACTGAAACTGAAGGTTGGACACGCGGGCACGCTGGATCCTTTAGCCACGGGATTATTGATTATCTGCACAGGTAAACTCACCAAAAAAATAGACGAATTTCAGGCTCAGGAGAAGGAATATACCGGAACTATGATCCTTGGGGCAACAACGCCATCTTATGATCTGGAGACGGAAGTGGATGCCACTTATCCGATCGACGGACTAAGTGAAGAATCTATACGGGACACCTGCAACGCGTTCATTGGTGAAATAACGCAGTTTCCCCCTGCATTTTCTGCAGTAAAGATTGACGGCGAGCGCGTTTATCAAAAGGCGAGAAGGGGCGAAGCTGTTGAGATGAAATCGAGACAGGTGACCATTTCATCATTTGAGATTACGAGGATTGAATTGCCGGAAGTAGAGTTCCGCGTAGTATGCAGCAAAGGAACCTATATCCGGTCGCTGGTTTATGATTTCGGCAGAAAACTGAACAACGGTGCCTATCTGTCGAGATTGAGAAGAACAAGGAGCGGAGATTTCCGGATAGAAAAAGCATTTGAAGTTATGGAGCTTTCCGGACATATCAGAAGTCTGAAAGAGAATGAAAGTCTATAAGCACATTGATGAGTTTCAAAAGCTTGAAACTGCTGTTGTCACCATAGGTACGTTTGATGGCGTTCATCAGGGCCACCGCAAGATCATCAAAAGACTTGTAGAAGAAGCGAAGCGCATGGGGGGCGAGAGTGTCATCCTTACGTTCTTTCCACATCCCAGGATGATTCTTCACCCCGAAGACCAGAGTCTGAAGCTGATTACCACAATTGAAGAGAAGCAAGAGCTTATTGAGGAATTGGGAGTAGATCATCTCATTGTGACCCCTTTCACGAGAGATTTTTCAAATCTCTCTCCAAACGATTACATCAGTCAAATTTTGGTCAATAAGATCGGCACAAAAAAGATTATCATCGGTTATGACCATCACTTTGGTAAGGATAGAGAGGGTGATTTTGCCAAATTGGAGGCATGCGCACCTTTATTCGGATTCCAGGTTGAAGAGATTACAGAAGAAGATATTCATGATGTTGCAGTAAGTTCGACCAAAGTAAGACAGGCTCTGACGGCGGGTGACGTGACTACGGCACAGGACTTCCTTGGCTATCCTTTTCATTTGACAGGCCTTGTTATTAAAGGCGATCAAATAGGCCGGACTATTGGTTTTCCAACAGCTAACCTGTTTCTCCAGGAGACTTACAAGCTGATCCCTGCAGATGGAATTTACGCAGTTATGGTAGAGGAATATCCGGAAAGTAAGGGATTGTACAAGGGAATGGGATATATTGGCACCCGACCAACCCTAAATGGCATGAGTAGAAATATTGAGATCAATATTTTCGATTTTGATAGAGATATCTACGGCCAGAACATACGCGTGCACTTTCTGTACTTTTTAAGGGGGGATATGAAGTTCCATTCACTCCAGAAGCTGACTGACCAGATCAGCCAGGACAAAGTCGCTGTTTTAAACCTCTTGCGTTAGCACCGATCGCCTATGAAAAACCTAAACATTGATAAACCTGAAGCAGAATTCCTGGACAGTACGATTAAATACTGGGAAGAAGAAGGACTGATTGATGCGGCGAAAGCAGAGCAGTTACGTTCTTCTTACGCCGTTAAGCAATTTGACTGGCGGCGACTGGCACAGTATTCCTTCTGGATTGCACTTGCCTGCGGACTGATAGCCGTGGCTTCTCTGGTTATCAATGATGCGATTATCGACCTTCTGCAAAGTCTGTATAATACCCCTGATATACTGATCAGTGTTGCTGCAGCCGGGATTGCGGCCTGGATGTACTACTATGGCCAGCGTCAGAAGGCCAGGTTTCCTGAAAGACAGTTTAGTAATGAAGCCACACTCTTCTCCGGGGTACTTTTCACAGCGATCAGTATTGCATTTGTGGGGAAGGCACTTGATAATGGGTCAGGACACTTCTCATCTCTCTTCCTGCTTTCCGTTTTTGTATACGGTGCGCTGGCCTTGAAATTCCAGTCAAAGCTGATCTGGGCTTTCGCTTTGATATCTTTAGGCAGCTGGTTTGGTACCGAAACCGGCTATCAGACAAATTGGGGAAATTATTTCTTCGGATTAAATTACCCGCTCAGATTCGTGGTATTTGGTGCTGTGCTGACTGCTGCGGGGCTACTACTTGAGCACTATAGAAAGCTACCTGGGTTTAACTCACTCACATACGTAATTGGTTTATTCTACTTCTTCATCTCTTTATGGATCCTCTCTATTTTCGGGAATCTTGCAACGATTGAAGACTGGTTGAAAACAGATCAGGTAGACCTGGTATCCTGGGGGATTATATCCTCGGTCGCATCATTAGGTGTGATGCTCTATGGTTTAAAGCAGAAAGATGAAATCGCCAGGGAATTTGGGATCACCTTTCTGCTTATTAATATCTACACACGGTATTTTGAATACATGTGGGACAGGACGGATAAAGCCATATTCTTCGGAATACTAGCTATTTCTTTCTGGCTTATCGGGTGTAAAGCCGAGAAGATCTGGAATCTTAAGTAGCCGGAACGATCTGAATCATATAGTCGATCTTCACGCCTCCTGCTGCCAGCATATCATGCACAGAGCAGTATTTCTTTACGGCGAGTTCTGCTGCTTTCTCAGCCTTTGCCTGATCGATATTTCCCTTTAGCTTAAAAGCCATCCTGATGTGCGTGAATACGGCAGGTACAGCATCAGCCCTATCTGCTTCCACGTCGACAGATATATCCTGAATTTCCTGCCGCTGTTTATTCAAAATAGATATCAGGTCGAAGGAGCTGCAGGAGCCCAGAGCCATCAATACGAGCTCCATGGGTCTTACTCCAAGTCCTTCACCTCCGATTTCCGGAGATCCGTCAATATGAACTTTAACTGGAGAAGAAGGCGCTGTAGCAGCCAGGTGCACAGCATTATTTAACCGGTTTAACTCGATTTTCATATCTGATTATTTAGAACGTTCTAGTGCTTGGTTAATATCGTTAATAATATCGTCGGCATCTTCCAGACCCACAGAAACGCGTATAGACCCAGGGTAAATACCTATGGCCTGTCTTTCATTCTCTGACAGCTTTGAATGCGTTGTAGAAGCCGGGTGTGTTCCTATAGTACGAGAATCACCGAGGTTAGATGTGATCAGAACCATCTGCAATGCATCCAGAAATTTCTTCGCCCGATCGAATCCACCTTTTACGATGAAAGTTACGATCCCACCTCCCTGCTTCATTTGCCGTTTAGCCAGTTCGTACTGCGGATGGGAAGGCAGATGAGGATATCTCACCACCTCAATTTCGGGATGTGTATCCAGCATTTGCGCCAGTTTAAGAGCAGAACTACAGTGCCTGTCCATACGGATAGGTAGAGTCTCCAGACTTTTCGAAAAAATCCAGGCGTTGAAGGCAGACATGGCAGGTCCGGTATGTCTGATGAAGAAAAGAAGTTCTTTTATCAGGTCACCCCTACCAGCAATAAGACCACCGAGCACTCTCCCCTGGCCGTCCATATATTTGGTTGCGGAGTGTGACACGATGTCAATACCGTACTGCAGAGGTTTCTGCAGATATGGAGTTGCGAAGCAGTTATCAACATTCAGAATGATATGAGGGTACTTTTTCTTCAGGCTTCCCAGCCATTCAAGATCAACGAGCTCGAGGCCTGGGTTTGAAGGAGTTTCCAGAAATATCATCTTTGTTTCTGGTCTTATGGCAGCTTCCCATGTTTCGGGAGCTAGTGCATCCACGTAGGAGCTGGTTATGCCCCACCTGGGAAGTAACTGCGTCAATAGCTGATGCGTAGAGCCAAAAATTGACCTGCAGGCAAGGACGTGGTCTCCACTTTTAAGAAGTCCGGCCAAGGAAGCAAATACTGCGGCCATACCTGATGAAAAGGCGAGACCGGCTTCTGCCCCCTCGAGCATACACACTTTATCAATTAATTCGTTTGTATTGGGATTGGAATAACGGGAGTAAATGATCCCTGGTTCTTCGTCTGCAAATACGGCTCTTCCTTGCTCAGCGTCATCGAAGACGAAGCTGGAAGTAAGATATAAGGGCACAGAATGTTCACGATTAGGGCTTCGTTCTGCCTGAATACGAATTAGTTTGGATTGTTCGTTCATTTTGAATTATTGAATCTATAGGGGACCAGTTATAGGAATAACCGGATTTCCCTAAATCATTGAGGATAGCCAATATAGTGATAATCCTGGAGCCGGGCCATAGATTTTCACAATTGGCTATCTAATGTTTATATCATGCTAACACATCTTTAAGGAAAGCGCCTGTATAAGATTCGCTTACCTTGGCAAGATCTTCCGGGAGACCTTCAAAGACAAGATTTCCGCCCCGGTCTCCCCCTTCGGGACCGATGTCGATCACCCAATCGGCACATTTAATAACATCGACATTATGCTCTATGACCAGGATGGTGTTCCCCTGATCTAAAAGTGCATTTAGAGATTGAAGCAGCTTCTTTATATCGTGAAAATGCAAGCCTGTTGTTGGCTCATCGAAGATAAACAAGGTTTTACTACGGTTATTTCCCTTGATCAGGAACGATGCCAACTTGATGCGCTGAGCTTCACCCCCGGAGAGCGTATTAGATGACTGACCCAGATGCACATATCCCAGACCTACGTCTACCAAAGGCTGAATCTTGCTGGTGATCTTAGGTTCATCTTTGAAAAACTCCAGCGCCTCTTCAATGGTGAAATCGAGAACCGCGGATATATTTTTCTCTTTGTATTCAATATCGAGAACGTGTTGCTTGAACCTCTGGCCCTGACATGCTTCACAGGGCAGGAATAAGTCGGCCATGAACTGCATTTCTATCTTCACCTCACCCTCACCCTGACAAACGTCGCAGCGTCCACCTTCTACGTTGAATGAGAAAGCTGCGGGTTTGAGTCCAGCTGCCTTAGCGGAGGGTTGAGAAGCGAAAAGGTTTCTTATATCATCATAAGCCTTCACATATGTCACCGGGTTTGAGCGGGAAGAACGGCCGATCGGATTCTGATCTACCAATTCCACATGATCAATGCTGTCGAAGTTTCCTTCGAGGCTATCGTATGCGCCAGTCTGCTCGCCTGAGTAGTTACCGATAACTTTCTGCAGAGCAGGTTGTAAAATCCTTTTCACCAATGAGGTCTTGCCAGATCCGGAAACTCCGGTAACGCATGTAAACACGTTAAGGGGGAATTTCACATCAATACTTTTGAGGTTATTCTCTCTCGCTCCTTTTACTTCGATAAAGTCTGTCCAGTTACGTCGTTTTGATGGAACTGCAATTTCCTCCCGTCCACTTAGATATTTTCCGGTCAGACTCTTCTCATCGGTTAAGATCTGCTGGTAATCTCCCGAAAAAACGAGATGTCCACCGTTAGTTCCTGCATCAGGGCCGATGTCGATTAAATGGTCTGCTGCCTTCATCATTTCTTCTTCATGCTCCACCACCAATACCGTGTTACCGACATTGCGGAGGGATTTGAGTACTCCGATTAATCTATGCGTATCTCTTGGATGAAGACCTATACTCGGTTCATCAAGAACATAGACGGAACCAACCAGTGAGCTACCTAAAGAGGTTGCCAGATTGATTCGTTGGGACTCTCCACCGGAAAGGGTGTTGGAAAGTCGGTTAAGAGTTAGGTAACCAAGACCAACGTCATTTAGAAAGCTGACACGGCTCGTAATTTCAGCAAGCAGGCGCTTTGCTATTTTGGTTTCGTTAGCTGTCAGGTCTAGTGAATTGAAGAAGTCTAAAGAGGAATCAAGTGGCATGAGAACAAGATCGGTAATCGACTTTCCTGCGATCTTTACGTAAGAGGCATCCTTTCTGAGCCGACTCCCTTTACACTCAGGGCAATTCGTCTTTCCACGGTACCTGGAGAGCATCACGCGATATTGAATCTTATATGTTTGAGATTCGAGTTCTGCGAAAAAATCATTTAGTCCCCTGAAGTATTTATTTCCTGTCCAAAGCAATTGCCGTTCTTCATCCGTAAGCTGATTGAACGCGCGGTGTACCGGAAAGTTGAACTTTAGCGCGCTTTTTAAAAATTCCTGAAGCCAGGTCCCCATCTTCTCCCCTCTCCATGGAGCGATTGCGCCATCGTAGACGGACTTACTCTTATCCGGAACGACAAGGTCTTCATCTATGCCGATAACCCTTCCGAATCCTTCGCAGCGCTTACAAGCACCGTATGGATTATTGAAACTGAAAAAATTAGGGCTTGGTTCTTCAAAACGGATTCCATCGAGTTCGAAGCGATCGCAGAAAAACCGCATATCGCCTTTATATTCGACAAAGCAGTCGCCTTTACCTTCAAAGAACGCCGTCTGAATAGAATCGCCGAGGCGGCTGACGGTATCGTCGTCTTCACTGATTGTTATACGGTCGATTACTATTTTTACAAGGTCGCTATTTGTCAGCTTATCGTTTTTCAGGCTTGAATCTTCCAGAAGTTCCTCTATACGCGTGAGCTTATCGTCTTTCTGGACGCGTACAAATCCTTTTTGTAGAAGGACTGCAAGCTCTTCTTTCAGGCTACGGTTGTTATGCGGATGGAGAGGGCAAAGAATTGTTACGGAATCTCCTTCAGGTAAAGAGGTGATGTAGTTGATAACCGTTGTTACAGAATCGCGCTTTACTACTTGTCCTGAAACGGGCGAAATCGTCTTCCCTATACGAGAGAACAACAGCTTCAGATAGTCATATATCTCCGTAGAAGTTCCAACCGTAGAACGTGGATTACTGGTAATTACTTTTTGTTCAATCGCAATGGCGGGTGCAATCCCGCGGATGTAATCGACATCCGGCTTGTTCATCCTACCCATGAATTGCCTTGCGTAGGATGAAAGACTTTCCACGTAGCGACGTTGCCCCTCAGCATAGAGCGTATCGAAAGCTAGGGAGGACTTGCCAGAGCCTGACAAACCGGTTATAACCACCAGCTTATTTTTTGGAATATTTACATCTATGTTTTTTAAATTATGAACGCGTGCGCCCTTAATTAGAATAGCGTGTCTTGGATCTTGTTCTGATTCAATATTCATGCAATGATCTTGGTTTGATACAAAGGTAAGCGTTAGTCGCCCAAGGTAGGGTCAGTGCTTTAACATATCTTAACATTTGAGGCACTTTAATCAGCTCTTTTTTCGGTAATTTTATCAAAGAAAAAGGATAAAGACACACAAAGCGGAGCCAGTTACTATAACCTGGTTGTAACAAAAATATTGTCACATGAAAGATTATATTTTGTTATATTTGATATAATTATTCTCTACACACACAACTCTTTAGCATAAAAAGACAATTTGGATAAAACTCTACTCTATACTTTTTAGTAATTATAATAAGCAAATTAAGAGAGGAGTCCTATGAAACTTCAAGGGAAAAGCGACCAGGAGCTTATACATATTTATATAGCTGGTCAGGAGACGGGTTTGGAAGAGTTGGTTAGCAGACACAAATCCAAGATATATACATCTATTTACATGTTGGTTAAGGATCAATATCTGGCAGAGGATATTTTCCAGGACACCTTCATCAAAGTCATCAACACCTTAAAAACCGGAAAATACAACGAGGAAGGTAAGTTTCTACCATGGGTGTTAAGGATAGCTCATAACCTGGTTATCGACTATTTCAGAAAGGAAAAGCGAACCCCTGTTATTACCAACGGAGATGGGTTTGACATCTTTGATGTGCTGGGCTTCTATGATGAAAGCATCGAGGATCAAATGGTAAGAGATCAGACTCATCAAGACTTGAGAAAAATGATCCAACTACTGCCGGATGAGCAGAAAGAGGTTTTGATCATGAGACATTACGGAGATATGAGTTTTAAGGAGATTGCTGAGATAACACATGTCAGCATCAACACTGCTCTTGGGAGGATGCGTTACGCTCTGAACAACCTAAGAAAGATGTTTGAAGCTAAGGAACTGAGTATCAAATCTATTTGACAAGAACATTATTTTAAGGTCTTCAAAATAATTTACCTAGCAATGCCGTTAGTTTAATATAACAACGGCATTGCTTATGATACAATTCTCTACACTCTCTTCCGGCCTTTATCCAGCCGATGACTTTCAAAGTGAAACCCTTGAGGCTTTAACTTCGGACGAGCTTTCGTTCTACATGCTTTTAAAGGAAGAATTAGACAAGGAGATTAGAGAGCCCTCAGAAACATCAATCAATTTTATAAAAGCCTATTCTCTGACGCAAAAATTATAAAGCGTATTCGTTACTTTGCTCATGCGAAAAAAAGACCGTGTGAAGGCTTTTGTTGATTACTTTTCTGCGCATCAACCAGATGCTCAAACAGAGCTTCGCTATTCCAATTCTTACGAGCTGCTTGTGGCTGTAATTCTTTCAGCCCAATGTACTGATAAAAGAATAAATCAGATAACACCTGCCTTATTTGATCGCTTTCCTGATGCATATTCGCTCGCGGCATCCACTTCGGATGAGGTCTTCACGTACATCAGGTCAGTCAGCTATCCGAATAATAAGGCGAAGCATCTTGTCGGTATGGCCAAAATGCTTATATCGGATTTTAACGGAGTCATCCCCTCAGACGTCGAACAACTGCAAAAACTGCCGGGAGTAGGCAGAAAAACTGCTAATGTAATTGCTTCGGTCATCTATGATGCTCCTGCAATTGCAGTAGATACGCACGTCTTCAGAGTCGCCAACAGGCTGGGACTGACTACAAGGGCAACTACGCCTTTGGCTGTAGAAAAACAGTTAGTAAAATACCTGCCGAAAGAGACGCTTGGCGTTGCCCACCACTGGCTCATACTGCATGGAAGGTATATTTGCGTAGCGAGAAGTCCCAAATGTGATATCTGCCCGCTTAAGTCATTTTGTAAATACTTTGGGAAACACATATTGCCGACGCTTTCGCCAATTATTGTTGCTTAGGTATTTGTTTTCAATTTTCGTTTACAGATACTTGTATCATCAACAGCATCAAAAAAATAATTTTTATTTTGATAAAAAAATTAGCATTAGGAATTTATAACTATCTTTGACACTAATTATACTAAATACATGAGCAACTCAGATAAATTAAAGGCACTTCAACTAACCCTGGATAAACTTGAAAAGTCGTACGGAAAGGGGACTATCATGAAGTTAGGGGACAAGGCAGTTGAAGCTGTGGAAGCAATATCCACAGGGTCGATCGGACTTGATGTAGCGCTAGGTATTGGCGGATTGCCAAAAGGCCGTATCATTGAGATTTACGGCCCTGAATCATCCGGTAAAACCACATTGGCTATTCATGCGATAGCTGAGTGTCAGAAAAAAGGTGGAATTGCTGCATTTATAGATGCGGAGCACGCCTTTGATAAATTTTACGCGCAGAAACTGGGCGTAGACGTAGAAAACCTGTTAATATCCCAGCCCGATAACGGAGAACAAGCTCTGGAAATCGCTGATAATCTGATCCGTTCCGGTGCAATTGATATTATTGTAATCGACTCGGTGGCTGCGTTAGTACCGAAAGGTGAAATTGAAGGTGAAATGGGAGAGTCCAAGATGGGGCTTCAGGCTCGTCTGATGTCCCAGGCACTTAGAAAGCTTACCGGTACGATATCTAAAACAGGCTGCTGCTGTATCTTCATCAACCAGTTACGTGAGAAGATTGGCGTGATGTTTGGAAATCCGGAAACAACGACCGGGGGAAATGCATTGAAATTCTATTCTTCTATTCGCCTTGATGTACGCCGGACGTCACAAATCAAAGATTCCGATGAAGTTTCGGGTAATCGCACAAAAGTAAAAATCGTAAAGAACAAGGTAGCTCCTCCTTTCAGAATAGCCGAGTTTGACATCATGTTCGGGCAGGGTATCTCAAAAGTGGGTGAGATCATCGACCTGGGAGTTGAGTACGAAGTGATAAAAAAATCCGGCTCCTGGTTTAGCTATAATGATACTAAACTTGGACAAGGACGAGATGCTGTGAAGCAGGTTTTATTTGACAATGTAGAACTCGCAGATGAGCTTGAAGCTAAGATACGTGCAGCTGTTTCAGGAACAGAGGAAATATAAATAAGAAAATAAAGAGGCTGATCACTTGTTTGTGATACAGCCTCTTACTTGTATCAGAGTCTCTGATAATCACCATAGGGCGCGCAATTCTCAAAGCGCATTCTGAATTTCAGAAATTAATTATCGTAGAGTCAGGCGACCAAGCGTCATCATACCCAACCGAAAATCCCCCACTTAAAAAATCTGACATTTTCCCTAAAAGTATCGTCTTTTTTCGCCGGACATTCTGAATACCCGTGATCTTCTTTGCCTTAATGACACCATTCGACGAATCGAAAAGCTTTACAGTTGCAATGAGCGGAACCTGATCATTCAAGATGAGCAAGTTGAGCTTAAACGTATTTCGATTGGATGATGTTAGCTCAGCGCTGGTTGAACGAAATTCAATGGTAGTTGTTTCCACCTGATTTGTATTCACATTAAAGAACTGCATCTCGTTCTCGATCGCGAATTCGATCTTTGCCACATTATCAGCAATCCTATCTGTAATTCTCATCTCTACGCATCCAATAATTCGCTCTAGCAATACGGGTTGCGAAAAACCATCAGCGGTAACATTGAAAGAAACCTTCTTATAGAAAATATCCCCTGTATTCGATGTTGATCTAAGCTTTGTACTATTTAACAAGGTCAAGTTTGGACTTATTAGGATTTCGTTAGTGCAACTCACCAGCACCGCGGTATATTCCCCGATTTTGAGCTGGTCGGATACTAGGCCGAAAGAAGCATCACCTTTAGTCTGTTTGATCTGATGAAGAAATTTACCTGTAGCATCAAACACAAGATAGTATAAGAAACCAAATTGATTTAATGTCGAGTCTGCCGAAGAAAACGAGGATGCTGCTTTCAGTTCGGGCAGATCTTCATAAATGTTTCCAATTTTAAATTCAACAAGATGAGTGTTGGACGCTTCATCCTGAGCTGAGTCCTCTGATGAACTTTCACATGAAAATAACGAAAAAAGCAAAATTGGGAGTAAAAGAGATCTTTTCATAATTTTTATTTTTCCTAAATGTTGTAAGTAAAACTCATATAAAAGTGGAAAACAAAAAAAGTGACGAAGATCATTATTGGCGAGGGCGCCCAATAAAACAAAAAAGCCACCCTGCTTTTCGCAGGATGGCTTTTATTTATATTTTACTTCTTTCTATTGACCTATCTCAGCACAAGCCTCGGTAAGCATTTGAAGATTATTTGCAGGAGCAATATTTCCTAAGAAACCTCCTTCTGGTCCTACTGTTGTAGAATTGTTTGCTTCAATAGCCTTGTTACCCACAGTCTTTATTCTGTCGTTCCAAACACCTCTGAAGTCATATCTCTTGGTTACATCAAGACTTGTAGTAGAGATATATCCATTTACAACCTCACCTAATGGCATGAAAGATGCATTAGATCCTGCGAGTCTGTAGTATAACTGGAAGGATGGCAATGCTTCTACCCTCACGGTTTTGCCAGGGCACACTACATATAGCTGCATAGTAACAACCGGTTGCTGTGGAACACTAGCTAATGTTACGTTTACAGAACTACCGCATGTAATGTTAACAGCGCCACTAAATAATACCTGGCCAGTAGCTGAGTGAGTTACGATCAAGGTAGATCCAGAAGGAATAGCAGGAACAGAGATGCTTGTGTTCTTTGTAGCTACCGATACCACCTGTTCAGAAATAGTTTGTTGAGCTGCGTTAACAAACTTCACGTTCAAAGGATAAGATACACCTTCTGTCATCCAGTCAGCTACTAAGTTGACACTTGCCTGAGGACATGCACCTTCGAGATAACCAGCAATGTAAGTTGTCAAGTGGTCGATGTCATATACTGCAGATAACCTACCCTGATAGTTTACAACCTGAGCAGTTGTTTCAAAGGTGAAAAAGCCTGTCTCAACCTCATAACTATATATTTCCAGGAAATCGCCAGCCTTAATAACAGCGTTTGTATTTGGATTGATATAAGAAGGATCTATGTTTTGATAAACACGAACAGGTTTATTAAAGGTCTTAACTCCCTGATCATTCACAAAGAATTCGATATTAGTAACTGCTGCAGGGTTGAATGCACCTTCGATAGTTTGTCCAGCAGCATTTACGATAGATGAACTTGCCAAACTTCCACCAGGGAAAAGAGCAATACCTGCTGCTGTTCTAGGATCAAGGTTAACCAATATCGTAGATAAATTTGTACCTGTTAAAACCTGACCGGCAGCATTCAAGAACTGAGTTCCTTGTTCAAGTTCCAATCTTGTCACAAGAGAAGCATTAGGATTTGTCGAAATCGCCTGATCCTGTTGAGCCAATGTAGCAAGTGTTACTACGGGCTTTGCGACAGACGCGCCAACCGGAGGATTATTCAGATTTAAAATCTTGATCGGCTTCATTTGGTAACCTTGTCCTTCGACTACTTCAAACGGAATATTTACGTCCATGATCGCGTCTCCGCTCACCTTAACATTAAATTCGATAGGGCTGTTTGTCTTTGGATCTCTATGAGGATCTACAGCTGTGTAGATATAACCATCTTTAACTTCAAAATCCTTGGTTCCTGATAGAGTATAAATTGCATCAGCATCCGGACCAGACACTTCAACCTTTAAACCTGATGGCAAAGCGTTGCCGGTAATATCGTCTACCTTGATAGCGGTAGAATAGTTAAAAACATTCGGCTCGATTCTAATAGTGATATCGTCCGTAGGATTCTTACAGGCAGCGAATGTGCCTATAAATGCCATAAGTGATAAGTAAAATATTTTTTTCATGACCTTCTAGGTATTAGTAGTTGTATGCGAACTTGATTTCAAATTTTGGAAGCCATTTGTAGTCTTTAAGATTTCTTCTTAAGATTGGCTCGTTAATTTCCGGATTAGATGATAACCAATTGGTGGCAGTCATGTTGATGTCTGGCGATCCAATGTAATAAGCTCCCAGGTTGAGACCTAAGTTGAAGTTATCTGCGATAGTTATGTTATGCCATCCCAGACCTGCATAAGGAGCCCAACCTTTCCAATCTACAACCGTGTTGATCTCACCAACTTCTTCGGGTGTAAATGGAATCAATCCTACATAGTAGTCATCCTTAAGCATTACATTAGCAGTACCACCTGCCTTGTAGAAATACGCACCTCCTGCAGTTAAAGCAAACTTGCGGAAGAACGATCCTGCATTTGGAAACGGCTGCCAGTCTAAGAGAGCACTGAAGTTCATAAATTCAACCTTGAAATCAGTGTTGTAATCGTAAGTACTGTTGAATTTCTTCACTACGTCTCCTTCATAAGGAAGCAGACTGGTTCCTACACGTAAATTGAATCTAGTTGATAGAGGCACGCCAACTTCGGCGCCAATTCCCTGTGTCCCTACGGTGATACCTACCGAGTTTTTGAAAGCTGGATGTCCAAGGGTACCGTCCGGTAGCCATTCTTGTTGAGCAAACGTGAGAGTGCTGACCAGCATGCAGCATCCTGTCATAAGCATTAAGAGCGATGATTTCATATTTATTTGTTTACAGTTTGAGCGATGTAATATAGATTGTTGTCTATAAGTTGTTGTTTTTTATTGGGTTCAAAGATATTCATATAATAGCAAAAACAATAAATTGTTTTTCAGTCCGTTATAAAAATTACAGAGATTTATACGAAATTCGTAATTAAAAAGCGTTCTCCTCCCCTTTGAAAATATTGATTACTGTCATAAAGATAATCTTTACGTCAAGCATGGAACTCCAATTCTCCATGTACCAGATATCGTGCTCAACACGTTTTTCCATTAACTTCGGATCTTCAGTCTCTCCTCTGTAACCATTCACCTGCGCCCAACCACTGATCCCTGGTTTAAGAAACTGTCTTACCATATATCGGTCTATAATCGCGCTATATTGTTCTGTATGTTTAAGCATATGGGGCCGGGGACCAATAACACTCATGTTGCCTTTGAGAACATTGAAGAACTGCGGAAATTCATCCAGACTCGTTTTTCTGAGGAATCGACCTATGGGAGTAATCCTATCATCTCCTCTCCGAGCCTGTTTATTGTCGCTATCGTTGTTCATCCGCATGCTTCTAAACTTGTAGCACCAAAAGGGCTCATTGTTTCTGCCACTTCTTAGCTGCCTGAAGAATATCGGGCCCCGGCTCTGAGCCTTTATGATAATTCCGATGATAGGAACGAGCCAGCTCATGATGAAGATAATAACCAGGGAACTAACCATAACATCGAACACCCTCTTCTTAAACCTGTTTTGCATGTTCTCCAGGGGCTCATGTCTCATGCTAATTACAGGAAACTCCCCGAGGTAGCTAACAGTAAATGGTGCCGCAAGAGAGCCACTCAGGTCTGGAACAAACTTTAGCCTTACACATTGCTTTTCGGCTTCTTCAAGAAGATACTTCGCATCAACCATCCGATCCGGTGTCAGAGATACATAGACATCTTTGATACCACGACTCGCTGCATCTGCGATATGTTTGCAGGTAGAAGGCATCAATGAGCCGTCCTCCTTAACAAATAGAGTATCCTCATCGTCATGAAGAAAACCTTCAAACTTGAAGTTTTGGCTCTTTTCAAGATATCCGGCAAGACGAAGCCCCGTATGGTTCTTTCCTAGTACTGCGACAGGCTTGCTTACTTTGAAGTGCCTATAAAGCACAAATTCAAAAAATGTTCCAGCAAACCGACTCAATAGAAAGCCGACACCCATAGCGACGTAGAGAGAGATGATAAAAGGCCGGGAGATAGTATAATTGTCTGAGAAAGTCAAATAGAACACAAAGATGACAGCATGAAGAGCAACAGCTCGCCAAGTTGCCCGGTAGATACTCACAATTTGACTAAGAGATTCATTTCGATAAAGCCCGCAGAGATTAGAAGTAAAAAACCAGATCAAATTACAAACCAGCAGATAGTTTTTATATGATCCTTCTAGAGGAGAGGAGTCAACACCGAAAATCGCGTAAAATGAGAAAAAAAAAGAAACATTTATCAGGATGATATCTGTAACCAAAAGCACGAAACGCAGTAGGTATAAGTATCGTGTTTGCATATTCAAAGATTAAATGTCGACCAAATATAACGTTTTTTTTATAAATTTCAACAAACAACAACAACCTCTACCAATCACTCACCTTTCTCTGTATTTTTTTGAGAAATTATCAACAAAAGTTCACGAACATTGTTTAGTGTGCCTCATAATGCCCCAAGTTGATCTTCAGCACTATCAGAATTTACCATTTTATCAAAAGTTCGTGAAACCTTGACTTCATTGACATCTCTTCCGACCTTTACAGAGACTCAAACATGCAGTGCTATGATCAAGATCTTTTCGCCCGACAAGAAATGCCCCAAGTGCAAGTCCGCAGATGTAATTAGAATCAAACGGTCTTTCGCCGGTAAATTCCTAAGCATGGGGAGAGACGTTCGAAAATATAAATGCGAAAAATGCTTCCATACATTTCATGTACTTCAGTCACAAGTGTCGAAAAGTTTGTAATCAACTTTCTTCAGCTCTCACATGCCCAATCCTGACTTCCTTATGAAGATCAAGATTACCCTGTTTTTCATAAAACGATTCCCATCTGAGAATCCCTATTTAGAAAATTATACTTTTACATAATTTTCAAGCAACATTTAACGTATATAAACATCGATGAAACATAACTCGAGCTCAAACCACTATGCGGTCATCATGGCAGGCGGAGTCGGAAGCAGATTCTGGCCCGTGAGCCGTACAGCTAAACCCAAACAATTTATTGATATAGCGGGCACAGGAATGAGCCTGATACAGGCTACTTACGAACGATTCAAGAACATAGTTCCGGAGCAGAATATTTACATCCTAACAAACGAGAAGTACAAAGATCTTGTTGCCGAACAATTAAAAGGCATTCAGGAATATCAAATCTTATGTGAGCCTGTTATGCGCAATACAGCTCCATGCATTGCATACGCATGCCACAAAATAAGTGAGCTTAACCCAAATGCATCAATTGTTGTAGCACCATCTGACCACCTCATCCTCAACCCTACTCAATTCGGCGCGGATGTATCGAAAGCATTGCAAACTGCAGAAGCAAACTCATGTCTGATCACCCTGGGCATCCAACCTTCCAGGCCCGATACCGGATATGGATACATTCGTTTCAATAACGAAGAGCTCGGTGAAGGTTTTAAAAAAGTGGCTCAGTTTACAGAAAAGCCCGACAAAGAGCGAGCTCAAGCATTTATCGAAAGTGGAGATTACCTATGGAACGCCGGCATCTTTATCTGGAGCGCAGCTGCGATACTGAAGGCATTTGAAGCCCAGCTGCCTGAAATGAACGAGCTTTTTCTGCAAGGAAGACATGTCTACAATACAGAAGGCGAACCTGCATTTCTTAAAGAAAATTACCCAGCCTGCGAGAATATCTCCATTGATTACGGGATTATGGAGAAAGCTCAAAACGTATATGTTTTACCTGTTGAATTCGGATGGTCTGATCTGGGGACATGGGCATCATTGTATTCGCTATCGGGCAAAGACGAGAATCAGAACGTTGTAATCCCTTCAAGCGGAACAATCCTCAACCAGACATCCCGCTGTATGATCAACATACCAGAAGGGAAAAAACTGATCGTTAGCGGTCTCCAGGATTATATCATCGCTGAGTCTAACGATACATTGATGATCATTCCAAGGGATAGCGAACAGGAGGTCAAGCAAATTGTCGCGGATGTAAAATCGAAGTTTGGAGAACAATACGCTTAGACCATTTGGATCTTCAAAATATATAATATACTTTTATAAAACTTTAGGGGTGCCTGTAGGCTGAGATAAAACCCTTTGAACCTGATGCAGCTAGTACTGCCGAAGGGAAAAGTTCAATGACAACGTGTGCAGGAATCCCTGTATTCGCTCCTATAGTCATTCCTAAAGTCTAATCTATTTAGGAATGAAAATCACTATCAATCAACAAACATTCGAGGTGGCTGAATCAGCTACCCTACAGGCTATTATTTCCGACAAGCTCGATGGAAATACGAAAGGTATAGCCGTTGCTGTCAACGATACTGTCATAGCGAAAGCGGTGCAAAACAGTTACTTGTTACAGCCTAACGACTCAATTATCATCATCCAAGCAACTCAGGGAGGCTAAGTATGATAAAAAAGTCTCTACCAGGCTCACGTAAGGTTTACGTTCCTGGTTCTCTCCATAACATTCGAGTCGCGATGAGAGAGATTAATCTCTCTCCTACATTCCTTTCTAATGGCGAAAAGGAGGTCAATCCACCAGTTATAGTATACGACTCGAGTGGCCCCTTTACTGATGAAAACATGGAGCTGGATATCCGCAAAGGCCTTCCTCGCCTGAGAGAGTCCTGGATTTTTGAACGCAAAGACGTAGAACAGCTTACACAAGTAAGCTCATCATACGGAAAGTTGAGATACGCCGACAAGAACCTGGATCCTCTGCGTTTCGAGCACATCAAACCACCGCTGTGCGCTAAAGCCGGAGCAAACGTAACTCAGCTACATTACGCCAAAAAAGGTATCATCACCGCAGAAATGGAGTACGTTGCCATCAGAGAAAACCAGCGTTTCGAGGCGGTCAACGAACAAATACATGATGCAGATAGTCCGCTTCTCCATCAACACGGGGGTATGAGTTTCGGTGCTAATACACCAAAAGGCTTCATTACCCCTGAGTTTGTCAGAGACGAGATCGCCGCAGGAAGAGCTATCATACCCAACAATATCAATCATCCTGAGAGTGAACCTATGATCATCGGGCGCAACTTTCTCGTCAAAATCAATGCAAACATTGGCAATAGTGCGGTAACGTCAAGCATAGATGAGGAAGTCGACAAAGCGGTATGGGCCTGTCGCTGGGGAGCAGATACCATTATGGATCTTTCAACAGGAAAAAACATACACGAAACCAGGGAATGGATCATCCGCAACTCACCGGTCCCTATTGGAACCGTACCTATTTATCAGGCATTGGAAAAAGTGAACGGAAAAGCAGAAGACTTGACATGGGAACTCTTCAGGGATACCCTTATAGAACAGGCGGAGCAAGGTGTTTCCTATTTCACAATACATGCTGGTGTACTCTTGAGGTACATTCCACTAACCGCAAAACGCCTTACGGGAATCGTTTCACGCGGAGGCAGCATTATGGCTAAGTGGTGTCTGGCACATCATCAGGAGAACTTTCTCTACACGCACTTCGAGGACATATGCGAAATCATGAAAAAGTACGACGTCGCATTTTCATTAGGCGACGGGCTACGCCCCGGATCAATTGCCGATGCTAATGACGAAGCGCAATTTGCCGAGTTGGAAACATTGGGAGAACTTACAAAGATCGCCTGGAAACATGATGTACAAACGATGATAGAGGGACCAGGACATGTCCCCATGCATTTGATAAAAGAAAACATGGACAAACAGTTGAAAGAGTGTCATGAGGCGCCTTTCTACACCCTTGGACCTCTGACAACTGATATAGCCCCGGGGTATGACCATATAACCTCCGCCATCGGTGCAGCTATGATCGGGTGGTTCGGGACGGCTATGCTTTGCTATGTCACTCCGAAAGAGCACTTGGGTCTTCCAAACAAAAAGGACGTGAAAGACGGCGTAATTACTTACAAGCTTGCCGCTCATGCTGCTGACCTCGCCAAAGGACATCCAGGAGCACAGTATCGTGACAATGCATTAAGTAAAGCCAGATTCGAGTTCCGCTGGCAAGATCAGTTCAACCTGTCCTTGGATCCGGATACAGCCCGTGAATTTCATGACGAAACTCTGCCTGCCGAGGGCGCCAAAATCGCACACTTCTGCTCCATGTGTGGTCCAAAATTTTGTTCGATGAAGATCACCCAGGAAATCCGTGAATCAGCAGCGAACGGCATGTTTGAGAAAGCAGAAGAGTTCAAGACCAAGGGAAGTTCAATTTATTCATAATGCTGATCCTGATATCCAGTCCGTCCAAAGTAGCTGAAGAAGCGATCCTCATCAATCGCCTTTTCGATGAAGGCCTTGATCTTTTCCATCTTAGGAGGCCTCAAGGTAGCGAACAGGACACCAGGGCTCTCATAGAAAAAATCCACAACCAACATCTCAAGAAAGTCAGCATCCATCAGCACCACCACGTCGCCACTGACTATGGAATAAACCGGATACATTACAATGAACAAGAGCGTATCACCTTGAGCCACGAAACACTTCACAGCATGAGTAGCAGAGGTTACGAGCTATCCACTTCCGTTCATAGTATCCAAGGTCTGGAACTTCTTAGCAATGTATTCAGCTATGCTTTGATCGGACCAGTGTTCGACAGTATTTCCAAACCGGGCTACACCGCACAAATCGACCTCTCTAAACGGAGTTCACATCAACGTGTCAAAGCCGTAGCCATTGGCGGCATAAATGCCTCCAATATCCATCAGTTGAAGGAGTCATTCGATGGAGCAGCAGTGCTGGGATCGATCTGGTCCTCGACCACGCCCATATACCAGTTCCGTCAAATAAGAAGAATATGGAATACGAAAGACCAATAGTGCTTAGCTTTGCCGGACTCGATCCTTGCGGCGGAGCAGGTCTCCTTGCTGATATAAAGACGATTGAGCAACATATGTGTCTTGGCTTTGGCGTGACTACCGCTATCAGCTGCCAAACAGAAGATAGATTTGAAAGTGTGAGATGGCTTTCAATCGAGGAGATCCTTTCCCAGGCCAAACCTCTGCTTGAACAGTACAAGATTGCTGCTGTCAAAATCGGACTTATTGAAAATAGTCAGGTACTCGGACATCTCCTCGACACCTTAAGAGCAGCAGGAATCCACAAGATCGTATGGGACCCTGTATTATCGGCCTCTTCAGGCTTTAACTTCTACAATCACGGCGATCTTAACGAGCTGCTCACACAGCTCGTTAAGATCAGCTTAATCACTCCAAATCTACAAGAAGCAACCCGTCTGGCGAAAGTTGACGACGCGGTAGACGCGGCAAGGGCACTATCCATCTACACCAATGTTCTCCTCAAGGGCGGTCATCATCCCACTAATCCGGGAACCGACCATTTGTTCGTGAAATCCAGAGTAACAACATTAACCCCCGCCGAGCAAATAATACATCCTAAACACGGATCAGGATGTGTGCTCTCCTCTTCTATCGCATGCATTCTCGCAAGGGGCGAAAGCACAGAAAGCGCCTGCATTCATGCTAAATCCTATATCGAAAGAGTGCTAGCGAGCACTCCAAATCTCTTAGCTTACCATTATGTATAGTAAACTTCAATATATCTCTCAAGGCCAGTCAAAGGATGAACAGGTTCTCAACATCAGAAAGGTACTCGATCACGGGTGCACATGGATTCAGTTGAGATTTAAAAACGAAGCACTCCGCGAGGTTTCGCTGCTGGCTGAAGAAATCAGGTTGCTCACATCAGGATACGGTGCCACATTGATTATTAACGATCATGTGCAGATAGCGAAAGACGTTGATGCCGACGGCGTTCATTTAGGACTACAGGATACCGATGTCTTTCAGGCGAGATTAGTTCTCGGAAACAAAATAATAGGCGGAACCGCAAACACTATTCAGCATATACGCCAGCGTATAAAAGAGACCTGCAATTATATTGGATTAGGACCTTTCAGGTATACCTCAACAAAAGAAAAGTTAAGCCCTATCCTCGGCCTGGCCGGTTACCAAAGCATTTTAGGCCAGCTTACTGAAATGGAACGGAAAACTCCTGTTTATGCCATTGGAGGAATACAACTAGAAGATATCAGTGAGATCCTGAACACGGGTATTCAGGGTGTTGCCATATCAAGCGCACTCACAGATTCGCGTCAACAATCGTCCATTATCAAACATTTATTATCCACTCCCAATGAAAAAGTTAACCATAGCGGGCCAGGAATTTAACTCCAGGCTGTTTCTCGGCACGGGAAAATTTGGCAGTCCTGAACTAATGAGGAAGGCTGTATTGTCTTCATTCACCAATATGGTCACCGTTGCCCTCAAACGAATTGACTTCCAAACTGAAACCGATTCGCTGATCGAGCATTTGCAAGATACCAATACACAATTGCTGCCAAATACATCGGGAGCACGAAATGCAAAGGAAGCCATCTTCGCAGCACAGCTAGCTCGCGAAGCTTTAGAAACAAACTGGCTGAAACTTGAAATCCATCCGGATCCCAGGTATCTTATGCCAGACGCATTTGAGACGCTAAAAGCAACCGAAGAACTGGCAAGACTCGGGTTCATCATCCTACCCTATATACATGCTGATCCTGTCCTTTGTAAACAGCTTGAGAATGCCGGTACATCAGCGGTAATGCCGTTGGGAGCTCCCATCGGAACCAATAAGGGTCTTCGCACACTCGACTTTCTTGAAATCATTATCGAACAGAGCCAAGTTCCCGTGATTATTGATGCAGGCCTGGGCGCTCCCTCTGATGCGGCGAAGGCAATGGAGATTGGTGCAGACGCTGTCCTCGTCAACACAGCTATTGCGGTTTCTGAAGATCCCGAGATGATGGCCTCAGCGTTCAGATTAGCCACGGAGGCTGGCAGAATCGCTTACGAATCACGACTCGGGAATCTCGCACAACATGCGCAAGCCAGCAGTCCCCTTACATCCTTTTTAAACAGCTAATCCATGTTCAAAGAGATCTTCAATCAGTATCATTGGGAGCACCAAAAGGCTGATATTCTAAATAAAACGTCCAAAGATGTAGAGAGCGCTCTGACTAAAGAGAAGTTGACTATTGACGATTTTAAAGCGCTGGTCTCTCCAGCAGCCTTGCCTTTTTTGGAGCAAATGGCACAGAAGAGCCAAAGGCTTACTCAGAAGCGGTTCGGCAAAACCCTGCAAATGTATATCCCGATGTACCTCAGCAACGAATGTCAAAATATTTGCACGTATTGCGCTTTCAGCCTCGATAACAAGATAAGCCGCAAGACCCTTAGCACTGGTGAAATACTGCGTGAAGCGGATATCATTAAAAGCATGGGATATGATCACATCCTTCTTGTAACAGGTGAAGCCAATCTAACGGTGGGCGTTCCCTACCTTAAAAAGACCATCAGCATACTAAAACCCTTCTTTTCGAGTATTTCACTGGAAGTACAACCACTAGAGGAAACAGACTATAGTGAATTGATAAAAGAAGGATTAAATACTGTGCTCGTATATCAGGAAACCTATAATCGGGAGCGGTATAAGGTGCACCATCCTAAGGGCAAAAAGTCCAATTTCGATTATCGGTTGGACACACCTGACAGGCTCGGAAAAGCTGAAGTTCACAAGATAGGTCTCGGAACACTCATTGGCCTTGAGGACTGGCGTACCGATTGCTTCTTTACAGCCCTGCATCTCCAGTACTTGGAAAGGACATACTGGAAAACAAAATTCTCAGTATCTTTTCCTCGGTTAAGACCAATACAGGTGGGCGGAGACATGCATTCATATGCGCCAGGACCGAAGAACTACATGAATGACCGGGAGCTGGTCCAACTCATCTGTGCATGGAGGCTATTTAATGAAAACCTGGAAATTTCGATTTCAACGCGAGAAGAACCGAGCTTCCGCGACAACATTATCAGTCTCGGAATAACCAGCATCAGTGCAGGTTCAAGGACCAATCCAGGAGGCTACTCCTCGGCACCCGATTCCCTTGAACAATTTGAGATCTCAGACGACCGCAGTGCTGCCGAGATTGCTGAAGTTATCAGGCGACAAGGGTATGAGCCCGTATGGAAAGATTGGGACCAATGTTATTCCTAAGTTTTTATACATTTAAGGTATGAATGTAAACATGTCATGGCAAGTACTTGAAGAGAAAGATGTCTCCCCAAGCAGGTGGTTTCCGGTTTTACAGCACAAAGTAAAGCTACCTGACGGCACAGTCATAGATGATTACTTTTTTTCTCCGATAGGCAACGTCGTGATGATCCTTCCTTTAACACCCGACGGCAACTTCATACTGGTCAAACAATACAAGCACGGCCTTCAGAACATATTCATTGAGCTTCCCGGCGGAATGCAGCAGGATGGAAAAAGCATCAAGGAATCCGCAATTGCAGAACTGGAAGAGGAAACAGGCATCAGAATAAGCCAAGATAAACTGATTGCTCTGGGTAAGGTTGCGAATAACCCGACAAAGACCAATCAAATCACGTACGGTTTCCTGGTGAAGGATGCTGAGATAAATTCTGCACAACGATTGGATAGTACAGAACAAATTGAACTGCTCACCATATCGCCAAAGGAGACAATCAGGCTAGTCAGGGAAGGCTTGATCCAGACTTCAGACACTGTAGCCTTTATCTTTAAAGCATATCTCGACTATCCCGAGATCTTCGCCTGATAGCATCAGAAGAACGGACCGGTACAAATACCCAGTGCTTCTGCAAAGTATAATTAAATCCAAGAGAAACCACTATATCCGTCAAAATCCTGCTTAACCTATAGTCCATACCCAACGATTCCGTCAGGCCAAAAGTTCCTGCTGACTTCAGCAGTATACTCCCGCCAACCACTACAAAGAACCGGATTAGCTGAGCGTCTACTGTCCTGTATCTCTGCCCCTTCAGCTTAAAAGTCCAGTTGCGGTTGATGGAGAAGTTCACAATAGCACCCACCACTCCCCCGACAGCGATAGAAAGCGTGTAGTGAAGCCCAAGGACTTCCGTGCAAAATATCATTGTCAGAATATCGATTATTCCTCCCATAAATGCAGAAAACTGCGCTTTGAGAAAGGTTAGCAGACCTCTTCTATTGATCATTTTGCATTGGCCAGAGCAGCCTTCTCTGCGAGATCCCGCTTATCTCCCAGTTGCAACAAGGTACGGGTATCGATTAAGTTGATGATGAAAAGGGCGAGACACATGATCACACCAAACCACTTCATTGATCCAACAAAGAGCACCTCTGAAATGAGTACTGCACATATAATAAACCTCACCTCAGTCGGACCGAACATTCCTGAGTCGATGGTATACTTGTCGGTAATCTTATAGCGCACTTGTGATATAATCATAGCCCATCCGTAGAAGGCAACGAAAAGAAAGGCAACGATCTCGAACTCGTTTTTGATATAAACCAGGAATCCAAAGCCCATCAGGATGGTACTTATCCAGTCCATAATTATATCTAGCGAAAAGCCGTACCATTTTCTCGGAATATTTCTGAAGTAGGCAATCCTGCCGTCCAGTGAATCGCCAAACCAATTAATAAAAAGCCCGGCAATACCCATCAGCAGGTATCTTACATCGACATACGTTGCCATCAGAAAGCCTGCAAGAACAAGAATGCTCCCAAGCAACCCAATTCCGGTAAGAATATCAGGGGTGACAACTCCGGGCATTCTGCACACAAGCCAGGAGATGGCCTTCTGCTCTGTGCTTTTTAAAATATTAGTTCTTTTTCTGTCCTTAAAAGTTCTCTTTCTATCCTCGATCTGCTTTTCCACCATCGCCATGGATAGTTCATCTTTGTTCATAATCCAACCTTGTAAATAAAAGGTGTGCAAAAGTAACAATAATAGACTCAACATCAGCCATAGCTGGTTCGTCACGATGCTTTTTACCTCGCTGATGTGCTTATAACCGCACATTTTCGGAGTGCCGCCCACCAGCATGATAGCTCTCCCGGCCATGGCTAAATAAAAAATTAGTAAACAATTTCCGTAGGCCGAGGTTACTTAAGAACATTTTAATAACCTATTAAACAAACATAAATCATGGCAACTACCTCGAAATCAACCAAAAAAAAACCAACAGGCGTTACAGGAAAAATGAAAGATTCAGAATTTCATAAATTCTTTGTAGACGGATTGAAGGATATTTATTGGGCGGAAAAACACTTAGCGAAAGCTCTCCCAAAAATGCAAAAAGCATCAACAAGCCCAGAGCTTGCAGCTGCTTTTGAAAAGCACACTGCCGAAACACAGGAACATATCGCAAAGGTAGAAGAAGTATTCGGTCTGCTTGAAGAAAAAGCTTCAGCAAAGAAGTGCGACGCGATGGAAGGACTTCTTGAAGAAGCAACCAGCATGATCGAAGAAACTGAAGATGGCTCAATGGTGCGGGATGCAGCATTAATCCTCGCAGCCCAAAAGGTAGAACATTACGAAATCGCTACCTATGGCTCATTAAAGACCTTCGCAGAAAACATGGGACATACAGATGTTGTAAACTTGCTCACCGAAATCCTCGAGAATGAGAAAGCTACTGATGTTGCCCTTACAGAAGTCGCAGAAGGCTTTGTTAATGAGCAAGCTGCCGAAGAATAATAAAACAGTCATCTGAACTGACTAACAAACGGGATCTTAGAAGTCCCGTTTGTTATATCAGATAGTCGAAAAGCATAGTCCTGGCCTCATCTCCCCATCGCTTTACAAGCTCATTCAACCTTTTCTTAAGGTCACTAAATGTCATCAGTTTACCTTTTTGAGGAGCCTTAATAGCGGCTTTATCAACTGTCTTATCAAAAACCTGAGTAGCAAACCATGTGACGTTTTCATATGGAATTGCAACACCCAATATCATTCCAGGCAGCCCTCCAAACGATTCCGGTCCTCCGGATACGGGAATTTCTTCCGAGTAAAAAGCCACAACATAGACCGAGTCAAGCATCAACCCATTTGCTCTCCGGCATTGATAACCTGCAATTTCACGTGTTTCACCTGTTAACTTCCATGTGATCTGTCTCATGCTGTCCTTAACCAGGTAAGTCTCTTCAAAGATCGATTTCTGAATAGTGGACATGCCACTGGAAAAATCTGTAAAAACCTGATTCGGCTGGTTACCATTCGGATCCATACCAAACGCGCTATTCTGTGCGTTCACGGTTACCACAACAGGCGTGTACAAGCTTTTAGCAGCTGTAAAAACAAGATTGCTTTTAACCGTCGTAAACTGGGGCTGGTTTTTGACAAACTGATCATATACCTTAGACATGTACATCTCATTCTCCTTATTAATCCTCTTCTTGATCTTTGCATACATGTTTATCTTCTTCTCATATTCAATGACTCCCTCACCCACAAATCGTGCGTGCTGGGCCATACCTGACACGCCCAGCAAAAGCAGTGCTGCCATCATTAAAACATACCTTTTTATCATTTCTTTACTCCTCCTCCCATTTTGTTAAAGTCCCAGATAGCTGATATCATATAATTGCGTCTTATTGTATTATACCTGTTCTCGACTACGATGTTATTATACGAGCTCCTGTTTATCCCTTTATTTTGATTTAGAAGATCATTACCACGTAACGTAAGCCTGAAAGCTTCCGACTTGAAAAACTTTTTCTCGATTCGCGCATCTATAATCAACCTTTCAAAATCCTCATTAAAAGACTGCGTCTTTTCCCGGAATTCGTATCGAGCATTCGAGGCAATCTGGAACTTACCAGGTAAATAGACGGCAAAAGCTCCGTAGGAATTGAATGTATATCCGTTATTATCTACATCCGGCTGCAGCGATGATTCATTTGTACTGTAGCCCGGATTGAACGATATCGAAAATTCGTATTTCTTCTGTTTATACTTTGAAATTTGCAGCCCTCCGTTATAGTTATAGGATTCAGTCTTATTTAGTGCTTCATTCGCGTAGTTATAAAATGTATTACCATATACACCCAGATTTAGACCCACGTTGATAATGCCGAAAAGCTTTCTGTCGAAATAAGCATTTAAAGATAAATTAGACGGCTGCTTACTAGATAAGTTCACCGATCTGTATACCGTCCTTCCAGCAGAATCCGTTGTCGTGTTCTGAACGATCTGATTTGACGTAAACGAATAGCTGCTATAAAGCGATATATATTGCTCACTCATCACTTTATAGGAACTATAATTCATATCAAACCTGCTTCTAAACGAGGGACGCAAGTCAGGGTTTCCTTCAACTACATTCAAAGGATCATCATTCACCCGTATAGGCTGTATCTGATTAATAGAGGGTTGTGAGGTATTTCCCGAATAACTGACACGGAAAGATTCTGCTGTGAAAAGCGGTATTGATAGCTGGCCTGAGGATTCCAGTTAATAAAGTTTCGTGAATACACCTGTCCACTATAAAGATCCTTTTGGCTAAAATCCACGGTACTTGCTTTTGTTCCTGCATTGAATGTCGCCTTATCCTTCTTATAGTTGAAGCTCGCACCACCCTCATGATACGTTTCGTCCACCTCAAAATTATTGCTGAACGCCGAATCAAGACGGTCATATTCTCCTGATGAAGACATGTTGTAAGACCTTCTGTCTGCTGCACTATTCCGAAGGTTTAAACCATAATTGAATATCAGAGAGAGTGATGTATTCAAAGGTTCTGTGTAAGTGACGTTCGTGCGGAAGGAAGAGTTTCTGCTGTCATTTTTCTTTAACTGATCAATAACTTGTGTTCCCTCTCTCTCCCCATTCTGTCCAAAAAATTCATTTGTCGAATTAAGGTAACCGGTTGTTTCATTCTTTCTCAGATCCTGACTTGCTAAAAGCGAGAATGTCCGACCTTTCTTTTTTAGCTTTTTCGTATAAAGCGCACTGGCAAAGAACTGTTGTTCCGTTCCTTCATTTGTATTTGTTCGTCTGCTAGTATTCAGCAGCGTTCCATCCCCCCGGCCACCTGTGGAAAAATAAGATTCATTCCTGTCAACGTCCGAGACCCCACCGTCGACGATAACTCTTATTGTACTACTGGTGTCAAGTTTAACCTCATAAGTGGCATCTAACTTTTGTCTAAAGGTCATGTTATTGTAGTCACTTGTGGCATTGCTATTGATAGTTCCTGTAGGGAGATTATTCTGGGTTACCGTACTTGAATTACCATCAACGTCCAGATGAGATATCTTGTAGTTGGTATTAATCGACTGCTTGTCGTCGTTCCATTTTGCATCGTAATGCAATCCTCCATTTCTCGAAACCGGTATTCCTTGCCCGTTGTAATCTGACCGCTCACCCGAAATATAGATGCCTCCCCCATCACTTACCTGCACTCCACTGCTGTATTTACCTGCATCTTCCCAACCCAGGCTGACCGTTCCATCATTGCCCCCCAACCCATAAGCCGAAAACTTCCGCTTACCTTTAAATATATTGATCATCGACTGTCCCCGGTAAAAATCATCCGTACCGCCGCCCGCCTCGAGCTTTCCAAAATAGCCACTTTTCTTATCTTCCTTCAGCTTGATGTTCAAAGTCTTGGTTTTCTCACCATCATCAATACCGGTAAAAGTTGCCTGATCACTCTTCTTATCATACAACTGCACTTTATCAACCATATCCGCACGGATATTCTTAGTTACCAAAGTCGGATCATCTCCAAAGAACTCCTCTCCGTCTACCAAAACCTTTTTAACGGTCTCGCCCTGGGCCGTGATCTTACCGTCTTTGTCTACCTGAATGCCAGGAAATTGCTTCAACAGATCCTCCACCCTTGAATTAGGCTGGATCTCAAAACTGCCTGCATTAAATTCGGTTGTATCTCCCTTCACCTTCACGGCTACAGCTTTTGCTTTTACAAGAACCTCTGCCAGGAGATTAGCCTTCAAAATAAGCTTAACCTGTCCTATATCCTTTTCCTTCTTTGTCGAATCAATCTGGATATATTCGATATAATCTGCATAACCGGGATAGGTCATCATCAGAATATGCCTGCCTGGCTTAAGCTTACTCAACTGAAACTCTCCATTTGCATTGGTCCGGCCAAAATCCTTTAGAATAGAATCTTTAGCACTCATCATGCTTACGGAAACATTGACCATCTTGATATTGGAAGCAGTGTCAATTACGGAGCCTCGAAGGGTGTGCATCTGCTGAGCCATCAACGGCATAGTGATAAACACGCAAATAATGATAAGGAAGGTTAATTTCATATAGGTTTAAAGGTTTATCAATAATAGAAATTTTCATCCGCTGTTGCAGCACCTTTCATGTTAAAATTTGTTAATAACGTGTTGAAATTCTACCAGATAAAAAAATCAATGAAACACGAGAATAAAAATATTCCTGAACAGCACGAGGGTATCCAAACAGATACGATCTCGTCAGTCAAACACGAGTCCGAAAGAGGGGCAATTGAACATTTCCTGGTGGTCAAAGCCCGGCTGCTCAATATATCAGAGTGGGATAAAGTCTGTGGGAGAGCCTCAGCGAATTTCAAGCTGACAGACGCGTTCGGCAATCCTGTAACAAGGAAGCCGGCTCCAGGAGATCACATCAGAATTGATCTACCTCCACCGAAAACAGATGATGGCGAAGGTTACGAATGGGTGATGATAGAGCAGGTAGACGATCAAAGCGATTCTTCTTCGGACGAAGAATACCTGGCGATTAAGGTACATCCGACTAAAAGTCCTTTAAACAGCAAAAGGGCCGTGGCTCATTTTTTCGAGCCTGAAACAAGTTCGACTTTCCTTGTGAAGAGGAGCCGATCATTTATACAGGCAGAGGTTCATGGACGAAACGAAGTACCCAACACACATGCCGGAAGCCTGTGGGGTAAGGTAAGAAACGTGTTTGTGGCCCTGGGCGCTATGTTGGGGGTGTCCAAGCTTCAATGGAAAAGCCTGGTCAGAGGCCTCGTAAAGAAGTAATCAGTTAAAATGATCATCAATACGAAGCCCGATCTCATCGGCCAGATCTTCATCGGCTTTGCCTTCGGTCCAGATCCAGCGGCCGGGTGTTTGCCTTTTCAACTTTCCCAGGTCTTTTCCATCTGTCGACACGGCAAATGTCGCCTCGGTATTTATTTTATGATATACAGGGGTGATAAAAAAGTTCCTTATCAAACCCTCTGTATTGACCAGAACATGAAAAGGTTCATCAAAGTGAGATATCATGCTTTTATTCGTTAATATCGATCTTTTGTAAGTCTTTCCGGGGAGGACCTGTAAGTACCTTCCCATGGATGTCAAAACGTCCTCCATGACATGGGCAATCCCAGCTCTTCTCCGTACCATTCCATTTTACAATACAGCCGGCATGAGTGCACACCGGGTCTAATGCATGGACCCCTCCGTCTCCGTCTTTATATACAGCAATTTTTTTATCCTCGTATTTCACCACGGTTCCTGAATCTGCTGCAAGTGAACTGACAGAATCTAATTTTGAAATCTTTACCCGGTCTGCAATATAGCGATAGGCTACATCTGCATTCTCCCGCACAAACTCCTTAAAGCCCGCTACGGGCTTCAGACGTGCCGGAACAAATAGGGAGCTGAAAGGACTCTCACGTTCCAGTAAAATATCTTTCAAAAGCAATCCAGAAAAGCTTCCCCAGGTGATTCCGTTTCCACTAAAGCCTGTAGCTGTATAAACTCCCTTATCTGCAGAAGGCAATTCTCCGATATACGGTAAACCATCAGCCGACTCATAATACTGAGCTGACCATCTGTAATCTACAGACTTTACGCGAAAATGGGCACGTAGATACTGCTCCAACCTTGCAAACGATTCTTCGGGTTCCGAGTGTCCTGTTTTATGATCCTCACCTCCGAGTATAAGATATTTCTTACCCTCTATCTCATGTGATCTGAAGTAGTGATAGGGATCCTTCATGTCGTATATCAACTCGTCTGGACAGCCATCTTCCAGTTGAGCTGCCAGGACGTAGCTGCGATAAGGAGCACACCTCAAATGAAGAATATTGATCCCGGGTGGAATATGTGTTGCGTATACTATTTTCCTCGCGCGGAGAGTAATCCGCTCACAGGTAAGTGTGTGGATACCCTCCTCCAAGTGCGTTTCCTGTACTTTGTTATTTTCCAAAAGCAGCCCCCCTTGAGATGTGAAGGCCTTCGCCAAGCCGTCGAGATATTTGATCGGATGTATTTGCGCCTGGTTTTTGAATACGATGACAGATTCATATTCGAGCGGAATGGGCAAACGGCCGGCTTCCTCAACATCTACACCTGCCCTCTGAGAAGCTGCGAGAACTTCTTTCAAGCTCTGTGCCTCTTCTTCGTTTTCTGCAAACATATAACCATCGCGAAAACTAAAATCACAGTCGATATTATACTTCTTGATCAGATTATACATCAGCGCTATGGACTCCATTGTTGCAGCTGCAACCAACTTGGCATTATCAGGACCAAAGTCTCTCTCGATAATATCGTAGGAGGTATCCAGCATGGTGTTAATGTGAGATGTCGTACCACCTGTAGTGCCGAAACCAAGTTTCTCCGCCTCAGTAACTACACAGTTTAGACCTTCTTCCTGCAACAATAATGCAGTTGTCAATCCGGTGATACCTCCACCAACGACAACCACATCGAACGTTTTTGAAACCTCTCCTTCTTCTGACTGCGTCAGTCGGGAACTGGGATCATTGCGTTGCCATAAGCTTTTTGTCTTAGCATCCCGTTGATTCGGGTAGCCGGGTGTATTTTCTGATGTCATCATATAAATAGATTGTCTCCTATAAACAGACGAGGCGGAATAAGTTTTTGGAAGAATCGTATTTTGTCCGGGGAAGCTGTGCCGGCTTAGACTCGCCGGAAACGCAGGTTTAGATTCGGGTACAGGAGATATACCCGCGAGATAAAGGAAGAAAAGCCGGAATCGTTTAAAATACTTGATTCCGGCTCGTTCAGAATTAATCGTGTCCTTCAGTCTTTACAATCTTGTTGTAAATTCCGAGCAGAAGAAATGGTGCAGCCCACTGGCCAACGAATAAAGCAGTGTGCTTTTTGTTCATACATTTTAATGTAAGGGATACTCCCATCGAAGCTAAAGCAGCCCATAAAAATACGTCTGACGGTATTTTGGCTGTTTGCTCCTCAATTACCCTCGCAACGGGCCCTTCTTTGTGTGTTGGATTTACGTTTTCTAACATGGCATGTTCATTTATAAGATGTAAAGAATTAACAGCTTACGATATCTTTTGTTGAGATTATTTTACTTTCCCGTCTCTGAATGGGGAGCGTCTACAGGCTTGGACTCCGGGGACCCTTTTTGACGCAGATAGATTGTCAGTATCACGATGGAGGCCACAGACAAGAATTCACTTTGCCAGTTTTGGAAAGTCTCAAACCAGAAAATTGGCTCCGAAAGAAAAGCAAATATGTCGACCGCAGGCTTTTGATCCAATGCTTGTTCCACATTGTAGTCCTGCCAGCTTCCGTAAAGATGAAGCCCCCAGCTCACAAAAAACAAAGTAATAAATGCGATCGAAAGCGAGTTGCTGTAAAGCTTCAGCACCCAGCCTCCTTTACGAACCGCCCATGGCGCGTTGGGTGATGGCTGTGGCGTTCTGTCTACCTCTTCCTCTCCTTCCAGCTGCTTGGACTCAGCTGAGCCGCGCTGACGTAGACTAATCGTTAGCACAACGTATAGCGCCATCTGCAGAAATTCACTTTGGAAGTTCTCGAACGTTGCCGAGATGAAATGCCCGGAAGACAGGTAATCTGAAAACAAAAGCTGTTGTGCCCCGCCTGTCGCAAGATCTTCATTGTGTTCCCTCCAGCCTGTCCAGGCCTGTGCCATCCAGGTCACTACAAACAAGAACAGGAAAACGATCGACAAGCTGTTTCTGCAAAAAAAAGTCCTGCGATACCTGCTCATACATCAAAAGATATAATCAGGGTTCCCACGCAAAAACCTGAGTACCGTTACACCTAATGGAGGCACGGAAACGGAAAGCGAATGTGTGAAACCACTTACCGGCACCGGGAAAGCTTCAAGGTCTCCATGATTCAGTAGATCACTGCCGCCATATTTTAAATTGTCGGAATTTAGTACTTCTTCATAAAAGCCGGGAGTCGGAACACCAACTCTATAATTATGTTGCGCCTCAGGCGTAAAGTTGGCAATAAACAGTAGCTCTTCTGCACCCGACTCTCCTCTTCGAATCCAGCTTAGCACACTACGTTCCGCATCGCAGCAATCAATCCATCTGAATCCTTCCGGACTGAAGTTTAGCTCATACATTGAAGGGCTTCTATAAAGAGCATTGAGATCTTTGACCAAGGTCTGTATACCCTTATTCAACGGGTGATGATTCTCATGCCAGTCGAGACTATAGTCATGTTGCCACTCGTGTGCCTGACCAAACTCGCCTCCCATGAAGATCAGCTTCGCTCCGGGGTGTCCATACATGTAAGCGTACATCAGCCTCAAATTAGCAGCCTTTTGCCAAGCGTCACCGGGCATCTTGTTGATCAATGATGCCTTCCCATGAACTACCTCGTCATGAGAAAGGGGTAAGCAGAACTTTTCAGAAAAAGCATATACGAGACTGAAAGTTAACTGGCCATGATGATATTGGCGATAAATGGGTTCTTTCTGCAGATAACTAAGCGAGTCATGCATCCAGCCCATCATCCATTTGAGATCAAAGCCCAGTCCTCCTTCCGATACAGGATGTGTAACCCCCGGCCATGATGTTGACTCTTCTGCAATGGTAATAACATCAGGAAAGAAGTGATGAACTGCCTCATTAAATTCCTGAAGGAAACTAATAGCTTCCAGATTTTCTCTTCCTCCGTATATATTCGGTATCCATTCCCCTTCTGATCTCGAATAGTCCAGATATAGCATAGAAGCTACAGCGTCAACCCGTAATCCATCAATATGAAACTTATCCAACCAATAAAATGCATTCGATATGAGAAACTCTCTAACCTCATTTCTCTCCAAATTGAAAATGTTGCTTTTCCAGTCCGGGTGAAATCCTTTTCTTGGATCGGCATATTCATACAAATGTGTTCCGTCGAAGTACCCTAACCCATGTTCATCAACCGGAAAATGCGAGGGAACCCAATCCAGAATAACACCTATCCCTGCCTGATGCAACTGATCAATCAGGTACATGAAATCTTCAGGTGTACCGAAACGGCTCGAAGGAGCGAAATAACCGGTCAACTGATATCCCCATGAGCCGAAAAAAGGATGCTCCATTACCGGCATAAACTCCACATGAGTGAAGCCCATATATACACAATATTGCGGAAGTTGCTCTGCCACTTCACGATAGGTTAGAAAACTTCCGTCCTCTCCGTTCTTTCTCCATGAGCCGATGTGCATCTCATAGATAGATATCGGCTTTTTCAATGCATGCTGCCGTTGGCGACTTTGCATCCACTCTCCGTCTTCCCAGATATATTGACAATCCCAGACGACAGACGCCGTCTGCGGAGGGGTTTCCCAGTGAAAAGCATATGGATCACCCTTTTCAACACTATAGCCATTCACTCCCTCAATGAAATACTTAAAATATTCAGTAGGTCCCACCCCTGGAACAAAAGCCTCCCAGATTCCTGATCCATCCCACCTTACGTTCATCGGGTGCCTTTGCCTGTCCCAGCCATTGAAATTCCCGATAACGGAAACAAAACGGGCGTTTGGCGCCCAAACAGCAAAATACGTCCCTTCCGTCTCCTGGTAGCGAATCGGGTGTGCACCCAGCTTGTTATACAGATGATAATGTTTACCGGCCCTGAATAATGATATATCGAAATCGGTAAACATAGAAAAATGCGTATTCGGAAGACTACCTGACATGTTCATTCTGATTAGATTTAGTTTGATGAGCACGATAATTACTCATTATGGCCTTGATCCCCCTCATTGGCACCAATACCCATCCCGGACGGTTATTCAACTCATAGTTAAGCTCATAAATAGCTTTCTGAAGAAGAAATGTCTGTAACAACACGCCAAGATCCTCTTTTTCCTTCGGAATAAATCTCGCTCCCTTCACACGCTCCAGATACGCCTGCATGAAAAATCCGCTCATGTAATGATACCATTGTTCTGCATAAGGCAGCAGCTTACTCACATCTTCTTCACGTATCAGGTTATCCAGGAACAAGCTTCCATAAGCCGCATATCGCAATGATTCTATCATCCCGGCAACATCTCTCAGTGGAGAGTATTTCAACCGTCGCTCGCTATAGCTCTTTGCGGGTTCCCCTTCAAAATCGAGTATAATAAAATCCTTTCCCGTAAAAAGAACCTGGCCAAGATGATAATCTCCATGTATCCGGATCTTGGTCACATCTATCTTTCTTTTATATATAAGCTTTAGTACGGATAGAATTTCTTCTTTCATGCCCAGCAACTCTGATGCTTCACTCCTGTATTTCTCAGGCAGCTTCTTCAAATTCTTATTCAGGCTTTGGAAAGTCACCCTTACCAAAGACTGAAGGGATGAGAAAAGAGATCGCTGATAATGAAGCGAGTAATCTTCAGACTTGAAGGCTTCCAGTTTTTCTCCTGAAGCAAGTGCCAGGTGCATTTCCGCGGTGCGGATCCCGAGTAATCGTACATTATCGGAAACCCTTCCGTCAAGAAGTGCTTTGAAGTCTTCAGGGATTTCTTCATACGTCGCCGGATGTAGTAAATTTCCTTTTACTTCCGTGCTAATTGCCCCCAGGTTGGGATTAGACAAGATACTGTCGTTGAAGTCATTCAAACGATCAAGCATATATGTCCACCCGTCGCTGTTGCTCTGAACCATCTCCTGCATCATCGCAAGAACCATAGTGCCTTTTTTAAATTTCCACTCTACAGATCCGATAAAGGCTGGTATATGCTTGAACTTCGCATGCTTGGTCAGATAATGTGTCACCTCCATATCCGCGTTAATGGCGAGATCGACCTTCCGGTAGAACTTCATGAAGAAACAATTATCGTAAGTCAGCGACGTATTACTTTGCTCTGCTGATACTACTCTCGGTTTAATCTTTTCGTGGCTGTTAACATATTTCTTCAGCTCACGGGTGCCACCAAATGTAAGCTCCCCATTCTTTAGGGTTACATCCTGATTATTTCCTATTCTCCGGATCAAGGCGTCCTGAAGGTCAAAACCATACAGGGCATCATAGAGGATAGCATCCTCAGAACCTACCCGTATCGCAGCAATAATAGACTGCGGACAGCTTTCCTGAATTTTGAAAGAGAATTGCCCCCTTCCTAAAGTTACCGGTAACTGATAGAGATCTGGCAGCCCATTCTGGTAGGACACCTCAATTAGAAGAAACACAGCGGAATTTTCCGCCAGAGGTACAGGTGCATGATCAATAATCTCAATACGCTCTACTCCACGCCCTTTCCCACCAAACCAGCGCATTCTCATCATATAATCAGGCAATACTTTCGTCTCAAGAAACTCCAGATTTTGTGACTCAGTCAGTTCTTTCCACTTTCCTATCTCAAGTACCTCTGAATGTTCTTTATCTAGCACCTCTACCCGTTCATCATGCAGAACAAAGCACTGACAGGAATGTGGACTCAGCATAAACATATAAGGCTGCTCCAGCTTAATAACAGGGAAACGGTTGTGACTAAAAACTTCCATCGGCACGTGACCTGCATATTCGTCAAGGTCCAGTTCAGCAGATTGAATGAACCGTGATAGATTGGCTACGACAAGCACTTTCTGGTCCTCGTAGCAGCGGATGAAAGCAAGAACCTTCGAGTTTTCCGAATGAATAAACTTCATGTCTCCCCGGCTTAAGGCCTTATATTTCTTACGCATGCTGATGACACGCTTAGTCCACCACAAGAGAGACGATGTGTTTGTACGCTGAAGCTCAACGTTTACTGATGAATAATGGTACTGCGGATCCAAAATCATCGGCAGATACAGCTGCTGCGGATTAGCCTTAGAAAAACCGCCATTCCGGTCTGCATCCCATTGCATTGGGGTACGTACACCGTCGCGATCACCGAGGTAGAAATTATCACCCATACCAATCTCATCACCATAATACAATACAGGTGTTCCTGGCAAGGTGAAGAGTAACGAATTCAACAGTTCAATCTTATTGCGATTGTTCTCCATCAAAGGAGCTAAACGATGTCTTATCCCCAGGTTGATGCGGGCCTTCGGATCCTTGACATACGTTTTGTACATATAATCCCGCTCCTCGTCTGTCACCATTTCCAGCGTCAGTTCATCGTGATTCCTCAAGAATATAGCCCATTGGCAGGTTTCAGGGATTTCTGGTGTCTGGTCGAAAATATCTGTGATTGGATAACGGTCTTCCATCTGCACCGCCATAAACATTCGGGGCATAACAGGGAAATGATAATTCATCTGACACTCGTCCCCATCGCCAAAATAAGACGCGGAATCTTCCGGCCACATATTGGCTTCCGCCAGCAATAAGGTTCCGGGATACCGTTCATCAACGTAGCTCCGGAGGCGCTTCAGAAATGCATGCGTCTCAGGCAGATTCTCGCAGTTTGTACCGTCGCGCTCAAAAAGATACGGCACAGCGTCCAGGCGAAACCCATCAACGCCCATTTTACACCAATAATCCATCATCTTAAATACTTCCTCCTGAACCGCAGGGTTATCGTAGTTCAGGTCGGGTTGATGAAAGAAAAAACGATGCCAATAGTATTGTTGAGCCACCGGATCCCAGGACCAGTTAGATGCCTCGAAGTCTTGAAAGATGATCCGGGCGTCTTTGTATTGGGTCGGATCATCTGTCCACACATAGTACTCTCTGTGCGGTGAGCCCTTGGGCGCCTTTCGCGCACGCTGAAACCATGGATGCTGATCAGATGTATGATTGATAACAAGCTCAGTAATGACTTTCAAATTTCGCTTATGTGCCTCTTTCAGCAGCAACCGAAACTCTTTTATCGTTCCATAAGAGGGATTGATGTTGTAGTAATCAGCTATATCATAACCATCATCTCTTAATGGTGAAGGGTAGAAAGGCAACAGCCATATAGCCGTTATACCCAGATCCTGCAGGTAATCCAGCTTCTGCAGAAGCCCTTGAAAATCTCCAATCCCGTCGCAATTTCCATCATTAAATGCCTTTATATGCAGTTCATATATCACTGCATCCTTATACCAGTGCAGCTTGTCGTCCAATTGAGTTATCTTCTCGGGCATGTCTTATAGGTTAGATTTTTATAGGTTCGATTTTAAATATATGTGCAGGCATTTCGTAGGGATTCAACTGAACGTAATTCCACTCCTCCTGCCAGGTATAGGTGCTTCCACTCAAAAGGTCCTTCAACTTATAGGCCTCTCCCTGAACCATTCCGAGTTCAGCCAGAGGAAGACGCACGTGAGCCCCTTGCAGATGATGAACATCGAGATTTACAACCACCACCATCCTGTTTTTTGAATCCGGGTCATATTTCACAAAGCACAGTATATGCTCACTGGTTGTCTCTGCGAAAGTGATATTCCACGTTGTTTGAAAAGCCGGGTTTTGCTGCCTGATCTTGTTCACCCTCACAATAATCTCCTTGATACGGGTATAATGGCCCCAGTCCCAGGTTTTAATCTCATACTTTTCGTTATCAGTGTACTCCTCCTTTCCTGGATGAGGGGTATTGATACCGAACTCATAGACCGGACCATAGATTCCGTAGCTGGAGGAAAGCGTAGCGGCCAATATGAGTCGCATAATGTGCGCATTCTCCCCTCCGGAGGAGAGTGAAGGCGGCAGAATATCTGGTGTATTCGGCCAGAAGTTGGGCCTGAAAAAATAACGCATAGGTGAAGCTGTCAGCTCATTCATATATTCCTGCAGCTCCGTCTTCGTGTTTCTCCATGTAAAATAGGTATACGACTGATTAAAACCTGCTTTTCCAAGCCGCTCCATTAAACGCGGACGGGTGAAAGCTTCTGCCAGGAAAATAATCTTAGGATGCACCTTTCGCACTTCGCCAATCATCCATTCCCAAAACGGAAATGCTTTTGTATGCGGATTATCGATCCGAAAGATGGTCACTCCCTTATCAATCCAGTAATCAATTACGCTCTTTAGCTCACTCCACAAGTTCTCCCAATCCTCGGTCTCAAAATTGATGGGGAGGATATCCTCGTATTTCTTTGGCGGATTTTCTGCATACTGCACAGAGCCATCAGGACGCCACTTAAACCATTGAGGATGCTCCTTGACGTAAGGATGATCAGGAGCACACTGGTAAGCGATATCCATGGCTACCTCGATATTCTGACTCCTTGCTTCTGCAACAAGTTCCATAAAATCCTCCAGTGTACCCAGTTCAGGATGGATATCCTTGTGCCCCCCCATACGGTTGCCTATTGCCCAGGGAGATCCCGGATCACCTTCCACAGGTGTTAGAGAATTATTCCTCCCCTTTCGGTTTTTCTCTCCAATAGGGTGTATGGGCGGAAAATACAGCACATCAAAACCCATTTTCGAAACACGAGGAAGGAGGCGCTTCACATCCTGAAATGTTCCATGTGCGCCTTCAACAGCAGCGGCAGAACGCGGAAATAGTTCATACCAGGTACTATAAGCTGCCTTCTTTCTTTCCGTTTCAATCCTAAGGGAAGGAGAATCAGTAATAAGTTGGGGATCTTTATACTGCCTGACGACATTGTATACATCGCTTTGCAGTGCCAAGGCAACGGCCTCTTCGACGCTTTTTGTCTTTTTCAATACCTTGACCCAGGAGTTCAGGAGCTTTTTATGATCTTTTCCAGCCTTGTTCAAGGCCTGGGTAAGCAGGTCAGCACCGATAAGCAACTCTACCTGCAGATCCTGACCAGCCTCATACTTCTTCTTCAGTCCTTTGCGCCAGGTTGCATAATGATCTACCCAACCCTGTATTTTGAAGCTGTAAACACCGGTGCTGCTGGTCTTCAGCCGGAAAGTCCAATGATCATTGAAGGTCGGATCCATATAGAATTCGATCCAGCCCTCACTCCCGGGATATTGAACTAACACGCTTGCGTCAATCTCGTCGTGACCGTCACTGAATACATCTGCGGAAATCGTCACATACTCGCCTTCTGCAGATTTTGCCGGATACCGTCCATCCTCTACGTTCGGGGATATGTTACTGATCACAACGCGCTTTCTACCATTCAAATCATTCATGCAATCTTTGTTATTTAAATCACTTACAGAACTCTTACTTTAGTACACGCACCGATGGATACCAGTGTTTACCGGATAGTTATGGTGTCTTCATTAGGTACATGGTCCTACAACAACACTTTTAAAATTTATGTTTGATGATTCCCTGAATTGTTCTGAGACGAGCAAGACAGCCAATTACGAATCGTCAATCTATTAGGAATCAACCAGTAGTAATCTAGTAGTGGCACAGTTTTAGATAAGTCATCAATATCTACTACTTAATTCTACTACTATGAAACATTTCATCGTTCCTATTTTAGCTATCATTTCTATAGCGCTCCTTTCATTGAGTGCGTCAGGCAGCAAGGTGTTAATCAGTCAACGCATCGTCAGTCAGGATACCGTAGATACAAACGTAAATCCTGTACCGACGCCTGCCCCTACTCCCCTGCCCAGTGACTCTACTCCAAGCCCGCATCCATCACCAACCCCACTGGATCCCAGACCAACGGAGCCAGGTCCAAAACCTATAGCACCACCAACTCAGCCGAAGCCGACTGATCCCAGACCCTGAACGCTGAGCGAATCCGAGATGTAGATTTCACCTTTCGGCAGTACAACGCGGGAACCTATCTGTGTATCTGTTTAGACGCGGGATGGTAATAATTACGCCTAAAAATCGGACTACAAAATCCCTTAAAACAAAATAGGCTGCCCTTTTTGGGGACAGCCTATTCAACCTCATATAAAAATTCCTTGCTTAGTAACCTGGATTTTGCCCGAATTCAGCACCATTCAGAAGAGAGTTTAGCTCTTCTTGTCTGATCGGACGAAGGATATGGAAGTTCTTAACTTCGGTAATATCCGGATTCTTCGCTCTGATATAAGCCGCGAAAGCATCTCCGTTAGTTCCGCTGCCCAGCATACGCTTCAAGTCAAACCATCTGATATGCTCACCAGCTAACTCACGTGCTCTTTCATCAAGAATGAATTCTTTATTGATGTCAGATGCGGTAACCAGCATCTCTGCAGTACGGTCTGCAGGAGCTTTTACAGCTGCACGTCTGCGCAATACGTTGATCATCTCTGCGGCCGCACCCTTGTTTCCGAGCTCCATTTCAGCCTCTGCGGAGATCAGGTACATTTCAGCAAGACGCATCACGATCACGTCTTTGAACCCTGGCTGTGCGTTTGCGTTGGTACGATCCGGATCCATGAATTTCTTCATGTTTACATAGAAACGACCGTTCACAATAGTTCTGTTGGAATTATAGACATCGTTCCTGTCATATACCACGTAGGTCTTAAGTGCCTTGTTTGGTATAACGTTTTTGGTAGCAACCATGGCAGTATCGCCGATATTGATCTTCTTTCCTACAAGGCTTGCGTCTTTTCCATAGGCTGTAACATCAGCCGCTGTCCACGTATAAGCCTTGTTCGCAATCCATACTTCCTGAAAGCTGCCATTATAACGCGCATCTTTGCTTGCATCAAAAAGGTCAAGTAAGTGTAATGAAGACATCAGGCGACGGCTGCTCTCGTATCCGTTGGCGAGATCTCTCTCCAGACCGGGTCTGCCGTTGTATGGCGCCTGGAAAACCTGGTATAAACGGTTACCATTCAGGTCAGCGTTCAAACCGAAGTTTGAAGAGTTACTGATCACATACAATGCTTCTTTGTTTCCTTTATTGTTAGAAGGTTTCCACATATCGGCATAGTTCGCCCAAAGGTCTACGCCAAATTCACCTTTTTTATTAATGACCTCATTAGCCGTATTACGTGCTTTGGTAAAGAAGTCTGCACGCTCCGTACCTGATGCATAGTATGCTCTTGACAGGTATGCTCTTGCCAGAAATCCGAGGGCCGCCTGCTTGCTGGCACGGCTGTATTCGTTACCCCAGTCTTTCTTTAAAGGAAGGTTTTCAGAAGCGAACTGCAGGTCTGAAAGAATCAGAGTGTAGAAATCTTCCACGGAGCTGCGTTTAGCAGTCAGTACACCTGCAGGATCGTTAGTTTCCTCGGTTCTGAGCATCACACCACCCCATGTTTCAACCACATGCCAGTAGTAAAAAGCGCGCATGAAACGAAGTTCAGCTAAACGCTTGTTCTTTTCCGCCTCGTTGGTGAAACCAGCTTGATCGATTCTGTTGATACCAGCATTACACTGGTTGATACCTCTCCAGAGAAGGGTCCATGCAGCACGGTTCGGGTTACCTGTCGCAGCTCCAAGTCCGGCATATTGTGTAAGCTGAGCAGCATAGCTGCCTTTATCGCTGTTATACCAAAGGTCTGATCCGGATTCCGACATAAATACGCCGTCTTCCTTACCGTACCAGTTTCTTTGCTGCTGGTAAGCTGAGTTCACCAGGGTAACAAATCCTTCGGGAGTGTTCCATACTGCTTCAGCTGTGCTGCCAGATGGGTTATATTCTTCGAGATCTCTACAGGAAAATAAGGTTACACTTACCATCCCCGCGATTGCTATATTTCTTAATTTCATTGTTGTTAATCTTACAGGTTAAAGTTTAAACCGAATACGAATTGACTACCCAGTGGATTAGACTCGTTACCTCCTCTTTCAGGATCGTAATCCTTTACGAGATGACTCTTTGAGATAGTGAACAAGTTTGAGGCTGTCGCATAGAAGCGTAGCTTACTAACCTTCATTTTGTTCGCAACGGCCGTAGGCAGGGTGTAACCGAGGGTTACGTTTCTGATCTTGAAGTAAGAACCATCAACGAAGCTCAAAGTCTGATAACCTGCATAGTTGCTGATTGTAGTACCGTTTTTCGGACGAGGATAATCGTTTGTTGGGTTTTCCGGTGTCCAGTAATCTAAACTTGCCGGGCCGTTTCCTGTTCCTGAGGTGTTGTAGCGACCCAGAACCTGAGCATCAAGCATCTGTCCGTAACGAACTACAGCAAACACGTTAAAGTCAAAAGATTTGTAGCTTACGGTGTTTTGTAAACCTGCTACCCACTTCGGAACAGTTGATCCGATGTATTCGCGGTCGGCATCAGCTGTGATCTTTCCGTCGCCGTTCAAATCCGCAAGCTTGATATCGCCGGGTTGGAAAGGCTTACCTTCAAAAGTATATTGTTTAGCAAGATCAGCTTCTTCAGTCTGCCAGATACCTAGTTTTCTGAACGTATAGAATGATTTTACAGGTCTGCCGATCAGTAGGGAATTACGCTCACCGCTTATCAGGTCAACACCGTTGATCAGTTCGGTAATCTCTTCCTTGTTCTTGGAGAACGTTAGAGTAGTAGACCATCTCAGGTTATTATTTCTGATGTTCTCAGACGTAATACCGAGCTCGATACCACGATTTCTGGTTTCTCCGATGTTTTCAAAAACGTTAGAAACACCTGAAGAAAGTGGCAATGTGCGCTGTAACAGGATATCAGATGTAATGGTATTGTAGTAATCTGCCGTAATGTTAATACGGTTGCCCAACAATCCAAGATCAAAACCGATATCAGTAGTAGCTGACTTCTCCCATCCAAGCTTCTGGTTTCCTGCGGTTGCAGCGAAAGTATAGATCGGAGCGGCAACTTCACCGAAACTCATTTGTGTGCCGAAATCTACAACCCCCTGGGTTCCGTAAACTGGAAGGGCAAAATTACCTGATACCCCATAGCTTGCGCGAAGTTTCAGGTTACTGATCGCTCTGACATCTTTCAGGAATGATTCATCCTTGATATTCCATCCAAGAGCAACTGAGGGGAAGAAATCCCATTTGTTTCCTGGTGCCAGACGGGATGATCCGTCATAACGTCCTGACGCTGTAAGTAAATATTTTCCTTTATAGCTATAGTTTAATCTACCGGCGTAAGCCATGTTATTCCAAGCAGTATACGGGGAACGGATGTTCCGTACGTTCGCTGTCGATGTAGAGTTTAACCCATAGAATAATTGAGATCCTAATAACTGACCAACGCCATCTGCATATGTACCATCGTAATCGCCCTGAATGTAGCTGGTGATTCCAGTAACGGTAAATGAGTGGTCGTTTACCTCCTTGTTATAGGTTACTACGTTATCCCAGTTCAGGTTTCTGTCTAAACCGCTCTCTGATGATGCGAAAGAAGTTCTCTGGTTGTAGCGTTGCAGCGACTGTCCGTCATTATAAACACCCTGACGAGTGGAAGTGATGTTCGTTCCCAGGCTACTGCGGATGGTCAGACCTTTTACAGGCTTCAACTCCACAAACCCGTTCACCATCATGTTAGACCTTAAAGTGTTGTTGCGTGCAATGTGCTCGTTCTTTTCGTCAGCAAGTGGACTGATTGTCGTTGCGTCAGATACGATCGGATACGTAACAACCATACCGTTTGCGTCATATGCCGTTCCGAAAGGGCTGGTGCTTATTGCTCTTCCCATAGGGTCAACACGTGTGTTCTGCTTGGAGTAAGTTGCCTGCGTAAGTACGCCGATTTTTGCCCAGTCGTTGATCTTCTGATCAATATTAAACCTTCCGTTGTAACGGGTATAGTCATTGTTCTTCAACATACCATCTTCCTGGAAGACACCTCCTGAAGCGAAAATCTTTGTATTTTCAGATCCGGCAGTTACAGATATTGCGTGGCTTTGCTGAGAGCCGGTTTGTTTCAACTCATCTACCCAGTTAACCCACTGACCGGCCTGTAAAGCTTCCCATTCTCCGGGAAGTTCAGAGAAGATCAGGCGATCATCTGCTTCTGATTTCCAGAGGCCGCTGGTCCGATACGCTTCACGGCGAAGATTGATGTAATCTTGTCCGCTGCGGCCTTCAGGGAACATATAGTTGTTGACGCCATAGTACGCATCATAAGATACTTTGGCTTTCCCTTCAGCACCCTTTTTGGTGGTAACAATAATTACCCCGTTTGCACCCTGCGCACCATAGATTGCTGTAGAAGATGCATCCTTTAATACATCGATAGACTCGATATCATTTGGATTCAGGTCGTTGATGTTTCCACCCTGATAACCGTCAATAATGGTAAGCGGTCCGTTCTGTGCCCCCAGGATGGTTCTGTTACCACGGATGGTGATATTAGGGGTACCACCTGCAGCACCTGAGCTACGCGTAATGTCGGCACCCGCAACTTTACCCTGGATCGCATCAACGGCATTGTGAGTAGGCACGCGTGTGATATCTTCGGTCTTTACAGAAGCAACAGATCCGGTGAGATCTCTCTTCTTTACAGTACCGTAACCGATTACTACAACTTCATCAAGGATAGAATCATCGCTATCAAGGGTGATCGTCACATTTGCCTGACCTCCATTTACAACTACTTCCTTGGTTTTGAAACCAACATATTTTACTACGAGGGTTACCGGTCCGTTTGATGTAAGGTTCAAGCGGAACTTACCGTTGATATCAGTAGAGGCTCCCTGGGTAGTACCTTTTACCAGGATGCTGGCACCCGGCAGGGGCTCGCCGTCAGAGGCAACTACCGTTCCTGTGATAGGAGCGGCAGATGAAGACATCAATTCGGATGAATAGAACGGACGATCAACGGCGCCTGCCTGGATCACGCCAGTCAACAGCAACACAGTGACCATCTTCAATGTTCTGAAGATGCTCCGGCAAGAGGACCTGCCAGATGCAACACTTTCGAATAAATAAATCATAAATATGGTTAATATAGTATAACAAAAAACTTACATCCCTTGCGGCACCATAAATAGCAGCGCAAACAAACCACCGTGAATGCTGTTTGAAGGGAATAAGGTATTATAATGAGACAAATGTACAACCGTTTGAACAATTCTCATTGTAGAATATATTCATAACTCTGTATCATTTTAGCTAAAAACATGAAGAGGTGGGCAGAAGGACTCCACCCACCTTCTGAGGTAACTACTTAGCAGCCTGTACCTCTACACTCATCTTGTCGAAAACAACGTTTTTGGAAGCGTCAATTCGTATCTCTGAGTCTTTTGACAGAACACTTGCATTCCTGATCAGGATATTCTGAGCATCATTGATAGTGATGAGTTTATCTGAAACCACGGAGATATTGTCGAGGGTAACATTATTCAATGGAGACTCTGGAATACTGTTGATCTTAATAAATTGCGAAGACCTCTCTACAATAATATCCCGGATGGTGATGTTACGAAACACCGGGGTTAGTTCGTTAAGCTCCCTTGCCGGAAATCTGCTGGCCAGATCACCCATATGCGTAGTACTACCCAGCATATCCCAATTGAAGGCCGTATGTTCCAGGTTCATCCGGATACGCTCATAGGTGATATTCTCTCCCCCACCCCCGCGGTTCCTACGGGTCTTGAAGCGGATGCCCACTCCTGTTTCGTCAAAGACGCAATCATGAACATAAAGGTTGCGGATCATACCGGCAGTTTCACTTCCGCAGGTAATACCGCCATGACCTTTTCGGGCTAGGCTATAACGGATCACAACGTTCTCTGTAGGCTTGTTCACACGGAGACCGTCTTTACTCCTTCCTGCCTTAATGGTGAAGCAATCATCACCCGACGCCAGTGTACAATATTCAATCAGCACATTCCTTGATGACTCCACATCAATGCCATCCCCCCTGGGAATACCAACGGAGTTAACTGTAACTCCTCTGATAATTACCCCCTCACAATAAACCGGAACGATATTCCAAAAGGCGGTATTTTCCAATGAAACTCCCTCTATGAAAACATCTTTACAGTTAATGGGTGATATAAACATCGGAAGGAAAATAAACTCGCCGTTATATCCTTCATACACGCGCTCTGAAACAGGCTTATCCCAGGGCACAACGTTCTCGATAACATCTACCTCCATCACCTGCTTGCGTACAGAACCCTGTCCGGGGCCTACGAGCTTCCCTTTACCTGTCACTGCGATATTGGTCTGACCATTTGCATAAATACATGCGCCGAGCGACATAAGCTCAATACCTTCATTCCGGGTAAACACCGCGGGACGGTAATCTTCCACTTCTGAACTAAAATGTAGTTCGGCACCTTCTTCCAGATGCAGGTTCACATTGCTCTTCAAAGATATCCTCCCTGTTTTCCAGATACCTTTGGGCACAATGACTATGCCGCCGCCCTGGCTGTTCAACTTATCGATCGCCGACTGAATTGCTCCCGTCGACATCCTGTTTCGCTTCGCTCCCATTTTCGTGATGCTCAATCTACGGGATGGAAAAACTGGCCTTTTAAACTGCGGCATGGTGAACGGAGCGATAACAGGGGCAATTTCGCGCGGCATATTAGATGCACCGACTTGCGACTTGTGAGGTATAGAGGATAGCCTCTCAGGAATCGCTTGTGCAAAGATCAGACAACTGAATGCCATCTGGATGAATAATAAAAAGTAACGCTTCATCAATACTAAGTGTGTTGGTTTTGCGCAAAAGTACCCATTCAATAAGACTTTCAGATCAAATACACAATTCCGTTACGGATAAATCCCTCTGGTATCAGTTACCGAAGTCTTACTTCACCCCTTAATCTGAATAGCAGAAACGCAAAAAAGCCGCCTTAACGATGTCCGGCGGCTTACGACTCGCATATTTCAGCGATTATTTAATTTCAATTTTCCTGGAAACTGGTTTTGCCTGCTCCTTCTTTGCTACGTGGATTGATAGAACTCCCTGAAGATATTCGGCGTCAATTCCCGAATCATCAGCACTTTCAGGCAGTGCAAACGAACGCGAAAAAGAACTGTAGTTGAACTCACGTCTACTATAACGCTTCGGGTCGACCTGAGTTTCCGCCTTTGGTTCTACTGAAATAGTCAGCAGATTTTTATCAAGCTCGATTTTAAAGTCTTCCTTTGTTAGCCCAGGCGCTGCAAGGTCTATAAAGTACTTTTCTTTGTTCTCACTGATATTTACCGCCGGAATCTTTGACATTAATCTGCCTGAGATTGATGAATCATTGAAGACAGACTCAAAAAGGTCGTTGAATGCTGGTGTAAACTGTGGTCTTCGGGTGTTGCTGAATTTTATGAGTGACATATCTTTTCTCCTTTAGTTTTTAATTACTAAACTCTCTTTTCAAAGGAAATGCCATCAGGGAAATTACTGTTTTTTAGGACGCTTACGACTCTTAAATATGTCATTATTACATGTTTAACCAAAAGAACATGAAACAATGACAGACTAATAAGCCCTTTCTTCTTTCTTAAAGGTGTTGATAATGGTTAGAAGTACAAGCTTTACGTCGAGAGACAGGCGCCAGCTCTCCATATACATTAAGTCATACTCTACACGCTTCCTCATCAATTCGGGGTCCTCGGTTTCTCCTCTAAACCCATTCACTTGTGCTAAGCCGCTGATGCCTGGCTTCAGAAACTGCCTTACCATATATTGGTCAATGATTGCACTATATTGCTCTGTATGCTTTAACATGTGTGGCCTAGGCCCGATCACACTCATATTTCCGATTAACACATTGAAGAATTGAGGAAGTTCATCTATACTCGTTCGCCTCATGAATTTTCCTATGGCCGTTATTCGATCGTCATTTTTGGTAGCCTGTCTGGAGTTACTGTCGTCATTTACACGCATACTCCTAAACTTATAGCAGTAAAACGGTTCATTATTCCTGCCGCTCCTGAGCTGCTTAAAGAAAACAGGGCCTCTGCTCTGAGCCTTGATAATGATTGCCAGCAAAGGAACAAGCCAGCTCATGAGAAAGCAGATAACCAGGCTGCTGAATATAAGATCAAACACCCGTTTCTTGAAGCGGTTCTGGATACTTTCCAAAGGCTCATGCCGCAGGCTGATGACGGTAAACTGCCCCATGTGCTCGGTGCTATAGGGCATAGACAGTTTTCCAACGAGGTCAGGCACTATATTTAAACGTACACATGCGCGCTCAGCCTCTTCATCAAGAGCAGGCCCGTATTTCAGATGCTCATAGTTAAGTATAACATAGATATCATTGATCCCCTTTGCAGAACATTCACTGAATACCTTAGACACTTCAGGATTCAAAGCACCTGTCCTGGAATCAAAAAGGTCCGTATCACTTGTAAATTTAAAGCCTCTAAAATGATAGTTCTGGTTCATTTCAAGATTAGAAGCAAGCCGAAGTCCCATACTATTCTGTGGAATAATAAGTACCGGCCTTCTAACATTCAGATACCGGAACAAGCCCAGTTCGATAAACGCTGCTCCAAGACGGCTGATGAAAAACATGGATCCGAGGCCGACATAATACGCGATGATAAAGTTATCTGGCACCATGGGCTTCAATCCGGAAAAAAACAAATAAAATCCCATCAGGATGATGTGACCGAAATATGCTTTAGCACAAGACTTAAAGATAGCTCGAAGTGTCCCCAACCGGGTCCGGCGGTACATGCCAAAAAAGCTCGCCAATGAAAGCCACACCAGGTTAGTAACCAGTAGGATATTTCGATATGACAACTCAAATGAAGATTTTACTCCAAAGACATAATACCATGCAAGAAAAAACGCAAGATTTACAACCAGAAGATCTGTTATAATCAGTAAGTAGTGAAAAAGATACGAATAGCGAGTTTTCATTGAATGCTGAGAACGGAAAGAAGAAAAGCAGCTTTTCTTGACCCAAATATATTAATGTTTAATTGATTTTAGGTATAAGTTAGCTTCAACTGGAGGATTGGAACGCGTTATTTCTGCTACTTTTGGGCGGCAGAGTATCGATTAGGCAGGTGTTCGAAATACCAAAGCAAGGGTGATATGATGATCATACCACCCTTGATGATGTTATTGTCTATTTCTGTCAGAATGAAATCAAATGCTGCTCAACAACTCCTCTGTTTCACGAAGTCGTCCGAAGTACTGAACCTGTTCAGCTCTTAACTGGTCGATGAGTCTTCCTTCAGGAAGAATAACATCATCATATGTGATGACCTGATCTTTCGCAATATCGTTTTTCAGGATACAACCTTCTGCAACACCAAGCGGTAACAAGTTTTGCGTCGCTGTGGTATCTGCGTTCTCACATAAGCCGTAAGTCATATAATGGCCTATACCGTCGATAACTTCACCTGCTTTAAGGTCGATCTTTGCTGTAGCCACAACTTCAACGCAAGGCGCACCTAAGGGGGCGAGGGCTGCATCTTGAAACAAGACCGCTCGTGCAACGGTTAATGGTACCTCGAAATGGCAGAGGTGATATGGGGTATAGAAAAGATAGAGTGGTCCCTCCCCGAGCTTATAGAGGTTCAGGTAATGCTTCTGGGCGGGGTGATCATGTGTACCTAATACGAATACACCCGGACCTGGTTCTGCGCCAACTACATAGTCGACAATTCCGGGTCCTTCCAGCAGATCCTCCAGGGGATAAGCACTGAGCACTTCTTTCAAAGGTGTTCCCGAAGGCAGACTCGGACCGTGCATTCCTCTTTTCGCAACGCGCATGCCTGTACCATTAGCTACTATTGCCTGCTCAAAAGAGATCTTGCTTCCATCTGCGAATGAAGCTACCATCGCGGGCTTCTGCCCCCATTTCTTAGCAAATCCCTCCTGAGTAGTTGGGTTACGGTATGGGTCGTGCAAACCCTTGATGTTCCCACAGAGCACAGGTTTTACCCCAAGGGATTTCACGAAGCGGTAAAGGTTCATCTCAACACCTGGCTGATCACCGTCAACATTCGTAAATACCACGCCCTGCTGATCCGCGTAGACTTTTAAAATGGGACCTACGGTTCCATCCACTTCTGCATCCATCAGGATGATATGCTTTTTATTACGGATAGCCGCCAACGCAACCTTAGCACCAAACTCAACGGCTCCGGTAACTTCGATCACCGCATCTATGCCCTCTGCTTCACAGAGCAACATCGCGTCATCTGTAATACTCACCACAGAATTCCGGATGTTGGCTTCCAGGCCTTCCAGTGTAGAGACAGTATTGATCTCTGAAATACCTGCCTCTGTATAAGCTCGTCCTGCATTACCAAGGGTACGGTTAGCAATAGCCACCAATTCCATTCCCGGCACGTACTGAGCAATCTGAAGAGCAATTCCTCTGCCCATAAAGCCCGCGCCTACCATACCGACTCTTACCGGTCTGTTTTCTTCCTGGCGCTTCGCCAGAGCTGTATCAACGATTATCATGATTTTTTTTAAAGGTGAAGTGAAGATCTTATTTCCTGTACCACGCGCTTGCCGAAGCAATACCTTAGAAAAGCTATTGTATGGCTTAGTCGCAGGTAGATGTTCATATCTGTCGCCGTTGTTTTCTTTAGCGTGAGCAGATTGTTTATACTATAATTAAAGAGGGTATCAGGAGCAAAGTTCTCCTCCCAAACCTGCCTGGCCAGCTTCGCTTTTCTCTCCCAGTCAGGCTCTTCCCTCTCTAGTAGCTCCGGAATTTCATCTACACGGCTTTCTGGTATAAACACAGCGAACTCCGACCATGGCAATCCTCCAGGACTTACCCATTCATCTGAAATAATAACGGGTACTCTTCCCGCCCGCATGGCCTCAAACAAACGGATAGATGAGGGTCCGAAACCACGGGGACAAAGCACAAATTTGCTTTCAGAAAACAGGTTCGCGTATTGCATTTTAGATGAAACACCATGATTTCCAAAGGATTCGCCGAACGAGTCATTGACACACCCCCGCGGGTGACTAAGCTTGACAATTTTTTTTCTAATCGGAGAGCTCAGGCTCCCCATGAAGGAGAACAGAAACCTCGGTTTGATACTAAAATCACATTCGATAAAAGCATTGGTAGTTTCAAAGTACGGTGTAGCGGCGATCAGTTCACGGTTATGACGCCTTTGCGGCATGCACGCGTACAGCCCCCTTAGTACAAACCAGGGCTTGTCATGCGGATTATACATAAAAACCTTAGTACCATACTTCTTCACCAATATGTTGTTTTTTAACACACTAAAGGAAGGATCAAAATGGTATCGCGAGTTCTCAACAAACAGTATAATATCTGCTTCTTCGGGACTATCTACCAGAACATGCCTTTTAACCTTGTCCTGCCTGGCAAACTGCATGAAGGACGAGATTGGTTCAGGGTCGTTATACGCAGAGGTTATAAAAACCTTTGCAGCGGGATATAGACGATTTTTTTCATCGTAGCTCATCATTTACGTATTATTTTAACCAATTCTGAACCGGCATTCCTTTAGGATGCCAGTACAGACTCGAATAATGGGTGACTGAGGTCTTTTGGAGAAATTACAAGCGGTTCAATCGGCCAGACAATTCCGAAAGCGGGATCATCAAACCGGTATCCTCTTTCTGAACCTGCTGTATAAAATTGAGTTACCTGATACGTTACATCCGTATTATCTTCCAGTGTGATAAAGCCATGTGCAAACCCTTCAGGAACGTATAGCATTTTATAACTATCGGCTCTTAGTTCTACACCTATCCACTGCCTGAATGTCGCCGAATCTCCCCGCAGGTCAACGATTACGTCGTAAATAGCCCCTCTGGTACAACGCACCAGCTTGGTCTCTTCAAAAGGGGCAAGCTGCATATGCATGCCTCTCAGCGTGCCTTTTTGTAAATTATAGCTCACGTTAGCCTGAACCACAGAGGTGTTCAGTCCATATTTTTCAAACTCCGTCTGGCAATAAGAACGGCCAAAAAAACCACGTTCGTCTTCCAGTCGCTTCACGTCTATTACAAATGCGCCTTTTAATTTTGTTTCTGTAAAAATCATCTGATATTGATTAAACGGTTTCCAGTGAAGATTGTATATTGAAACTTTGCTTCCGCTTGTGCTGCCACTCGAGGTCTTCGTTGATAAATTCCCGCTCCTGCAAGCTGGTCAGCAATTTCAGCCTCATCAGCAAAGAATCCCTGAACTCCCGATTGGAGAACTTCATGGAAGTAAGCCCTTCGTACAGCTCACCAACGGTCTGCTTCAAAGTATATAACGGCTGGTGATCGGGAGCAAGCCTTCTGAATTGCTCGAAACTCACACGGTAAGAACGCTTGTCAGGAAGCGCCTCGGTATTCAAGTGAACGGTAGTTCCCGGAATTACCGCTACAACGGCTTCTGCAAGATCCTTTACCTGATAGTTCCATTCGTCTGATCCTGCATTTACTGACAGGAACTCACCGCCATTTGCGGTCTCCCTTTTAATTCCCCACTCTATTGCTCTTGCCATATCCTTCACATGGATCAAAGGGCGCCATGGGCTTCCGTCACTCAGGATACTGATCTGTCCGGAGACTACAGCAGCAGCGACAAAGTCGTTCAAAACAAGGTCAAGACGCAAACGGTCACTCATCCCGCATGCCGTTGCGAACCGCAAACACGTTATTGTAAACTGATCATCTGCAAGGTGTTCCAAATCCAATTCTGTAAATACCTTCGACTTAGCATAAGCCGTCAGCGGATTCAATGCGGAACTTTCTATTTTCGCCTGATCTCCTGCAGCGCCATACACACTGCAGCTGGAAGCGAAAATGAAAGAGCTGACACCAGCTGCTTTCGCCATCTTGGCGATAACAATTGATGAACGGTAATTTACGTCAAGCGTGATCTTTTCGTATTTATTTCCCATGGGATCATTGGAGATCGCGGCCAGGTGGACAACAGCAGTTACACCTTCGAGGATCTCAGGCGACATACATCTTACATCGCCAAACAACTGGACATCAAGATTATGTTCAGGAAGCACAACTGCGTTCGTCAGGGACGATGCAAAATAAGCCATATCGTATCCGACGAGAGTAGCATCAGGAAACGTCTTACGTAGATGGCTGATAACGCCTGGGCCTACGTATCCCATATTACCGGTAATTAAAATTTTCATATAAAGCGATTGTAGATTTAGTAGCTTACTTGATTAGTGGACATGATCTTGTTGTACCAGGGGGCCTTGCCTTGCTGCCACATGTCTTCCAGAGCGGTCTTGTCACGTAAGGTATCCATAGGCTGCCAGAAGCCATTGTGGCGGTACGCTGAAAGCTCACCTTCCTTGGAGAGCATTTCGAGTGGTTCGCGCTCCCAAATGCTTTCATCTCCCTGAATATAATCGATCACTTCGGGCTCCAAAACGAAAAAGCCTCCATTTATCCAGGGCATTTCTTCCCCGTGAGGCTTCTCCTGAAACCTGCTGACCTTAGTATCTTCTGCACCCAGATTGAACGCGCCAAAACGTCCCGGCTGCTGAACCGCAGTAAGGGTGGCCAGGGTACCCTGCATACGGTGAAATGAAATGACTGCACCGATATCCAGGTCGCTCATTCCATCGCCGTAGGTCATACAGAACGTCTCATTTCCCAAATATTCTTTAACCCGCTTGAGTCGGCCGCCGGTCATGGTATTATAGCCAGTATTTACCAACGTCACCTTCCAGGGTTCTGAATGCACTCTATGCACCTCCATGCTGTTATTCGACATGTCGAAGGTCACATCTGAGTTGTATAGGAAGTAATTTGCAAAATATTCCTTTATGACATGACCCTTATACCCGCAACAGATAATAAAGTCATTGATGCCATAGTGTGAATAAATCTTCATGATGTGCCATAGAATTGGCCTGCCTCCGATTTCTACCATCGGCTTTGGTCTGACACCACTTTCCTCACTAATTCTGGTACCATAACCCCCTGCGAGTATTACTGCTTTCATATGTGTTTTTTTTAAATATTATCTGTTTATCTCTGCCTGATTTAGAGCTAAAGTAAAGCGGCTTGAGCAGAAAAAAGCGACACTGGGGGGATATGAGTACGATATTGTAAAGTATTGTGAAGCAACGGGAACGAGGTTTTGAGAACCTCCTGACCAAAATATGAAATTCAGGTTTTAACCTTTACTCAGGACCAGACCAGCGGCATCGGAAAAGGTCGGGATTCATCGGCCGGGCTGTCTGATTTCTGAGACACTTTTTCTGCAAACGATAAGATTGCGAGCCATTGCGCGAACAAAAATTAACCAGCTGCGAAATTTAAAATCACGCAGAGAAAGGTATTTGCTCAAATTCCACAGAACATTCAACAAACGCGGAGAAGCAATTTTTAGATGTTGATTTTCAGCTACTTTTGAATTGTTTTACGCCATCTACCATCCTATTCCCTATCATAAAAGCAGTTACATGTAACTGGAGTGGCGAAGCTCTGCGACTTTAAATCCTCAACTATGTATAAACATCTTATTTTTTTATCCGTCCTTTTCGTTCTTCTTCTTCCGGCATGCAGCTATAAGGGGGTCCCCTACTTTCAGGACCTCAATCAAAATGCGCCGGCTAAAGAATCGATCTCCAACTTCAATCCCATTACCATACAGCCCGAGGACATCCTGGGTATTAGCGTGAGCAGCCTCAACTCAGAAGCCTCCTCCGTCTTCAACTATAATTTAAACACTATAACAGGAACAGCTCAAAATGCCAATAACCCGGTAGTGGGATATCTGGTGGACGAAAAGGGACAGGTACAATTGCCTTTGATCGGAAGTGTAAAGGTTTCTGGCCTCACCATTTCGGGTGTAAGAGAAAAAATCCAGCAGCAGCTCACCGAATACCTGAAGCAGCCTGTCGTAAATGTTCGATTGTTGAACTTTAAGGTGTCTGTTATGGGCGACGTACTGCGCCCGGGCGTGTATCCTGTTACGAACCAGCGCATAAGCATACCCGAAGCAATAACCCTGGCGGGCGATCTCAACATAACTGCCTTGCGCAGCAACATAATACTCATCAGAGAGCAAGAAGGCAATCGCGAGTATATCCCGATAGATTTGACATCGAAAAAGCTTTTCAACTCCCCCTATTACTACCTGAAGACAAACGACATCCTCTATATACAGCCAGGCAAAAACAAGTACGCAAGCGTGGATAACAGCTACAGGAACATCAGCATATTGCTTTCTGCCCTGTCCATCGTGGTTATCCTGCTGACCCGCTAAAACCCCAAAATAATCATCAAATGAATAGTGAAAACACACCCCTTACGCGCTTTATAGAAAAAGACGAAGAGAACGGCTCGGGTAACTTTGGGGAAACCATATCGAAGTACCTATACTATTGGCCTTTGTTTCTTGTATGTATCATCAGCTCTCTGGCTGTCGCATATGTCTATTTACACTATGCTAAACCTGAATATATCGTCAAAGCAAAACTGCTCATAAAGGCAGAAAAAAGTAATCCCAGCTCCGAGTCATCACTTAACGAGATTATCAAGCCTTATCAGACGGGTAAAAGTGTAGAAGATGAGATCGAAATACTGAAATCACGCTCTGTGATACAGCAGGTAGTTAAAAACCTGGAACTCTGGACGAACTACGAGGAAAAGGGCAAAATAGTGAGTGAAGATCTTTACGGACAATCACCTGTCAAGTTCGTTCTGGTACGCAAAGGCCAGGACTTTGAATCCCGTAATTTCCTGATCACCATTATCAACGACGATATCTTTTCTCTGAAAGATGAGGAAGGTAATGTACGTGAGTTCCGTTTCTCCGATCAGCTTAAAAACAAATTCGGTTCATGGAAGCTTCAGAAAACACCAAATTTTGAAAATTACGTCGGCAAAGTGATCAGCGTCAGGATCAAGGATCCCGAAATCGCTACAGACCAGCTACTCGGACGTATACAAGCAGCAGAGGTCAACAAGAACGCCTCTGTGGTGGAGCTAAGCATTCAGGAAAATGTTTTGAAACGTGGAAAAGACATACTGAACCAACTGATTGTTCAGTACAATCTGGCCTCTGAAAAGGAAAAGGAAAGAGTCGCCGGCACAGCACTGAAGTTTATCGACGAACGCCTTGCCTCATTAACCGGCGAATTGAACGCCGTCGAAAAAGATGTTGAAGGCTTCAGAAGCAGTAGAGGATTAACCGATATCTCATCTGAATCGAAGGTCTATCTGGATAATGTCCGGGTGAACGATGCCCACCTGAATGAGGTCGACGTACAGCTGAACGTCATCAAGGGAATCGAACGCTACGTCAATTCGCCCGATAACGCCAACACCAGTGCACCTTCGACCATTGGAATCGACGATCCGGCTCTCACGTCCTGGGTAAGCAAGTTGATCGATCTTCAGCTTCAGTATCAGCAGCTCATGGGTACCCTCCCTGAAAAGAACCCTGCTTTTGAGCCGATCAGACAACAGATTGCCAGCACAAAAAATGCGATCAAGCAGAACATCAACAACATAAAAGGTTCATTAGTATCGACCCGCCGTCAACTAGAATCCTTCAACTCCGGGTTCAAGGGTTCCATACGCAGTCTGCCCAGCGACGAACGCCAGCTTGTAAGTATCAAGCGCCAGCAAAGCATCAAGGAGAACCTCTACCTCTATCTTCTACAGAAACGTGAAGAAGCGGCCCTGAGCCACGCATCGACCCTGGCTTTCAGCCAGACTGTCGATAGCGCCTACCTCGATACATATAAGAAGCCGCTGACCTACTCGCTTGCTCTTTTCATAGGTATCCTGCTACCCGCGTCTATCCTCTTTGGCCGGCAACTACTGAACAACAAGATCGTATCCACAGAACAGATCGAACGTACCGGGGTACCTGTCACAGCAGAACTCGTGTATGAATATTCCAAGTCGCCGATCGTGGTGCATAACAAAAGCCGCTTTGCTATCGGAGAACAGTTCCGCTCACTGCGCACCAATCTCCTCTATCTCCATGACAAGAAAAAGAGCGGACGGGTTACCCTCATCACTTCCAGCATAGCGGGAGAAGGAAAAAGCTTTGTTGCCAGCAATCTCGGAGTGGCTCTCGCAGCCTCGGGAAGAAAAACAGTTATCCTGGAGCTCGATCTGCGCAAACCTAAAATCGCCACGAACTTTAACGTCGGCACAGGACCCGGATTAAGTGACTTCCTTGACGGTCACGCATCGATCGATCAGATAACCAGATCTTCCGCACTCCATCCCAACTTATCCATCATCGGCACAGGAACGTTGCCGGAAAATCCATCGGAGCTTCTCGAGCAAATCGAGATAGATGAATTGATAGAATGGCTTCGCTCTGAGTACGACGACATTATCCTGGATACGCCGCCGATATTCCTGGTGACTGATGCCATGATCATTTCACGTGTTGCCGATGCCTCTTTATATGTCGTCAGACAGAACTTCTCCTATCGTAAACATCTCGGCTTTGTGAAGAAGATCTTTAAGGAACACAAGCTTCCCCGGATGCAGATCGTCTTCAATGCTATTCAGAAGCGCGGAGAATACAAGTACGGATATGAATATTACACTGCTATGAACACGCAGAAAAAACACTCGCTGCACTCGCTGGTCAGAGAGGTATCCAATCGCCTTTTACTTAGCAATACCTAACTTGGAGTCAACGAAACAACTCAGCTCAGGAAAAAGGCTGGCCAGGAACTTCTTCTCGTTAAGCCTTGTTCAATTTGCCAACAACTTCCTGCCGCTGTTAACTGTACCCGTCATCGCCAGGATTATTGGTCCTGATAAATTTGGAGCGATAAACTTCGCTGCCGCCATTGTCACCTATTTTTCACTACTCATTAATTATGGTTTTGACTTAACGGCAACACGTGCAATTGCGAGGGCTCCCCACGACCAGGAAGAACGGAACAGAATTTTCAGCGAGATCTTGTTCGCTAAAGTTTTCTTACTTATCCTCTCCCTTCTGGTCTTCATACCCTCACTTTTCCTGGTTCCGGCTATCGCTGCAGATAAAGCACTTTTTATATACACCTATATCGCGTGCTTTTCGCTTGTCATCACACCCAACTGGCTTTATCAGGGGATGCAGGAGCTGCACCAGATCGCGGTATTCAACTTTGTATCAAAACTGCTTTTCACCCTATCGATTCTGTTTATCGTAAAAAAAGAAGAGGATTATGCACTGCAGCCGCTGATTTTGAGCTTATCGCAGATCGCTGTGGGCCTGGGCTCCTTTCTTTGGGCAATTAAAAAGTACGACCTGCGGATCTTTGTAGTCAGGCTAAAAAAGATCCTTTCATTACTGTGGACGGAGAAGATGATCTTCTTTTCCATGATTGTGGTAACGCTCTATACCACAACGAATACGATCATCCTGGGACTCGTGCAAACAAACACAGATGTGGCTTTTTATACCGCCGGCTGGAAACTCATTATGATCATGCAAACCTTTGTCTCCCTGCCATTGCGGCTCTCGCTATTCCCCTTTATAGGCGAAAGCTTTGGAAAGAGCCAGGCTCAGGGCGTGGCCAAAGTTAGCCAGCTCGTCCCTTTCATCACCATCTTTACTGCCGTTTCAGGTGCCCTCATCTGGATTCTGGCTCCATGGATGATCCAGATGTTCTACGGAAGCCAGTTTGGCGAGGCTGCCACCGTATTACGCATCCTGTGCTTTGTACCCTTGATTCTTGCTTTGGGTGATCTCTTCGGGATTCAGACCATGATCAACCTGAAGATGGACAAGCAGTTTTTCAACATCACGCTCGTAGGAGCAGGCGTAGGATTGATACTGAACTACTTTCTCTCTAAACAGACCGGAGCAACAGGCACCGCCTGGGCCTGGCTGCTGACAGAGGTTTTCATCACATCAACCATGTGGATCTTCCTGTACCTGCGAAAGATCCGGCTGATCGACATCAACTACTTCCGCCCGAGTCACCTCTTCCAGCTTCTGAGACCATTCGTCTTCGCACTAAAAAAAAAGGTTTATAAACAGATATAAATGAATACATACGCCGCAGTAGTCGTTACCTTCAACAGGCTTGCTCTCTTAAAGGGATGCATCGATTCCCTCCGAAAGCAAACCAAGCCACTTGATGCCATCATTGTCATCAACAACAGCAGCACAGACGGAACAAAACAATGGCTTGATGCACAACCCGATCTGACCGTTATCCACCAGGAGAATGGTGGTGGTGCAGCAGGTTTCTATCGGGGAATGAAAGAAGCTTATGCCAGAAATTTCGACTGGATCTGGATGATGGACGATGATGTCGATCCGCTTATCAATTGCCTAGAAAAGATGATCACCGCTAATGCGGTCTATAAAAATCAATTCGACGTACTGCAACCCGACAGGAAATTCTTTAACTCGGAATCAGAATGGAGATACGGTTCGAAATTCAATTTCAGAAACCCCTTCAAGCCTGAGGCCACCATTCCGGTTAAGTCATCCGACTTCCTCGACCAGGAGAAAATAAAGACAATCGTTTCCTTCCCTTTCGAGGGACCCATGTTTTCGAGGAAAGTAATTGAGAAAGTAGGCTGGGTGGATAAACGCTACTTCATCTTCTACGATGATACAGACTACTCTGCAAGGGTACATCAGGCGGGATTTAAGGTTGGATTTGTACGCGACGCAATCATGACTAAAATGATAAACCCACCGCTCAACGGTATCTCTGTCGACTGGAAGCTCTATTACCGCATCCGGAACCAGATCATTATCGACCGTAAGTTCGGCAATCCGTATATCGCAGTCAGTCGGGCCGCATTCATGAATGTACAACGTGTCCTTGCCATTGGGAAGCTCTCTCTCAGAAAGAAAACATTCAACGACTTCCCGGAACACGTTTCAACCGTTGCAAGGGCGATGCGCGATGGATTTAGATTTAAGTTGAGTGAGTAACATAAACAATTCGATGAATACAAGTATGATTCAATGCTTCAAATTGGCCAGGAAGATCTACATGAGAGTCTTCCCAGACCATAAGGAGCTTTATGATGCAGATGGGGTTCTCCGAAACCAGGAAGCCAATAAAGCCATCACAGATGCGATCAACAGTCCGCAGCCTGTCATGATCGCCAGACTGGGAGCGGTAGAAGCATCCTGCATCGGCATCTACAAGAGCATCCATAGTCAGCAGAACAAGAAGCTGAATTATATACGTGGCAGAGCCGAAGCATTCTGGTGGGAGGAAAATTCAATGAAACTGATGGCCAACAATGCTGGCTTCTTTCCTGCAGAACCGAAGATGCTCGAAAGATTTGCTTTACTCATGTTAGACGACATGACCCAGGTAGATATCCTGGGCTCCTGGGTTTGGCAGGAACAATTATTCAAAGAGGAACTCCGGAATGCCACCAGGATCGGCCTCCAAGATCTAGAGCCCTACAATCACGATAATCCATGGTCTCTATCTCTCGAGGGCAAAAAGGTACTCGTGGTGCACCCATTCGCGACAAGTATCCGTGAGCAGTACGGCAGAAAAGAACTCATCTTCAGCAAACATCAGGTGCTTCCGGAATTTGAGCTGCTCACGCTAAGGGCGGTGCAGTCTATTGCAAACACACGCACCGGATTTAAAAACTGGTTTGAGGCGCTCTCCCACATGAAAGAGCAGATATCAGATATCGACTTTGACATCGGTATCATCGGTTGCGGAGCCTACGGCTTCCCACTCGCGGCGCACGTCAAACGGATGGGTAAAAAAGCCATTCACCTCGGAGGTGCAACGCAAACGCTCTTCGGTATTAAGGGTAAACGATGGGAAACAAAGAAAGTACATGGAAGGGTGGCAGATATGATGAACGAACACTGGGTAAGGCCCCAACGGAGTGAAACCCCACAGGGAATAGAAAGCATAGAGGATGGATGTTACTGGTAAACGATGATAACTTCAGTTAAAATTTTCAACTACCGCATATACCTGCAGGAACTGCTGATCATTTTGTTCTGCTACCTGATTGTCGAAAAATGTTTTGCCTGGTTTTTCACGCAAAATGCCTACGTCAATGTCGTAGCCGTAAAAGCGCTCAGCCTTCTCATCTATGGATACGTGCTTATCGACTTCAAAAACCTGCACTGGAAGGAGAAGATTTATGTGGGCTTATTTTCCGTCCTCATCGTCAAGCTTATCCTCCAGTCATTTATAGAATACCAGGTACCTTTCCGCAACTTCGAAATCTACACGGTGATCTTTCCAATTGTCTATACGGTATTTATCAAATCGGTGATGAGGAAGATGAATGCAGACCTTCTCGGCTTCGTTGCAGGCTTTTACCTGGTTACCTATCTGGTCTTTATGGCTCTCTTCGGCCACCGCTTTTCGTTCAGCCTCGAACATATAGAACCCAATAGCGGTCCGTTTTCAGGAGACACCAGGATTATACATGCGCATTCAATATTCATGATGATTATCCCCTTTCTCTGGTACCTGAATAAATTCATTACCAGGCAAACGTTGCAGTCTTTCTTTCTATTTGCTCTCTGCTTTACCATCATCCTTATACATCAGCACCGGTCTGTATGGAGCAGTGCCATTTTCGCCACGCTCATCTATTTCTTTCTGGTACTTCGTACCAACAAAAAAGCACTTACAGGTATCGCGAGTCTGACGGTAACTAGCTTCCTGGTGACGATCATTGCACTCTATTACGTTTCGAGCATCTCACCGGGATTACTGGACTTCTTCTCCAATCGCTTCGCCGAGATCTTGAATCCCTCAACAGAAAGTGGCACAGGTGGATTCCGCATCGAACAGCGTGAAATGTACATGAACTTCATCCGGGAGAAACCCTTGCTCGGATGGACATTCGAGGGCTACAGCCTTCCCAACCCGCTTGTAGATTGGTGGGACGCCAATACGGGCCATCATTTTCACGAGGGTTTTATTGAAATACTGTTTTATCACGGCATCATCGGACTACTGTTTAAGTTTTCCTTCCTGATATACATCGCCTATAAAGCGTTCAGCAGCAACATTTCCAACCGGGCAGTAGTCCTTATTCCCTTCTGTTTAAGCGGACTCATATTCTCTCTGAGCTATGTTGCTCCCCTGATCTACTGGGGACACGTTGGAATGTGTCTCTATTATCTGGAAACAAATAAAAATTACAAATCATAATTATGAACCACATCTGTACATGGCTATGCGCTGATGAAAAGGGAGAAGAAAGTGATTTTCCCCAGTCCGGGAAAAAGTCCTCCAGTCAAAGTCATCAGAACATCTATTGGAGATGTCTCATCGTTTTTTACATCAGCAGCTCCCGATTCAACAAGGAGGAAAAACACCTGCTTTTTACAAATGTAAAGCAGCTCCCAATTGTGGATGGCAAACAGGTATCGGATATTCTGAAGGAACTGGGAGTTGAAGTCATACACGTCGACTTCAAATACAAAACCCCAAAAGGCTACTTCGGATCTTTCCAGAATCAGTTCTTTGAATTTTCCATTCTGGAGTACATCGCTTTGAACGGGAAAAACGAACAGGACCTGTACCTTATTGCAGACTCTGATTGCCTGTTCATTAAGCCTGCCAAACGCCTTTTTGCAGAGGCCGTCCGGCAGGGCTTTATATCCTTTGAAATTGACAGTCCTGTTCATCATAAGATCAATGGCTTAAGCAGACTCGACATGCAGGTACTTTTTGCGGAATTGCTGGGTAAAAAAGTCGATGAGATCCCCTCCTATCATCTGGGCGAATTTCTGCTATGCAGCAATGCCCATATAAGGAAGCTGTATGCCGACTTTCTTGAACTCTGGCCGGTGCTGCTCAACCGGCATCAAAAAGGACTCAGCAAGCTGAACGAGGAGGCGCATACCCTCAGCTATCTTTACTTTAAAAACGGATGGAACGCAGCAGCGCAAAATCCTTTTATGAAGAGGATCTGGACCAATCCCGTATTCTACAGGAACGTTGCCCCTACTGACCTGAGGCTTACCTTGTGGCATCTTCCGGCAGAAAAGACCTTTGGAATCGCACGCCTGTATGACTACCTGCTTTTCCGCCTGGATAATTACGGAAATAACATTTCCGACCGAAGCTTTCTGGGCCTGGTTCGAAAGGCCACCGGAATACCGCGCTTACGCACAACACGCAGGATCCGCTATTATTCCATCAGCTACTATAAAGCGATTACCAAACGCATCCTGAAATACGCAGGAGCACATTGACCACATTTTTGACGAATATGAAGATTGCCATTTTGCTCACCACGTTTAACAGGAAACAAAAAACGCTGTCCTGTCTGCGTTGCCTGAAGAGGCAGAAACTGCCCGATGCAGCTCAGGTGGACATCTTCCTTACTGATGATAATTCGCCTGACGGTACGGCCGAGGCTGTCGCCTTCCATTACCCTGAGGTACATCTGCTGAAGGGCAGCGGCTCCCTCTTCTGGGCTGGCGGCATGCGCAACTCATGGAACGCTGCGCTTCCTGGAAATTACGACTACTATCTCCTGCTGAATGACGACACCCTCCTGAAAGACAATGCTATCGACACGCTGCTCCGGTACAATATGCAGGCAGCAGCAAACATCCAGCCTACTGCGATATGCGTAGGAAGCACCTGCGATCACAATGGCAACATCACCTACGGTGGCAAAGCGCTGACCTCGAGGTACGCACTTCAGGGCAAATTCATATTCAGTGAGGAGGAATTTAAACCATGCGACCTCGGCAATGCCAATATCATGCTGGTTCCCGCACTCGCAGTAAAGCGGATCGGCATTCTATCAAGCGCCTTCACTCACGGGATCGCTGATTACGACTACACGTTGAAAGCAAGAAAGGCGGGCATTGACGTCCTTGTCGCACCAGGTTTTCTCGGAACGTGTATCCACGATCATGACAAAAACTGGAAGAGCTCAAAGGTACATCTTCGGGAGAGAATAGCCTTTCTGAAAAGTCCAAAGGGACTCGCCTATTCAGAATATCTTGGTTTCATCCGCTCCCATTTTCCGCTTTCTTACCCGGCAGTCTTCTCAAAGCTCTGGCTGAAAACGCTATTCCCTGTCTTATGGGACACCTTCAAAAAGTAAATAACATGCTCAGTCCCGTCATTATTTTCTGTTATAACAGACTCGATAACTTGCAGCGTACTGTCGAAAACCTGCAGCTTAACACGCTGGCAGCTCATACGGAGCTTTACGTTTTTTCCGACGGTCCGTCGAAAGCTGCCGACGTGGATAAAGTTGCTGCTGTACGCAGCTACCTGCCTTCGATCACTGGCTTTAAACAGGTAAATGTGGCCAGCTCTGCCGAAAATAAAGGCCTGGCCAGATCCATCATTGAAGGTGTAACGGAGGTATTGACAAAGCACGAAGCGGTCATTGTGCTCGAAGATGACCTGCTCACCAGCACGAATTTCCTGAGCTACATGAACGAGAGTCTCTCATTTTATCAAAGTAACAAGAAGGTGCTCTCCGTTTCCGGATATACATTTCCCATCTCCTTCCCCCAGGTATACGTTTACGACAACTACTTCACGCGGCGAAGCTCCTCATGGGGTTGGGGAACCTGGCGCAACCGATGGAATGCAGTAGACTGGGAAGTGAAAGATTATCAGGAATTCACCACGAGCACCCTGGCACGTAAAAGATTCAACATGATGGGAAGTGATATGGCAGCTATGCTCGACAAGCAAATGAGAGGTAAGATCAGCTCATGGGCAATCCGGTGGTGTTATCACCAGTTCAAAACAGATACATATACGGCATTCCCGGCTTTATCCAAAGTACAGAACATTGGGTTCGGGGAAGCAGCAACCCACACAGCCTCCATCCAGCAATCCAGATTTGCTACTTCACTTGACAAGACCGGCTCAGAGACCTTCAAACTGAGTCCTTTCGTCAGTCTGAATCAGGCCCTGATCAAACAGTTCGTCAAGAGGTACAGTGTCATCACGCGCCTGAAATACAAAGCATTGTCGCTCATATCGATCTGACGTCTCTTCTTCAGAGCTCCATCTGAAACGATTACATCTATGAACCAGCATGAGTATCACACTCATGGATAGCTTCAGCAGAGCTATAAACAAATTATCTACCAATGAAAAAAATTGCAGTCATAGTACTGTGGTTCGGTCCTGTGCGCGATTATTTCAAGCTATGGATGCGATCTCTGGAAGTAAACGGGGACTACGATTTCCTCCTTTTTACTGATCAGGAGATGGACCGCTCCACCATACCGAAAAATCTGAAAGTCGAAAAGCTGACACTTGAAGATTTAAAGGAAACAATCCATCAAAGGCTCCACATACGGCCCACATTCCGTTTCTCTTACAAGCTCTGCGATTTTAGGCCGGCCTTTGGAGAGCTTTTCGAACCTCAGCTTGCGGGCTACGACTTTTGGGGTTACTGTGACGTTGACCTCATGTTTGGCAAGCTGTCGCACTTCATCACAGACGACATTCTCTCCTCTTACGAAAAGATCTTCAACCGCGGGCACTTTACGCTATTCAGAAACGACAGTCGGATCAATCAGCTGTACCGCTCTTCCAGGCTTATCGATGCACAGTCGATAATGGAATCACCCGCCTGCTTCATCTTCGATGAGTGGCACGGCATTCATCAGATATTCAAAGAATTCAATATCCCACAGTATCACGAGGAATGCATCGCTGATATTCATCCCAATAAAGCGAGATATACCTGCAGCAATATTGAGAACTACGCAAAGCAGCTGTTCGTGTGGGAAGATGGACTGGTGAAACAATATTTTATCCACGAGGGGCAAACCCGGCACAGGGAGCTTGCTTATATCCACTTTCAGAAAAGGAAAATCCGAATACACAACACGAGGGCTTTCATTAGTCCTTCCGTTCTCTTAACATCTACTTCATTTGTTCCTTTTCAGGGCACCGTCGATGCGGACCTCATCCGTAAACACGACAGACCCAACTACATACACTACTTTCAGAGGCACTCTAACAGAGCGCTCAACGCACTTTCTAAGTTCTCCAAAAAGACCGCTCCGATCGACAGGTCTTTGATCAGCAAAACAATCAAAGCATAACCATTAAAACTCTAGTTGTGAAAATATTACTTATTCATACTTTTTATGGACAAGGAGGTGGCGAAGACCAGGTATTCAAGAATGAGTGCGAGTTGCTCTCCTATGCAGCTGATGCCCGACAATTGTGTTTTAACAATGGAGGAAAAAAGATCCACGTTCTTCTTAACTTCATACTCGGACCATTTAATGTCCTCTCTCTTGCAAAATTCAAGGCAGCGATCAAGACCGACAGACCCGATGTGATCCATATTCACAACTGGCATTTTGCGGCTTCGCCCATTTTGATCAGGGCTGCAAAAAAGTTAAAGATCCCGGTGGTCGTGACACTCCACAACTACAGGCTTCTATGTCCTTCTGCAACTCTCTTCCACAATGGGAAGCTGTTCACAGAGAGCCTGAAGGAGCACTTTCCCTGGAAGGCTATCAGCAACAAAGTCTACCGGGACTCCTGGCTTCAAACCTTCTGGCTCGCCGGGATCACCTATTGGCATAAACGACTGAAGACATGGCAGAGTGTAGATCGTTATATCACCCTGAATGAGTTTTCGAAACAGCTGTTCCTCAAATCAGACCTTCATCTTAAGGAAAGCCAGATCGATGTGAAAGCAAACTTTGTCAGCGACAGCGGCTACAACGTTAAGCAAAGGGAGTCTTACTACCTCTATGTTGGCAGACTGAGCCCGGAAAAAGGCCTTCCGACCCTTCTTGCTGCATTCTCCAATACCAGTTATAAGATCCGCATAGTTGGAGATGGCCCGCTGCGCAAAAATGTGGAACAAGCCGCAAAGGAGAACGAGAACATCACGTATCTGGGGGCGTGTTCCAATGAATCGATCAGGAGCCTGATGAAAAGCGCCAACGCATTAATCTTTCCATCCATATGGTTCGAAGGGATGCCTATGACCATTCTCGAAGCATTTTCTACAGGAACCTTTGTCATAGGCAGCAAGCTGGGTGCGATGGAAAGCCTGATCGCGGATGATTATAATGGCTATCTGTTCACTCCGGGAGATATATTGAGTCTGCGTGCGAACATCGCCCGCTGGGAATCCCTTGACTCGCTAAGCAGGTCGATCAGGAGCATTCATGCCCGCCAGACTTATGAAAGTCATTACACTCCTGAAAATAACCTGAACAAACTTCTCCATATCTACAGCTCAACCATTCAGGCCAGCAGCCCTACTGTCACAGAAAACGATCAGCATATGGAAACGATGGTACTTGACTTTCCGGTTTTCAGCGCACCGCTTGATAAAATCGACCTGAAGAACAAAACGGTCATCAACACGATCAACCAGTATTCCTACGTGATGACTACCAAAGACCCCGCCTTCAAAGAAGCGCTGATGTCACATGTCCTGCTCCCCGATGGCGTCGGCATGACAGTGGCTTCTAAATTTTTGAACGGCATTAAGGTGAACAAGGTTGCAGGTGCAGAATTGCATCACTACCTATTGGAGAAGCTCCAGCAAGAAGGCGGCAGCTGCTTTTATCTGGGTTCCTCAGAGTCCACCCTTGAAAAGATCAAAGAACATCTGCGAAGTGAGTTCCCGGCAATCCGCGTGAACTCCTACTCTCCCCCATTCAAAAAGGAGTTTACTGATGAAGATAATCAGGCTATGATCGACGCCATCAACAGGGTGAAGCCTGATGTTCTTTTCATCGGCATGACCGCTCCCAAACAGGAAAAATGGGCTCACCAACACTACAAGGAGATTGATGCTCAGACCATCTGCGCCGTAGGAGCAGTATTCGACTTCTATGCAGGAACCATCAAAAGACCCTCTCAATTTTGGATCAATATGAAGCTTGAGTGGTTGATCAGGCTGGTGAATGAACCGGGCCGCATGTGGAAGAGGTACCTGTACTATGGTCCCTACTTCGTATTCATCCTGCTGAACAAAAAACTTAAAAAAACGTTAGTTATTCCACATACCCTGGTAAAACAAACCAAGGTGATCAAGGTTCCTACTGTACGCTGAGCTTAAAAACGCCCCTCTGCAGCAAAGAGGCCCGATTTTGACAGCGATGAATTGACTAAACTAAACGAATGAAAGAATACGACTACTTAATTATAGGATCAGGTTTATACGGAGCGATATTCGCTCATGAAGCAAAAAAAAGAGGAAAAAAATGTTTGGTGATTGATAAAAGACCGCATATCGGTGGCAATATCTATTGCGAAAATGTAAACGGGATAAACGTCCATAAATACGGCGCTCACATCTTCCACACCAGCAACAAAAAGATCTGGGACTATGTAAATTCCTTTGTAGAGTTTAATCGTTACACCAACAGTCCGGTGGCCAACTACAACGGCAATCTGTACAACCTGCCTTTCAACATGAACACGTTCTACCAGCTTTGGAAGGTTAAAACTCCGGCTGAAGCAAAGGCAATTATCGATCAGCAGGTTAAAGAAGCAGGCATTGAAAACCCACAAAACCTCGAGGAACAGGCGCTCTCACTCGTAGGAGCAGATATCTACAATACCCTCATCAAAGAGTATACAGAAAAGCAGTGGGGAAGAAAGGCCACAGAGCTTCCTGCATTTATCATCAAGCGCCTGCCTGTACGCTTTACATTTGACAACAACTACTTCAATGACCTGTACCAGGGAATTCCCATCGGAGGCTACAACAAGCTGATCGACGCCCTTCTGGAAGGGACTGAAGTACGTTTAGGCGTAAATTATTTCGACTCTCGCGAAGAGCTGGATGCACTCGCCGAAACAAAGGTCTACACCGGTATGATCGATGAATATTTCAACTACCAACACGGCGTACTCGAATACCGCAGTCTTCGCTTTGAGCATGAGAAGCTGGATATTCCCAACTACCAGGGAAATGCAGTGGTGAACTACATCAATTCAGAGATTCCCTATACCCGCATCATCGAACATAAGCACTTTGAGTTCGGAGAACAGGAACATACCGTGATCACCAAAGAGTATCCTCTCGAGTGGACTAAAAAAGACGAGCCGTACTATCCTGTGAATGACGAAAAGAACAATGAAATGTTCAAGAATTACAAAGAACTTGCCCGTCAGGAAGCGAACACTATCTTCGGTGGACGCCTTGCCGACTACAAATATTATGATATGCATCACGTTGTAGGTCTGGCACTTAAAAAAGTAGAAGAAACTTTTACGGTTTAGTAACCTAATGATATTGATTTCGTATGCAGTACGAAATCAATATCTATGAGAAATTCAATTATGATCTTAATTCTTCTTCTTGCTACCATCAATTTTGCATGCAAGAAGGAGTCATCTGAGGAGCTTCTTCAGACCCCTCCCACTATTCAGGATAGCGCCGTTTCCAGCACAGCACCTAACAGTGCGATCGTGTCCAGCGGACAGGATCAGCGTAAAGAACTTCAGGATCTGATCAATTCTTTCGCTGCCAAAAAAGAGACCTTGGTACTGCCAGCCGGAAGGTTCACGATTTCTGATGAAATCATCCTTCCTTCCAATATCTCCATCGAAGGTAACGCAACAGAAATTAAGCTTACAGCAGGAACCCGCTCCGGACGCAATGTATTCCGGATTCCTACCCGCGCAACCAATGTGCGCTTGAAGAACATCACCATCAACGCCAACCAGGCAGCCAACACCGGCGCTGATCTGGTCGCCTTATATGTTACTGATAACGTAAGTGGCTTATACTTTGAAAACGTGACTTTCGCCGGCGGTAGAGACCGTGGTGCCGTACAGATCAAAGGGTTGAACGACTGGCAGGTGAAGAACGTCAGCTTCCTGAACTGTACGTTTTCTGAAGCCGGACGTACCAGTCTCGAGATGAGAGGTACACGTGATGTCACTGTTAACAACTGCGTATTCGCCGACTGGGGCTCTCAAAATGCCAACTCGCCTGCTATTCAACTACAGAGCCAGGACAACTACAGTACCCGTATCACCAACAATACCTTCAATAACAAGTTTGGAAAGCAGTTTGCCATCGAATGTGCAGCCGCTTATGTGATCGATGCAGAGATCAGCAACAACAGACTGAACGACCCGAACAACCTTGGTGGTAGTGGTATCTCCGGATATTACAAGAACACGCTCATCACCCGTAACGTATTCGAGGGAGGTAATGGAAACCACCGTAGCGGTCTGGAAATCTTCGGACAAAAAAACACCATGACCTTCAATACCTTGTCTGCAGGAAGCATAGCCATCGCTCCGGGCTTAAAGGAAGATGGTTTCGGCATCATGATCAGCGACAATACTGTTAAAACTAAAGGTGATAATGTTGGCGGTATCCAGATGGGAAATGGAGGATACAACCTTCGCGATATTACCGTTAGAAATAACATCGTAGATACCCGACTGTCGAAAGGCAATTCCTCAGGTATCGTAGTAGGTACCTATGGTATCCCCCGTGTTGTAAGCAACGTAACAGTTGAAGCTAATACCATCTATACAAATGCACACGGCATCAGACTCCAGTCGCTTCCGGGAAGCAAAGATATTTATCTTCTGCGGAATACCATCGAACAAGGTTATACCTGGCTGGGTGTTATCACCAATACGTTCACCAACGTACAGGCTAAGGGAAATATTAACAAATTGGCTAATAAGTCCATCAGCTATAGCGTGAGCATGCCTCCTATCATCGAGCAGTAAACGCAGGTTTGACCATTAATATATAAAAGCTGCATATCAGGACAAGACCTGGTATGCAGCTTTCTTTATTATGAGGGACTCTATATATGAATTTGCCACGCTACTGAGCCGCTCCTGATTTTCCGTATTTCGCTCCCTCAGAAAGGCCTTAAGCACATCCTCCTGAGATTGCACCCTGAACACACCATATAGCGCCTCGGTATCCTCGCCCTTATAAGTCGCATCTTCGCCCGATATCACCATCGGAACCCCGCGCTCCATCCAGGCAGCAGCACCACCGCTTTTGTTAATCCCGTCTATAGGAGTGGTCACCACACCGAAATGAACCAAATCCATCGCGCGATTAATAATTCCCGGCGATTGCAGGCCGAGCTCAAAGATCCGGGCAGTAATGGTTCCTCCTGCTAATCTCATCAGATCCTCCTTTTTGCTATTACCTATCAGCAACATACAGCATTCCAGTCCAAGACCGGCTGCTGCCTGCTCGATCCGTTCAATCAGCGACGGAAAACCCGGTATGCCATAGATGGTACCGAAAAAGCCTGCTATCAGCTTAGTTTGCGGCTTTTCGAGCAGAGACTCTAATCCCTTCTCTGCACAAACCTGTTGCCAAACCAGGTCGGAGACCTTCTCAGCTAATGGTATATTACTGAACACGGGCACCTGACGAGATGCCGCTCCGAAAGCACTGAGCTTTGTTGCGTAGCGTTCGATGTTCGTAAATATTTTCGACGGTTTGAGCCTGTTCAGCATGGCCCTTATAAAACAATATTGTAGCCCTCCAAGAATTGATTCCTTCAATGGTGCTGAAGATGACATTCCACACCAGAGTTCGTGGAACATCAAGTGAAAATCTCTGTTCCGGGAGACTCGCCTGATCAGCGGGATCATCTGCCAGGGCAGACCGTAGCGATCATAGGCAAAGCCCACATACTGCAGGCTGATCCACTGCGGACCGATCCGATCAACGAATTGAGCCGAGAGGCCGCTTCGTTCCCTCCAGGATAGCTCCTTGGGTAAGCGAAGCATCTTCAGGCCTGCAGAATCCTCCATCTTCAGAGGTTCGCCTACATACTGATCATGCACGGCGACAATGCCCACATAGCAGCCGCCTTCTACCAGCTTTAATGCCAGCCGCCTGGTATAATCTCCTACACCATCTTTGCCATCTTCCAGAGAACCACAAAAAAAGACAATCTTCATAAGGCATTTTGATGTTGCGGAGAACAAATGAATTCTCCAATACGCTTGAAAATTACTAAGAATAGCATCCCAAGAAGAAAAAGACTGAAAAGTGTAGCCCTGTTCCCATAATTTCACGGAGCAGCAATATGCAGGGACGTGAAATCTCCGGAACTATTTCGTTCTACTATCTTATATTTGATTTAAACTCAACCTTGAAACCAGTCAGAACCATAATCCTCCTGTTTGCTCTCCTGTATGCGTTGCGCACTATGGGTTCAGTGCCTTATTATTTCAGTCGCTATCAGGTAGAAGACGGTCTGTCTAACAATACCGTGATCTGCAGCATGCAGGACAAAAAAGGATTTTTATGGTTTGGTACCAAAGACGGCCTGAACCGCTTCGATGGATACACCTTCAAAACCTTCCGCGATGACGCCGCAAATCCCTCCAGTATAGGAAGTAATTTTATTCACAGCCTGTCCGAAGATCAGAAAGGACGCATGTGGGTAGGTACAGACCGGGGCCTTTTCATGTATAACCCGCTAACAGAGAGCTTCAGGCTCCTGAAAGGCTGCCCCGCTGAAGATATACGTGAAATCCAGGTCGAACCGAATGGAAACATCTGGTTTATCGCCGGCTTTACTCTTTTCAGATATGATGAACGGCGCCAGAAGCTTTCTGTATTCCCAACCGAAAGATATTTTGAAGCTACCTCTCTCAGCATTCTTCAGGATGGTGAAATCTGGGCATCTACCCGCTACGGCACACTGGAGAAGTACCTTCCCGCTACCCAGTCATTCAGCAGCTTTAACGTATCTTACAGCTCCCCTGACATCACATCTAAATGGATCGAAAAGATCTTTGATACGGGCAAAGGCTCCCTGCTGATCGGTACCTCTAACCAGGGGGTCAAGCTGTTTGATCTGCGTACCAGGACATACACGAACATCCTGACGAAGAACCCCGATAATACGGAGATCTTTGCGAGGAACTTCATGCGTGAGACAGCTGACTGCTACTGGATTGCAACCGAATCCGGCATCTACCTGTACAGCCTGAGCACGGGCAAAGCCTTCAACATTAAGAAACAATACAATAACCCCTACTCGCTGTCCGACAATGCCGTATATACATTCTGTAAAGACCGTGAAGGCGGGATCTGGGCAGGAACATACTTCGGCGGCCTCAACTATTACCCCAAACAATACAATTCATTTGAGAAGTTTTTCCCCATGCCGGGAGAGAATTCGCTGAGTGGCAATATCGTCCGCGAAATCGTTCAGGATAAATATTCCAACCTTTGGATAGGCACAGAAGATGCCGGATTGAACAAGCTGGCTGTGGCACCCCTGGAGTTTACGCACTTCAGGCCCCGCGGTAAGAAAGGTGACATCGCGTCTACCAACATACACGGACTGTTGCCTGAAGGCGACTCACTCTGGATCGGCACATTTGAGAACGGCCTTGATCTTATGGACATCAGAACCGGGAAGATCATCAAACATTATTCGGCAGGTGCGGGAAGTAAATCCCTCAAAAGCAATTTTATATATACCATTTACCGAAGCCGTTCAGGAGATATTTACTTCTGCACCACAGGAGGGCTTTTTCGGTACAACCGCCGGGAAGATAACTTCATTCATATCCGGGCAGTACCTGAACGCATGTTCTACAGCACCATGCTCGAAGACAGTAATGGAACGTTCTGGCTGGGATCCTATCGGGAAGGTCTCTACTATTTCAATCCCCGCACAAGCCGGTCAGGATCCTACTCCTACAAAAGAAATGACACGAACAGCCCGAGCAATAACCGGATAAACAAGATCTTCGAAGACCACCGTCATAACATCTGGCTGGCTACTGAAGGCGGACTATGCAAAATGAATCCCCGCAGCGGCAAGTTCAGCCGCTTTACCACGCGTAACGGCCTCCCCAGCAATCTCATTCTATCCATGCTTCAGGACGATGGAGGGCAGCTCTGGATAAGCACATCCAGGGGACTTGCAGTGCTCGACCCTGACACCGAAAAAATAAGGACTTATACTAGAGCACGAGGCCTCCTCAGCGACCAGTTCAACTATAACTCCGCATTCAGAGACTCATCAGGCCGTATGTACTTCGGGAGTGTAAACGGCCTGATCAGGTTCCATCCACGAACCTTCCTCAGGAACACCTATAAGCCGCCTGTTTACATCACCGGTTTTCAGATCTATGATCAGGAGATCGACATCCGTACGGCGGGCTCACCGCTCAAAGAGTCGATCACATTCACGAAGAAGATCCAGCTGACGCATGAGCAGTCGTCGTTCAGCATCGACTTCTCTGCTCTTAGCTACACCTCCCTGAATACGACAGAGTACGCCTATAAAATGGAGGGACTGGATAACGACTGGACCTATCTGAAAACAAACCGGAAGGCCTATTTCACCTCTCTGCCACCCGGAAACTATGTTTTCAAAGTAAAAGCGGCCAACAACAGCGGCATCTGGAACAACGATGAAACACAGCTGGAAATTGAAATCATCCCACCTCTCTGGAAAAGCAAGTGGGCCCGGATCGGATACGGTCTATCGCTCATCGCCCTTGGCTACCTTATCATCCGCAGCTATGACCAACGGATTAAAGCCAAGAACAAAAGAAGGCTTGAGGCACTCGAGCACAAAAAGGAAAAGGAGATCTACCAGGCGAAAATCGAATTCTTCACCAATGTTGCTCACGAGATCCGCACACCGCTTACCTTGATTAAGGGTCCCATGGAGAAGATCATCAAACGGGCAGAGGAAGTGCCCTCCATTAAGAATAACCTGCTGATCATGCAGAAGAACACCGAGCGCCTTCTGAACCTCACCAACCAGCTGCTGGACTTCCGGAAAACGGAAACAAAAGAGTTCAGCCTCAACTTTGTCAGGGCAGACATCTGCGAACTGATCAAAGACAACTATCTGCGCTTCAAGCCCGCCGCAGAGCAGCAGAACATCCGCTTCGTCCTGAAGCTGCCTTCAAGGAGCTTCTTCGCCTATATCGATACGGAAGCGTTCGACAAGATCATCAGCAACCTGATTAACAACGCCATAAAATACAGCGATCAGTTTGCGTCTGTTGAAGTTTTGCCTGTCATGGAAACCGAGGCAAACTTCACCGTGCTGATCAGGAACGACGGCTATATCATCCCGATCCACATGAAAGAAAAGATCTTTGAAACGTTTTACCGCATGAAACCGACTGAGAACCAACCAGGAAGCGGACTGGGATTAGCCATTTCCCGCTCGCTCGCCGAACTGCATAAAGGTAACCTCGAATTGAGACCACCCGAAAATGGCTGCAACGTCTTTGCCGTTACACTGCCGCTCCACCAGCAAATTGAATTCAACCCCGTCATGAACAACTGATGCCAACCAGGAATATTATGAAAGAAGAGCTTACAAGTCGCCCTACAATTCTTTTAGTGGACGACAATGAAGAAATATTAGACTTTATCTCGGATGATCTGGATGAGAAATACAATATCCTGACTGCAGCAAATGGCGAGACCGCCCTAGAACGCTTAAGTCAGCACTCCGTACAGCTCGTCGTAAGCGACGTGATGATGCCCGGAATTGATGGCTTTGAACTTTGTAGCCGCATCAAGTCAGACTTCGAGTACAGCCATATTCCCGTAATTCTGCTCACCGCAAAGAACACGCTGCAATCGAAGATCCAGGGACTTGAACTCGGCGCAGATGCCTATATCGACAAGCCCTTCTCGCCCGAACATCTGCAGGTTCAGATTGCCAACCTGCTCGTTAACCGAAGTAAGATCAAGGAGTACTTTGCGAACTCCCCTCTGGTTCATATCAAGACCATGGCCTACTCCAAAGCCGACGAGCAATTCCTGGAAAAACTGAATGAGGCTGTTAACAGGAATATCGCCAACATCGATCTCGACGTAGAGCATCTGGCCGACTCCATGAACATGAGCAAGCCGACGCTATACAGAAAGATTAAAGCCATCTCCAACCTGACACCTCACGAGCTGATCAATATCGCCCGCCTTAAACGAGCCGCCGAACTACTGGCAGCTAATGAATACAAAATCTATGAGATCTCCGAAATGGTTGGATACAGCTCACAGACACATTTCGGAAGATGCTTCGCCAAGCAGTTCGGCATGCCACCCACCGACTATATGCAGATGAAGATGGCCGAGCGCGGGGCTGTCGCTATTCCGTTTTATAAAGAAGATCGTGCAGACTCTTCAGCTTCGCCTCCGGCACCTTGATCACCTTACGATCATAGGTCATGAGTCCGTTGGTCTCGATCTCTACGTCTGTCGTCTGAGTATACACGGCGGCAGACAAGCCGTTTCTGATCAGATCCTGCATCCTGGTCATGAACGTGGAATACCGGTTAAGCAGATCATCAGCGGTCTTAAAGCTCTGATAGCCCCAATTATCTTTCTGCTGCCATACATGCCCGTCGACCGGAAGACCCAAGCCTCCGAATTCACCCAGCACCACAGCCTGCCGGGATCCAAAGAGGTCAGGCCGCGGCATAGCCGGTTCGGGGTAGTTATGCAGATCGACTATATGTCCTGCCGGGAAGAAATTCCCTCCACTGGCACTGTTCACCAGCCGCGAAGGATCTTTCTTCATCGTCCAGTTGGTTATCTCGACTGTTTTAAACTGCCCCCACGCTTCATTGAAAGGCACCCATACTACGATGGAAGGGAAATTATGCAGCGCATCCATTATGGCGTTCCACTCTTTACGGTAGTAACCTTCAGATTCGGGTGAACGCTTTTGTTCAGTCCCCTTGCCCAATACACCCGGGCGCGGTTCCCACTGGTTACCCAGATCTCCGCTTGGCATGTCCTGCCATACCATCATTCCTATCGAATCACAGTAATAGTACCATCTCGCAGGCTCCACCTTGATGTGCTTCCGGATCATGTTAAAGCCCATTTCTTTGGTCTTTTGGATATCAAACTTCAAAGCCTCATCGGTCGGCGCCGTGTATAAGCCGTCCGGCCACCATCCCTGATCGAGCGGGCCGTATTGGAACAAGAACTTATTGTTCAGCAGCATCCTCTGAATACCCTTGTTATCCTGTCCCAGAGACGATTTCCGCATAGCAAAATAGCTTCCGGCTTCATCCACGGCTTTGCCATTACGCAACACAGCTATCCGCAGCTTGTACAGGAAAGGATTGGCCGGAGACCAGAGCTTGGCATTAGCAACATCCAGGCTTGCAGTCGCACCTCCGCTCACCTCTTGCTCCGCAACCTTTGTCTGGCCATCCCAAGCCGAGATCCTGATCCGATCACCGGCTTTGAGGTCTTTAACCTGCGCAGTGACCTTAAGTTGTCCCTTATCTACATCCGGAGTTTGTTTCGTTGACTGGATATAGGTTTCCGGTACGGCCTCTAACCAGACGGTTTGCCATATTCCGGTGACAGGAGTATACCAGATGCCTTCGGGTTTACGCACCTGCTTGCCGCGAGGCTGAGGTCCCTCATCTGTTGGATCCCACACACGCACAGAAAGGTCCTGCTGCCCTCCCCCCTTTACCAGGGAGGTAATATCGAAAGAGAATGGATCATTGCCACCCTGATGGGTCCCGGCCTCCTTCCCGTTTACGGAGACTTTTGCTTCCCAGTCTACCCCACCCATATGCAGGATAAGGCGCTTACCTTTCATAGATGAGGGAACGGAAAAACGGGTCTGATACCAAAGAATGCTGTCTTTGCCCACATTGCGCCCTACTCCCGAAAGGGAGGACTCCACAGCAAAGGGCACCAGTATCTTCCCTTCATATGACTTTGGTCTGTTTTCGCCCTTTGGGCGGATAGCGTAGTTCCAAAGTCCGTTCAGACTTTTCCAGTTCCCACGCACCAGATGCGGGCGCGGATATTCCGGATGGGGGTTGACCGGATCAACTTGTTCTGCCCATGATGTTTGTATTTTACCAGGTACAGGCTTCCATGCAGACTCTTGTGCATACAAGCTAATGGCCGTGAGCCATGTCAAGCAAAAAAAAGTGCTGAGGATTTTCATAATTCAACTGGTTAGTTAGTGTACGTTCTGGCTTCCTTCAAACACCAGGGATACGGACGCAGTTGTCGGCTCCCGTTTATGAGTAATGCTTGAAGACAGATTCCTTTCTCAAAGGACCGAATTCCGGAGCACACAAACCAGTACAATACTTTCAAAGTTTATACAAATCGTATCAAAATCTGACTATCTCCGCTAAGTGGGCTAGTGAATTCGAAGCCAAGTGGTGAAGGCCTTCTTTTGTTTCCGGGTATAAAGAGTAGGTGTTGAATCCGTGTTGAGTCCGACTTTCTATATAGCAGAGTCGGACTCCATATGGACTCGACATGGACTCAGCACCCAGACATACTATCCCGGGTATCTTCCAGGGAAGGCGGAATCCAGTTGTTATCCGGAGTATTCTGCTACGCGAGACCCATGCACGTCCGGCATTGTAGAGATGATCCGTACGGCCAAGGTCTGAGGAGCGGCGTAAGAAGTCTATTTCCGTGCGCCCCTGCCCTCAAAGAGAATAACCCCCTCAACCCTTCAGCAAAAAAGCCAGGAGCTGCTTTGCGCGGCATCCTAGCTTTCACAACAATATAATCTAATCAACTATTTCTGCAGTAGTCCGTCCAGTGTAATGGCTACGTAGTATAAACCACCGAGAGTAGGTCCCCCTGCGTATTGCACGTAGTTATTGTTGAATACATTGGTTCCTCCGATCTTCACGGTGGCTTTATGCTTTGGAATTTTATAGGTTGCCTGGGCATCAACTGTTCCGAAAGCGGGAACGGTACCATTAACCAATGGGCTTTCCCATAAAAACTCCTGCTGCCATCTGTAGACGAGGTTAAAGCCGAGGTTCTTTACCACCTCACGGTTTCCGAAAGATACGTTAGTAGACCATTTTGGGGTATTGAAGCCTGTCACGAATACATCAGGCTGCGTATTTTCGGAAATGTTGTTATAGCTGGCGTTCCCGGAGATGGTGTATTTCTGGAAGAAGTTATAGGTCAAACCCAGAGCCGCACCATAGTTATTGTACTTGTTCTTTGCATTGGTGTACACTCTGTAACGGGTTTGCTGTGCGTCACGGTTTGCCCTCAGCATGGCGAGAACCGCGTCATCACTTCCAACAGGTGCCTGCTCTGCGAAGTTTGGACCTCCCGATACTGCTTTTTTATAAGGAACAGATACTTCAACCTGCCCGAGAAACCCTTCGTACTGGTTGATATATGCATCTACATCAACGACCAGCTTATTTTCAAGCAGGACACTCTTATATCCAACCTCAAAAGAGTTGATCCGTTCAGGCTCGGTTGCTGACAAAGAGGTGGCGGCAAGCAGTCCTTTATTCTTTAGCGCTGCATTATTCGCCGTCATCCCCGCCGCAACATCGGCGTTTACAGCCGCGTTAAAAATATCGCTGGAGGCGAGCGTATAAGAATTGTCCAGGTAGTTTAATCCTTCATTAATGTAAGAGAGACCACCTACCCGTCTGATGTTACCATTGTTTACGAAAGAAATGGCTTCAAAAAGCGCAGGGAAACGGTAACCGTTCTGCAGGGAAGCACGGAAGTTATGCTTTTCAGCCAGGGTATATACCGCTGCAATGCGTGGGTTAAATTTCGCGTCGAATTCTGGGTTGTAGTCGAGTCGCAGAGATCCGAACAGCTTCAGTTTTTCATCGAACAGTGTTTTGGTCACCTGGGCGAAACCACCAAACTTTTTGTAATAGACGTTATCGCCAAAGCTTCCATCGGCAAGTGGATTGTTCCGGTCGGCCAGAGGACGTTTGAAGTCTACGAAGTTATTACCATCCGGAATCACTTCATAGATGCGCATATCACCACCGACGAGTAAATCGAAGATCTTCACTTTGCTGGACAGATCCCATTGCGCATCGGTATGGTAGGTACGGCTCATCTGGTTCAACCAGGCACCGCCGGTTTCAGGAGCGTCGCCGCCCACTACTTCCTTGTGATCCCAGTTGTTGATGCCGGTGATGGTATTTTTTAGTTCATTGAAGTAGGCGGTTCCCGGCTCTGCTCTTCCGGCATCAGCAGCGACACGACCGATCTTCAATGCATCGGCCAGAGAAGAACCTGCATTGAGTGCATTTTGAAGGGCTGTTTTATATTTCGCCTGCCATACTGAGTTTTTTCCGCCGCTGGTAATGTCCAGATTATCTACAAGCGGTTTGATATTGTATGAGTCGCCTGTATCCTCTATCGACACGTAAGATTTGATAAAGTAGTTCGAGCCTTTCAGTTCGAGCTTATGGTTCTGCACGGTTACGTTATCCATCTGGATCTTATTTCCTCTTTGGAAGAGACCGTCCAGCTTTCCTATACGGTAGCCATAGGATAGCTCAGCATTATCAGACAAACGGTAGTGTAGGGCAGCGTCGAACTTGATATTATCGACAATGGGTTTCACTACATCCCTTTCCCAGTAGCCCGTACGGCGTACGATGATGCTTTGCGCGCCGGTCTGGCCGGGGATGGTCAGTCCGCTGATGGTTACGGCATTACTCCCGTTATCATCACCATATTTGTTCCAGGCGTCGTAGGCTGGGTTATCAGCGTCCGCGTTCAACTCTGAGAAGCGTGGATTAGCGGTATTTAAAGTATTGGGATTCTGATTGGTACGGGTATCAGAAAGCCAGTCGGTACCGCGCATGTAGCTCAGGTTAATTTTAAAGGCAAATTTGTTCTTGAACGCCTGGGCGTAACGAAGGGCACTCTCGGTAAGCAGTCCCGCATCGCGGCCTGTGCCACCTACGTGGTTGACGCCGTTACGAGTGTACACACTTAGTCCCTGATACAAAAACGGGCTCTTGGTAAGCAGGTTAGCCATACCGTTGATGGCACTCATACCATAAAGGGCAGATGCTGCGCCGGGAGTGATTTCCACGCTGGCGATATCAAGTTCAGTGGGACCAATGGCATTGCCCAGCGGAACACCCAGGGTTCCTGCCTGCATGTCTACGCCATCAACCAGCTGCACGAAACGAAAGTTGTTGGGAATGTTGAACCCTCTGGTGTTAGGCACCTTGAAAGTCAGACTGGAGGTGGTCATCTGCACACCCTTTACATTCTCGAGCGCATCGTAAAATCCGGGAGCTGGACTTTCTCTGATGGCACGGATGTCGAGTTTCTCGATGGCTACGGGCGACTTAAGGATACTTTCTGCAACCCTGGAAGCCGTAACTACAACCTCCTTACCGAGAACGGTCTGGGTTAAAAGCTGGATGTTCAATTTGGATTCGGGGCCGGTCACCTCGAACTCCTGTGTTTCGAAGCCGACACTGGAAAATACCAGCGTGAATGGGTATTTAGCGCGGGTCTTCAGACTAAAGTCGCCTTTGGCGTCTGTCAGAGTACCTGTTACAGTACCTTTTACGAGAACGCTGACGCCCTGAAGGGGCGTTTTCGTTTCCTGTTGAACAATGGTTCCATCAACAAGGATGAAATTGTTCCCCTGAGCAAAGAGAATTCCCGGAAACAATAATAAGGTTAGGATAAAATAAATATTTGAAATTTTCATGTGTCGTATAGCCGATATATAGTGGATTAATCTGGATGATGAGTTAGTTTAACCGACAACGACAACAGGTTATTTTCTTAGGCCAAACAGGGTGCAGATGCAGTGAAGATAAATATACACTCATACTCTATAGTTTTAATAGACAAATATATAAATAAAACAGAGCTGTCAAGAGATTTGGTAAATTATTTGTAACAACTATGTTGTTTACAGAGGTTAGAGTATCTTTGAGGATGTGCCTGATGTAATATACTGTTATAGCCTGCAGTGCTTACTCCTTTTTTAAGCATGGAGTAAAACATAATCACTTGATTATTAGTAGTTTTACCATTCACAACGACACACATGACAAAACGTTACCAGGCCAGCACCTTTATTATTTTAATTTGCTTAGTTTTCAGTCTGCGAGCTTCAGCACAACGAACAGGTATTGTAACCGGAACGGTGGTTGACCGGATCACGAACGGGACGATTTTGGGCTCTACCATAACGGTAAAAGGAAGCAGCATCAGCACGGCGACAGATAGTCTGGGTAAGTTCCGGATCAGTTTACCCGTGGGCACCTATACAATCAGTGCCGGATATATGGGTTATCTGGGTGAAGAGAAATACAATGTAGTGGTATCAACAGGAAATGCACAAATTGTTAATTTCCGTTTAGAACCTCTGGTTAATAGCCTGAACGAGGTACAGGTGAACTTTAACAAGGGACGGTCGGCCATTGCAACAGACATGGTCACTCCCCTGTCAGTGCAGCAACTGACGACGGAGGAAATCAAGAGCAACCCGGGGGGAAACTTTGATGTGTCGAAGGTTGTACAAACACTACCGGGAGTAGGGATCAGCAACGGGGTGGGTGAACGGAACGACATCATCGTACGCGGTGGTGCTCCTAATGAGAACGTGTATTATCTGGACGGCATCGAGATCCCGGTCTTGAATCACTTCCAGACGCAGGGAAGCTCGGGCGGCGCTCAAGGTATCCTCAATGTTTCCTTCATCGAGAGCCTGAAGCTATCCTCTTCCGCCTTCGACGCGCGGTATGATAATCCGCTGGCCTCTACATTCGTGATCACACAGCGGGACGGGAATTCCGAGCGTTTGTCAGGGAATGCCAGGATCAGCTTTACCGAGTCGGTGTTAACACTGGAAGGACCGCTTTCGGAGAAGACGACCTTCCTTGCTTCCGCAAGGAAATCGTACCTAAGCCTGTTGTTTAAACTAATCGATTTACCAATACGTCCGGATTTTGAAGATTTTCAATATAAGGTCACGCATAAATTCAGTCCGAAGACCACCCTTACAGCGATTGGACTAGGAGCCCTCGATCATTTCAGCTTCGCCCCTACGCGGGAGTCTACGCCAGAAAACACCTACGTATTAAGGTCTACGCCTTATATCAACCAGTGGAACTATACGGTTGGATTCAACCTGAACCATAAAATCAGGAATGGCTACATGAATGTTTCTCTGAGCCGAAATATGTTTGAGAACAACCTGGACAAGTTTGAAGATGACCGCAAGATTGAATCGACCAGAACATTGCTGGTGGAGTCGCAGGAGGTGGAGAATAAGCTGCGTTTCGATGTGAACCAATTTATCAACGGATGGAAGCTATCAGCAGGACTGAGCACGCAATACGTAGGTTACAGGGGCGATATCTTCAATAAACTTTCAAATGATATTCTTGACGAAGAGGGCACGCTCATTACACCGGGAAGAGTGCTTAATTTCAACAACTCTATTGACTTCTGGAAATATGGCGTCTTTCTGCAGGCATCAAAAAACATCTTGAACGACAAGCTCCTGGTCTCAGGGGGAGTGCGTACGGACATGAATACGTTTACGGACGCGGGCACCAATCCGCTAAAGACCTTGTCGCCCCGCCTGTCCTTTGCCTATCACCTGAACTCACGCTGGGATATCAATGCTTCAGTAGGTACTTACTTCAAGATTCCGCCCTATACGGCGCTGGGATACGCCGACAATAACGGTGTAAACGTCAACAAAGCACTTGATTACATTCAGTCTACCCATTATGTAGTAGGTACACAGTTCCTGCCAAAGAATTCTTTGCGATTCACTTTCGAGACCTTCTATAAGAAATACAATGACTATCCCGTATCAGCAGCTAACGGGATTTCGCTGGCTAATCAGGGATCGGAGTACACATCAGTAGGAAGTGAACGACTTCTGAGCATCGGCAAGGGGGAAACGTACGGACTAGAGGTATACGCTCAGCAAAAATTAGAGAACCGGATCTTCTATGTGGCCAGCTATACCTATGTAAGAAGTAAATTTTCAGGGCTGGACGGACGCTACAGGCCATCGTCATGGGATAATGAACACTTGTTTTCGGCTACCCTAGGATATAAGTTTAAGAATAACTGGGACCTTGGGCTCAAGTACCGCTTTGCAGGGGGATCACCTTATACCCCCTTCGATCCGCTGCGTTCCAGGCTGAACTACCTATCAATCGGTACGGGGACATTCGACTACAGCCAGCTGAATACAGTACGACTGCGTTCATTCAGCCAGACAGACCTTCGTGTGGATAAGCGTGTAAACTTCAGAAGAACTTCACTGAACTTCTATGTAGATATCCAGAACATCCTGAAAACACAGAATGCATCCTTTCCGAAATATACATTTAAGCGTACTGACGACAACAGCAGTTTCGTGACTACAGATGGCGGCCCGCTTCAGCAGAACGGAAGCAACGCGATACCGGTCATTCTGAACGATCCTTCGGGTAACCTGATACCTTCTTTAGGTATTAACTATGAGTTTTAGGAAAATAGTAAGGCCCAGGAACGGGGTTTAAATAAAAAAGGCTTCCAGTAAATACTGGAAGCCTTTTTTGCTCCTGAGGCTGGGCTCGAACCAGCGACCCTCTGATTAACAGTCAGATGCTCTAACCGGCTGAGCTACTCAGGAGTACAAAACCCGGTTATGGTGCTTCACCTTCCGAAGAAAGGTCTGCGTTGTTTGGGACTGCAATATTCGGGAATAAATTCTGATTTTGAAAGGCTGATGGAAAGAAAATTACCGCAAGATACGCTACCGCTTCATAATTAGGACATTAATTTTTTAGGGGTGGATCATGACCAGAGTTTCGGAGTGCCGGCAGGCTAAAGTAGCTAATCATAAATATTAAAACCAGAAGGGTACTCAGGGGTTAAAAAAAGAAAAGGGTAAACAAAGTAAATTTGTTTACCCTTTTGCTCCTGAGGCTGGGCTCGAACCAGCGACCCTCTGATTAACAGTCAGATGCTCTAACCGGCTGAGCTACTCAGGAGTATAAAACCCGGTTATTGTGCTTTGCTGCCCAATAAAGGTGGACAACACTGCTGTGTTTTGGGACTGCAATATTCGGGATTTAAATTTATTTATGCAATATTTGCTGAAAGTTTTTTAAAAATTATTTATGAGCTTAGTTATTATCGGTACAGTGGCATTTGACGCTATTGAAACACCTTTTGGAAAGACAGACAAGATCGTTGGAGGAGCTGCAACTTATGCCAGCTTAGCCGCTTCGTATTTTTATGATAAAGTAAAGATTGTTGGTGTTGTTGGGGACGATTTTCACAAAGAAGATATTGAAGAGTTTACCAGCCATGGTATTGACGTAGAGGGATTACAGATTAAAGAAGGGGAAAAATCTTTCTTCTGGGCGGGAAAGTACCACAATGACATGAACAGTCGTGATACCCTTGCGACTGAACTGAACGTACTGGCAGATTTCGATCCGATCATTCCGGAGTCATACCAGAGCTGTGAGTACCTTCTTCTAGGTAACCTCACCCCTCAAATTCAAAAGACCACTATAGGTCGCTTAAAGAACCGCCCGAAATTAGTAGTTCTGGACACGATGAACTTCTGGATGGATGTAGCGATGGACGATCTGAAGGAAACCTTGAAGCTAGTTGATGTACTGACCATCAATGACGCAGAAGCCCGTCAGCTTTCAGGTGAATACTCGCTGGTTAAAGCGGCAAAGAAGATCATCGCGATGGGACCACGTTACCTCATTATCAAAAAGGGAGAGCACGGAGCACTCTTGTTTGATTCGGAGCGCGTATTCTCGGCGCCGGCGCTTCCGCTTGCTGAAGTGTTTGACCCGACCGGAGCAGGTGATACCTTTGCAGGTGGATTTATCGGGTATCTGGCAAAAGTGGGTACCATCAACTTTAACAACATGAAAAATGCGGTAATCTATGGATCTGCGCTGGCATCTTTCTGTGTTGAAAAGTTCGGCACAGAGAAGATCAAGAACCTGACGGCACCTGAAGTGGAAAGCCGGATAAAAGAATTCGTTACATTAAGCAGCTTCGTTATAGAAGCCTAATATGAGTCAAGTGATCGTTCTGCCTGGCTGACGGTCACTTGATTTTTCCTACCTTTTTGAATCGGGCGAATACGCCTGCTGAGTGGGGTGCATCCTGCAGCTCAGCAGTTAGGTCCTGACCTGCCCAGTGTTCATAGTGTTTTCCATCTCTCCAAAGCCTGCTCTCCGTAAGGTCGTAAATGACGCCATCAAGAGCTACCCAGATCTGTGGCTTATCTTGTCCGTTGCGAAGAGCCAGCTGCGATCGTGTATATTCAGGCAAATCTGCATCCATCATAGGGCCTGCCTTTTCGTTCTGAAGTATTCAAACAGCAATATATTAATCAGCAACATGGAGAGGGAGTAAAAATGGTCCTCGAACGGGATCGTAGATACGCGGAAGCCCACATTTTGAGCGTCATTGTACATCACGATGGGCCAGGATGTCAGAATGCCGTTTACGATGTAAAAGGGGAACATGGATACCAGGAAGGCCAGATAAAAACGACCCATATTTTGGGGCTGCTTTACATACACATATATACAGTTTGCCAGCAGCAGGCCGAATGTAATGAGCGTATAGACGCGGTCATGGTATAACACCAAAAGGAGGACAGAAAGCGCCGTCAGGGCATGCGTAATGAAGGGGCTGACGCGGGCCAGAATGTCCTTCTTCACATAAAAGTTCAGGCATTCGTAAATGAATATGCAGGAAAAGGGAACGGTAACGAAAAAGAGAATTTCCTCTATGGGCAGATTGAGAAAATACACTCCTGTAACATACCGGTTGTTGAAGGACCAGACATCGTATAAGGTAAAAACATAGTCCCACAGCAGGAAACACAATCCACTGATCACCTGCGCCGGAAAGATATATTTCCATTTTTTATAAAAGTGAACGTTCTTGTCGAACGATAACAACACCGGAAAGATGACGGTCAGAAAATTAATTAGCAGGTAGGTGTACTTTTCGTTCATTTCATTGCCTGATTGATGATCTCCAGCTCGTGTTGTTTCAGTCGTCCGGTTTCTACAACAAATTTCAACATATTTTTGAGAACTTCTTTGCTGAGCCCCCCATAGTGATGCCTTTGGACAAGGCGGACGATCTTTTTACGGTCTTCATCAAGATGTTTGCTCATGCCCAGAAATGTGGGCAGATAATGTTCTATGCTGAATCTCAGGAAGCGGATTTCTAGCTCGTCGGGCGCCTTCTTCGCTGCTGCGCTCAGCACCTGCATACCACTTTTGAGATGGGCGAGCTTTTGGTAAGGATTCCAGGCGTGTTTACCCATCAGGGTCTGGGCAGATCCGTAGTAAGCCAGGTGAACGGCGCTTATTCCCTGTTCGCGTTTCATCTGGCTTACAAATTTCTCTGCAGCCGCTTTGTTTTCGACAGCCTGATAGAACTGCGAACGCACTTTGTCTAGATCAGTCGAGAAGACCGACAAAGGAAGCACAAGAAGCAACAACAGTATTCTGATCATAGACCGATGATCCTCTCCTTGAACAGGGCCTGCCCAAGCAGCCACAATTTCCGTTTATCAGACACCCGTACACGTTCTGCAACGATGGTTCGGGCCGGCTTTGATTTTATTTTATAAAACAGCTCCAGGTAATACAGGTAGGCGACATAGACACCACTGCGCGACTTCCGGGGCAGTTGCTTAATACCTGCGAGGCCTTCATCGAAATCTTTCTTGATATCGGCTTCGATCATCTTTTTATCATCTTCATGAAAACGCAGAAAGTCAACTCCCGGAAAGTACACTCTGCCCCGTTCCTCATAATCAGCCTGAATGTCTCTCAGGAAATTGATCTTTTGAAATGCGGAGCCGAGGCTGCGGGCTGCAGGAAGCAGCTTTTCGTACAGACCTTCATGTCCATAACAAAAGATGCGGAGGCACATTAAGCCGATCACTTCTGCTGAACCGTAGATGTATTCTTTAAACAGGGAGTCGGTGTAGGAAACTTTATCGAGATCCATTTCCATGGAGTGGAGGAATGCCTCGATCAATTCCATGTCGATCTTGTATTGGTTCACAACCAGCTGGAAAGACTGAAGCACCGGATTGATGCTGACGCCCTTGCGGATGGCTTCGTAGGTATCCGTCCCGAATTGGCGGATCATTCCAACCTTGTCGTACTCGTGAAAAGTATCTACAATCTCATCGGCATATCTGACGAAACCATAAATCGCGTAAATGGGATTACGCAGGTCCTTATGAAACGCCTGGATGCCCAGACTAAAGGACGTGCTATAGCTTTTGGTGATGAGCTTGCTGCACTCAAAACAGGTGTAATTATACAAGTCCATCATAAAGTGAAGCCCCTCATTTACCAATAATACGAAATTTTGGTTTAAAAGTTTTTGAGGTTACATTTACAGTCTATGAATACATCTTCAGTAGCCATTATCGGTTCAGGCTTTGCGGGTCTGGCAGCCGCCTCTATTCTCGCGAAAGCAGGGCATGACGTTACAATCTATGAAAAGAATGAGCAGCCCGGAGGAAGAGCAAGAGTGTGGTCGAAGGACGGTTTCCGCTTTGACATGGGCCCGAGCTGGTACTGGATGCCTGATGTGTTTGAGGACTTCTTTGCTTTGTTTGGCAAGAAGAGCTCAGACTTTTATGAACTGAAAAGACTGGATCCTTCTTACCGTGTTTACTGGGAAGCAAAGGATTTTACAGATGTCCCCGCTGATATGAGGAAGCTCAAGGAGCTCTTTGAGGAACTGGAGCCAGGGGCTTCAGCAGGTCTCGACAGCTTTCTTAAGCAGGCTGAATACAAGTACAATACGGGTATGGGCGACTTTGTATTCCGCCCCTCCCACTCTATTGCTGAGTATATCGACCTGAAGCTGATCAGTGCAAGTTTCAGGCTGCAACTGTTTACCAGCCTCAGAAAGCATGCACGATCGTATTTCAAGCATCCGAAAATCATAGAGATCCTCGAATTTCCTGTCCTCTTTCTTGGGGGAACAGCTGCAACAACGCCTGCGCTCTACAGTCTGATGAACTACGCGGATCTCGCACTGGGAACCTGGTACCCGATGGGTGGCATGAACGAGATTGTAAAAGCGATGGTGGCCATAGCCCAAAGCCAGGGGGTGAAGATCTGCCTCAATACTGAAGTAAGCGCTATACGGGTGGAAAACGGACTGGCGAAAGGAGTGGAGACCTCGGCAGGCTTTAAGCCCGCTGATCTGATCGTCTCCAATGCAGATTATCATCATACTGACCAGGTTCTGCTTGAAAGCCGGTATCGTCATTACAGTGCCGGGTACTGGGATAAAAGAACGCTTTCTCCATCGTCGCTGCTATTCTATATCGGGATAAACAAAAAGCTGGCAGACATCCGCCATCACAGCCTGTTCTTCGACGAGGACTTCAACAAGCATTCTGACGAGATATATGACAGGCCACAATGGCCGGAGAAGCCGCTGTTCTACGTCTGCTGCGCTTCAAAAACGGACAACTCAGTTGCACCTGAAGGCGGAGAGAACTTATTTTTCCTGATCCCGATAGCACCGGGTCTGGAGGACACGAAAGAGATCAGGGACCGGTATTTTGATCTGCTGATGGACCGCTTTGAAGCGGTTACGGGCGAAACAATCCGGGAATCTGTGGTGGTGAAAAGAAGCTACGCCGTACAGGACTTTGTGAAGGACTATCACTCATTTAAAGGGAACGCGTACGGTTTGGCGAACACGCTGATGCAAACTGCGTTTCTGAAGCCGAAGCTTCGCTCGGGAAAGGTGAAGAACCTGTTTTATGCGGGACAGCTTACAGTGCCCGGTCCGGGCGTTCCGCCAGCTATCATATCCGGCCGGGTAGCTGCTGAGGAAGCTATGAAAGTCCTGCAGCAAAGACAGCCTGTGTCTTGAAGCTCAGCTAAATAATTAAATTAGGCCTTATGTAACAAAGAAGCAGGAGCGTTGCTCTAATAAAGGTTAACCATTGTTCTGTATGCCAGTAAGCAATAATTATAAAGAAAATGTAAGGGTTGCCCTTCAGTCTGTAAAAAGCAACAAACTGAGGACTTTACTCACGGCAGCGATCATCGCGATCGGTCTGATGGCATTGGTTGGCATTCTAACCTCAATTGATGCCATCAAAGCATCACTGAATAGCACCTTCTCCAGGATGGGGGCAAACTCCTTTACCATACGAAATCGTGGCGGAGGCATACGTTTTGGCGGGCCGGGTGAACAGCCCAAGCGACATCCATCCATTACTTTCCGGGAAGCTATAGCGTTTAAGGAACGATTTGACTATCCGGCTACTGTCTCGGTCAATACATTTGCTTCTCAGGGAGCCACCGCCAAGTATGGCAGCGAGAAGACCAACCCCAACATCAACATTATAGGGGGAGATCGCGAATACATCACCACCGGAGGCTATTCCCTTTCGAGTGGCAGAAACTTCTCTAAATCAGAAGTCGACTATGGCGCGAATGTCGTCATCATTGGCGAGGAGATTAAAACGCGGCTATTTCCAAATCTTAACCCTGTTGACCGCTTCATCCTTCTAGGTAGCAACAGGTACAAGGTTATCGGAATTTTCGATAAGAAAGGATCAGGTGCAAGTTTTGGCGGCGACAAGGTATGCGTGGTGCCGCTACTCAAAGCAAGACAAATATCTACGAGCAGCAAGCCCACTTATACCATTACGGTAATGAGTACCGACTCACGCCAGGCAGAGGCCACTATCGGCGAAGCCACGGCACTTTTCAGGAATATCAGAGGCTTAAGCGCGGGAAAAGACGATAACTTTGAAATTACTAAGAGTGATGCTATAGTTCAGACGTTGCTTGAAAATATCAAATGGGTAACGATCGGGGCAATTGTAATCGCCTTTGTTACGCTGGTGGGAGCCTCTATCGGTCTGATGAATATCATGCTTGTTTCGGTAACGGAACGGACCCGGGAGATCGGGATACGCAAGGCCATCGGAGCTAACCCCAGCCTGATCAGGCAGCAATTCTTATATGAAGCTATTGTAATCTGCCTTATCGGGGGACTGGCAGGCATCGTCCTGGGAATCCTGATCGGCAATGTAGTGGCTATGGCATTGGAGGCAAGCTTTATTATTCCCTGGATGTGGATGGTAGTGGGTGTGGTACTTTGTATCGTGGTGGGGATTATTTCAGGTATTTATCCCGCATCTAAGGCTTCGAGGCTCGACCCTGTTGAAGCGCTGAGGTATGAATAGCAAAGAAATGTGATTAAGTATACCCGCAGATCGCTCAGAATTCTTAGTGTGAGCGCCTGTATAATAACAAAGGAGACTGTCTGAAAAGCAGTCTCCTTTGTTATTTAATGTGCATACTGCAGGCGCCCGGGCTTATACGCACCGGCCAGATGTTCCTGCTTATTTGATCGGATTTTCTTTTATATAGTTCTCCCAGGCCCAGGCCGACTTCATCATCTCGTCGAGACCCAGCTCTGCAGACCAGTTAAGCTCCGCCTCAGCTTTAGTTACATCACCCCACACCTTTTCAATGTCGCCTTCGCGTCTCGGACCGATCTTGAAATCCAGCTTTACGCCTGTACTTCTTTCGAATGCATCGATCACCTGCAGCACTGAACTGCCTGTTCCTGTACCTACATTGAACACCTCATAATCGGCATCCATTCTTTCCTCTTCCTGACGTTTCAGAGCAGCGATATGGGCTTTGGCGAGATCCACAACGTGTATATAGTCCCGTATGCAACTACCATCTTCGGTATTGTAGTCATCACCGTATACAGTGATGGCACCGCGCTTACCTATCGCACTTTGCGTAATAAAGGGCACCAGATTTTGTGGCACACCGATTGGCAGTTCTCCAATCAACGCAGACTCATGCGCTCCAACAGGATTGAAGTAACGCAGGGAAATGATATGATAATTGGAATTGACTTTAGCGATATCAGAAAGAATCTCTTCAGCGATCTGCTTCGTGTTTCCGTAAGGAGATTCAGCCTTCTTAACGGGTGCATCCTCAGTTACAGGAAGAATGTCCGGCTGACCATAGACCGTGCAGGAGGACGAGAAAACGAAGTTTACCTCACGTCCTTCAAAAGCTTTCAGCAGGCTGATGAGCGAAAGGAAATTGTTCCGGTAATACTTCAGCGGCTGAGCTACTGACTCCCCTACCGCCTTGTGTGCAGCGAAGTGGATGACGCCGGTAATATCACCGTTTGCAGCAATAAAGTCGATGACTTTTTGTTCTTCGCAAAGATCCAGCTGATGAAATTCAGGTCTGATTCCTGTGATCTGAGTAATCTGATCTAAAATTCCGATACTGGAGTTATCCAGGTTATCGATGATTACCACCTCATATCCTGCCTCCTGAAGCGTAACTACAGTGTGGGAGCCGATATATCCGGTTCCACCTGTTACCAATATTTTACCCATGTCTATTTATTATAATTCGCAAAATCTTTATGTTCGATCTTCTCGATAACGTCCTTTGGTAAGGACTTAAAGTATTCATATGTAATTTTCAAACCTTCGGCACGCGACACCTTTGGCTCCCAGCCAAGGATCTCTCTCGCCTTAGTAATATCTGGACGCCGTTGTTTCGGATCATCTGTTGGCAATGGCCTGGTAACCAGTTTCTGATTTGTGCCAGTCAGTTTGATAATCTCCTCTCCAAATTCAAGGATGGTGATCTCATCAGGGTTTCCAATGTTTACAGGGTAGGGATAGTCAGAGAACAGCAAACGGTAGATTCCCTCGATCAGGTCATCAACGTAGCAGAATGACCGTGTTTGAGAGCCATCTCCGAAGACGGTAAGATCTTCACCTCTGATGGCCTGTCCGATGAAAGCCGGCAGTACACGTCCGTCGTTCAGTCGCATACGCGGACCGTAGGTGTTAAATATCCGAACGATTCTGGTTTCCAGTCCATGGAAGGTGTGGTAAGCCATAGTTATCGCTTCCTGAAAGCGTTTTGCCTCATCATACACCCCTCTTGGGCCTACCGGGTTTACGTTCCCCCAATATTCCTCAGGCTGCGGATTGCAGTTCGGGTCACCGTATACCTCCGATGTGGATGCAATCAGCATTCTGGCATTTTTAGCACGTGCCAGTCCCAGCAGGTTATGTGTGCCCAGGGATCCCACTTTCAGCGTTTGGATAGGTATCTTCAGATAGTCAATAGGGCTGGCCGGAGATGCGAAGTGAAGAATATAGTCCAGCTCTCCCGGAACGTGTACAAAGGTCGATACGTCGTGGTTGTAGAACTCAAAGTTCTCCAATTTGAAGAGGTGCTCAATATTGCGGAGATCTCCGGTGATCAGGTTATCCATAGCTATGACATGGAAATCTTCGCTAATGAACCTGTCGCATAAATGTGAACCCAGGAAGCCTGCGGCTCCTGTTATTAATATCCTTTTTCTTGCCATTATGACTATACTATTTTTCTGTCTATTCTGGTTGTTAATAGTTCTGCTTTGCCTGCATTTCCACATATTTCAGAATGCAAGCCCTCTCTATCCAACACCTGTGCACCAAATTCGTTTTGTATATAGCTGCATCTTCTGAATACTTCTTCCTGCCCACGATTACCTGCTATCAACACGTTGCAAAAACAAGCCTCTCGTTTACCTACCACCAGAAACTTCAGATTTCACCTCATCTTCCATGAGTACCTTTGTCACCTAAACTATGTTTGTAGCTAACCCGATTTTCATGTAACAAGCGAATATTCTATTATTTAACAGTAATTTCGGTGATTAAAGATTAGAAGTCTCGATGCTGTTCATATATAACCTTGGAATTCAATTATACAATTTACTGATTGTAATCTCACAAGCATTCAACATTAAAGCAAAACTTTGGCTTAAAGGTAGAAAAAACTTGTTTCAAACGATGAAACAACAGGTGAAATGTGAAAAAGAGCGAATCTGGTTTCACTTCGCCTCTTTGGGGGAATTCGAACAAGGAAGACCTGTAATTGAAAAAATAAAAGCCGATTATCCGGAATACCCTATAGTGATCACCTTTTTCTCTCCCTCCGGTTACGAGATGAGGAAAAACTACGCACTGGCCGAGCATGTATTTTACCTTCCACTTGACACCAGGCATAACGCGCGCGAGTTTATTGATATCATCAACCCCAAGTTGGCCATCTTTACCAAGTACGAATACTGGTATCATTATTTTAATGAATTAAGCAAGCTATCTATCCCCCTGATCGTCATATCAGCCATATTCAGACAAGAACAGATATTCTTTAAATGGTACGGCGGTCTGCACCGCTCTATACTCCGGAAAGTCAGCCAGCTATTTGTTCAGGATGCTGCCAGCGTTTCTTTACTCAGGAACATTGGAATCGAACATGCTACGATTGGAGGAGATACTCGTTTCGACAGGGTTACCGCTAACGCGCTTCATCCTACAGATTTCCCATTGGTAAGGAATTTCTGCGGCTCCGCTAAGGTTCTCATTGGAGGAAGTACCTGGCCGGAAGACGAGGGCTTGTTAGCTAAAGTTATAGAGATATACCCCGAATGGAAGTTCATTATTGCACCTCATGAGATCAAGCCAGAGAAGTTGAAAGCACTGGAAGGCCTGCTTCCTGCTGGCAGCTCGGTAAGGTATTCAAGCATTAAAGACGTTGACGCTTCTGCAATATCTCCTGCTACCCGGGTTTTGATCATCGACAACATCGGCATGCTGTCTTCTTTATATCAGTATGGAAAGATCGCCTATATTGGCGGAGGCTTCGGAGTGGGTATCCACAACACGCTTGAGGCTGCAGCGTTTGGCATTCCGGTCATATTCGGACCTAATTATAAGCGCTTTCTGGAGGCTAATATGCTGATTGCAGAAGGTGCCGCGTTCAGCATCAGTAACAATGAGGAGCTTTTAAAAAGAATGAACGAGCTTCAGGACCACGATTACCTCAATCAATGCGGTAGTGCTGCACGAAGGCTCGTTCAAAATAATACAGGTGCCACCGAGGCGATCTTCTCATACCTCGATCAGCACGTATTCAGAAAATAAATATTATACAGGCTGTTTAGCCAACTTTTCAAGAACTCCTATCCATACAGGATTGTCGTTGAGACTTTCAACGAGCTGGACCTTTTCACCACCCAGTTCTCTGAACTCCTCATCATATTCTTCTGCGATCTCGTAAATTGTCTCCAGACAATCGGCTACGAAAGCCGGACTGAATACCATCAGTCTTTTTACACCTCGCTTAGCCAGATCATGAACGACCTCGCTGGTATAAGGCTGAGCCCATGGCTCCTTTCCGAGTCTCGACTGGAAGGTTACGGTGTATTTATCCCTGGGGATATTCAACTTATCGGCGATCAACCGTGCCGTATCATGACACTGAGCCGAATAACAGAACTTATTGGTGTCGGATAACACAGCACAGCAATCAGGCGACTGCAAACAATGTTTCTTCGAGTCGTCACCTTTAATCAACTGCCGTTGCGGCAAGCCGTGAAAACTGAAAAGATAATGGTCAAAGGTCTCAATATTGTGCTTCCTTCCGTTCTCCGCAAAAATCTCGATCATCTCGGGATCATTATGAAAAGAGTTAATGAAGGATATATCGGGGATTGCCTGCCATTTGCTCACAATTTCCATCACTTTCTGGTGCACAGATCCCGTTGTTGCCGAAGCATATTGAGGGAATAAAGCAATCACCCGGATGCTCTTTATTCCACCTGCCTTAAGCTTATTCAGAGCCGACTCGATCGAAGGGTTCTGGTATCTCATACCCAGTTCCACCTGGTACTCTTCGCCCAACCGCTTTTGCAGTTCCTTGCGCATGATTTCACTGTAGTACATCAATGGCGAGCCATTATCCGTCCATATCTTCTGATACGTCTTAGCTGATTTAGGACCGCGGAAAGGAACGATAATTCCTTTAACCAACAGAGTCCTGCCAAGCTGACTTATATCGATAACCCGTTCATCCATCAGGAACTCATCCAGATACCTTCTCACATCTTTGACGGAGGGACTATCAGGGGTTCCTAAGTTTACCAATAAAACACCTTTCTTACTCATAAATTCGCTGCAAATATAGCCGATTTTATGCACCTATTTCATGCGCCATAGCTTCCACCAGGGCACTCCGGGCCATTCATGATGTTCATAATGATAGCCGAAGAAGTAGCAGGAAAAAAAACCGGCTAAATGGTTTTTCTTCAAAGTGCGGGAATGGTGAATATTCTGATGCTCACCATGATGGGGCTGCCAGGTACCAAAATAAAAGAGCTGAAGAGTGCTCAGAAGGGCCGGGGCAACCCAAAACAGAAGAATATTGCTTTCTGAAAACCAGATTGTTAACACATTAAATAGTACTGCCATCATAATCAGCTGCAGCACGGACATGTATTCTTTCATGAAGTGAAAATACCAGATCAGAAAGGGCCCCTCATGGTAGTCGGGATCCTGATCAGAATGCACATGCCGGTGATGCTGATGATGCTTGACCATCAACTTCTTAAAAGAGAAGGCCGCATATAGAGCCGTGCAAACTTGCCCTATTATGATATTAAATTTACGTGAGGAAGACACAGTGCCATGCATGGCGTCATGTGCCGTTATGAAAAGTCCGGTATAAAGATGAGTCTGTACCAGGATCATGATGTAGACCAGCGGATTTCTCCAACTGAATTCCCATTGAAGCAGTGAAAACAAACTGGCCATCCAGCAGGAGATCACAAGCAGTGCGACGAGTATTCCAAAGTTGGATGCCTGTTTCATACAGAAGCTATTAAAAGCCTTCCAGTGCGGCTTTCACCTTTTCCATGAGCCACATAGGTGTTGAGGTCGCTCCGCAGATACCTACCCTGTCGCCCGGATTGAAAAGATTGATGTCGAGCTCCTCGGTCTGTGAGATGAAATAGGTATTCGGGTTATGCTTCTTACATACTTCATACAGCACTTTACCATTTGACGACTTCTTGCCCGATACAAAAACAATCTTATCAAAATTAACTACAAAGCTTTCGAGGTCTTCATTCCGGTTAGATACCTGCCGGCAGATCGTGTCATTTGCCTTTACGTCGTACCCTCGCTGAATAAGCTCCTCTTTTATCTGATAAAACTTCTCTGTGCTTTTAGTGGTCTGGCTATAAAGCGTAAACCTGGAAGGAAGTTCCACATGGTCCAGTTCTGATATATCCTGAAACACCAGCGCTTCGTTGTTCGTCTGCCCCTGAAGACCGATTACCTCGGCATGACCATGCTTCCCGAAAATAAGGATAGGTTCGTCCTCTTCATGCGAAACTTTGATCCTGTTCTGCAACTTCAGAACAACCGGGCAGGATGCATCGATCAGTGTGATATTATTTTTCAGTGCTATACGATAGGTCTCAGGCGCTTCACCGTGTGCGCGGATCAACACCTTTTCGCCATGCAGATCTGGTAATTCATCATGGCTGATGATACGCAATCCACGTGCTTTCAGTCGTTCAACTTCTTCATCGTTGTGGACTATATCTCCAAGACAATACAAGTATCCGTCTTCTTCCAATATCTCTTCGGCCATGTCAATGGCGTAAACTACTCCAAAGCAAAAGCCTGAATTCCCGTCTATCGTTACCTGTAGATTATAGCTCATAATACAATTAACGCAAAAATAGCAAAATGTTTCCGTTTGATGTAGCATATTTAGCGCCACATAAACAATCACTTAGACCTGAAGATAGAGAATCAGAAAGAATAAAAACTGAACAAAGAACAGCGTCGATGCTGACCGGTTATCTTTAGGAAAGGCAGAGCGCTGAAAAAGAAAAAGCAAAAAAGCTGAGAAAAAGAACCAGACGATATAATTCTGAACCGGAACTACGCCTCCTGCCCAGTCCCAGTAATCATATTTCATTGCTACCGGTTCAATCAGGAAATCAAGCAGCGTTACTGACGCAGCTCCCAGCGAAACAAAAGCATAGCGGTTGCTTACCCTGAATTGTACGAGGGTCATTCCCACTGAATAGATCACCAGGATCCAGTTGACACCGATCATCAGCGGGGTACCGAATACCTTAAGTCCTAACGTACTGCCATAAGCATAACTGCCAAAGATCAATCCCGTTTGCGTTCCGGCGAGTTCAATGAGAAAACCTGCAACATACGTCATTGCCAGAAAGATCCAGAAAGAGCGGCCCCGCACGTGTTGTGTGGAGATCAGCAAACCCGTCATCAGCAGCAGGTGGAAGGGCACGAGCTGTTTGAAAAGGTCGACTGTTGGGGTATATAGGAACCCAAACAAACCAACGCTATAGAAGAGAATAATAAGCAGGGAACAGGTTTTGAACTTCATGTTATGACTAAATTGAGCGCCCCTTCCACATGGATTGGCGCGTAAAATGCCTGATGATTGAAACGATAGCAATCAGCGAGAGTGAAACCATCTGGACAGGATGCAAAAGCACGTTCCAGAGTACGTGCTGGCCACTCATCAACGAAATCATAATTCTGCTTAAAAGAATAAGCGTCACGGCAAACATAAAGAGCGACAAACTCAAATAATAAGCGATGAATAATGGCCCGATCATAACCAGCAATAAATAACATATCAGACCCGCGATATTCCTGTTGAAGCCGGCGAGAATGTTCTTACTGAAGCCGTTTACTGCTTCATCATAACCGCTATACATACGACAAAACAGAAAGCCGTTTGCCAATAAAGTCTCAGTAGGCAGGCGATAGGTTTTTACCAGCTTGGCAATCTCCATATCGTCGAGAACCTTATCGCGTACCTGTGCATGCCAGTGATATATCTGATACATGGGTCCGTCAAACATCATAAACTGTCCGCTTGCCGCCGCAAAAGAAGCATTCTTGGAGATCCTCACTAAACGAAGAGGAAGAAGATTCAACAAAATAAAGTGCATCAGCGGAACGACTATCCGTTCCCCTATCGTCTCCATAACCTGGTTGGCAAATAAGCTCAGGAGGGCGAGCCGTCCGCGCTTAGTCCGGTGCACAGCATTATCTATCAAGCCTTCTCCTACACGCGTATCTGCATCTATAAACATAAAATAGCGCCCCTTGGCCACCTGCCCCAGCTGATGACACGCGAAATTCTTCCCTAACCATCCATCCGGAAGGGCGTTCCCCCTGATCACTCTGATCCGGCTGTCCAGCCTTGAAAATGATTCGCAGATCTGGTAAGTATCGTCCGTAGACTGGTCGTCCAGCACAAGCACTTCATAGTGCTGATACGATTGTCCCAGAATAGATTGGAGAAGGTGTTCGATACGCCCTGCCTCGTTACGTGCCGGGATCAATATAGATACCAGATCAGTGTACCTTCTGGGGGAGACAGGAAGCTTCGGGTTAGAGATAAAATTGAACAGACTAATTGTAAATCTCAGTATGAGGAAGAAGAATACTACATAGAAAACAAGCATGTATTATACGATAGTTCGGCAATGTTCCTGCCGGGAATTTTCATAGTGTTTATTGTAAGCGCTCTTGATTAGCTGCAAGCTGGTGAACTCTGCGCCCTCCCAACTCTGAAGATAACAGCTGGCAGCAGGTTTACGTTTTTCAAAATAATCAACGAAAGATGCTGAGAAAACGTATTGAAAACGCCTGTTTGAAGAATTAATCAGATTGATCAGTCCTTTTTCAAATGTGACCTCTTTTACGTGGTTGGAATGCAGCTTCCCCTGCGGGAAAAAGAGCACCAGATTGTCAGGGTCATTCAGAAGCTGACCTGCATGCTCCAGCGCATTCATCATCTTCTTGGGCTGACGGCCTACCGGAAATGCCCCCAGATATTTGAGAAACCACACCTTTACGTAGTTCTCTTCGGTTACCATTACATGAAAACGCTTACGAAAATACAGACGATTGATCCAGAAGATCATAAAGCCGTCCCACCAGGAATGGTGATTGGCCAGCAACAGCACTGCACGCTGTTCATCGAAAACAATCCTGTTGAACGAAAACCTGGAGAAGTCTTTCTTCAAGATTACTCCAATATACCAGGTAAAGAAAGATTTAACTACTGATTTGTACATCCAACCATTTAGAGACCGTAATATAGCGGTTTCAGAGGCTTTATCCTAACAATCAAACCAGGTGTTCGAACTTTTCCCAGAAACCGTCGTGAGGCAGGGGCGCCAAAATGTCTACCGGCTCGTTCTTCACCGGATGCACAAACTGAAGCCTGCGGGCGTGGAGAGCAATGGTCTTTCTCAGGCTCCCCCGTGGATAACCGTATTTATTATCTCCAACTATCGGACAGTCGAGCGTCGATAATTGTACGCGGATCTGATGTGGTCTTCCTGTTATTGGATCCACCTCGATCAGGTAATATCCACCGAGCTCCCCGATAAGTTTATAGTTAAGCTCAGAACGTAAGCTCCCCGGCAGCTCCTGGTCATGCGCTTTAGTCACATTCTTCTGTGGATTCTTCACCAGCCAGTGTACCAGATTACCTGATTCAGGCACCGGGCGGTTTCTGACCACCGCCAGATAGGTTTTATGCATCTGCCTGGACTTAAACAGCTTATTAACACGATCGAGGGACTTGCTGGTGCGGGCAAATAAGATCACGCCGCTTACCGGGCGATCCAGTCTGTGCACCACTCCCAGGAATGCACCGTTAGGCTTATTGTACTTTTTGGCGATATACTTCTTCACCTTCTCATCAAGAGACTCATCCCCTGTATCATCAACCTGAACAATATCGCCTCCGCGCTTATTCACCGCTATCAGATGATTATCTTCATATAAGATATCCTTCTCTGTAACGTCGTGACTTATATATGTCTTATCGATCTTTGCCATTGAACGTATTAATACTGTTCCTTTTCACTCGGAAAGTCCCTGGATTTTACATCATCCACATATGACTTAACCGCTTCATTCATCATTCCATACATATCTGCGTACTGACGCAGAAACCGCGGTTTGAAGCCTTTGTTCAAACCGATCATGTCATGAATAACCAGCACCTGCCCGTCGCAATCGCCACCTGCACCAATACCAATGGTCGGTATCTTGAGGCTCTCGGTAGCTTCCCGTGCCAACTGAGCCGGGATTTTTTCCAGAACTACCGCAAAGCAACCCGCTTCCTGCAGCGCAAGAACATCCTGCTTCAGCTTGCTCGCTTCTGCTTCTTCTTTGGCCCTCACGGTGTACGTACCGAATTTATGGATCGACTGAGGGGTCAGTCCAAGATGGCCCATAACCGGGATTCCAGCAGTAATAATCCGCTCAACCGACTCCCGGATCTCCTCGCCACCTTCCAGTTTCACGGCGTGAGCTCCCGATTCTTTCATAATACGGATAGCACTGTGAAGTGCCTCCTTTGAATTTCCCTGATAGGTACCAAAAGGAAGATCTACCACCACGAGGCTGCGTGCAGCTGCCCGCACCACGGAGGCTGCATGGTAAATCATCTGATCAAGCGTAATCGGCAATGTGGTCTCATGTCCGGCCATCACATTCGAAGCAGAATCACCTACTAAAATGACATCTATCCCCGCTTCATCTACTACTTTGGCCATTGAATAGTCGTAGGCCGTGAGCATGGCGATCTTCTCACCTCTCGCTTTCATGTCATGAAGAGTATTGGTGGTGATACGTTTGATCTGTGTATTTACTGACATATCTCGTCTCTATTGGTATTCCGGCAAATGTAGAAAAACTATGCTCATCCAGTTCGATATTTCACAATAATTTTATACCTTTGTCCCCTGTGAAAATTGAAGTGACCTGCTTCAGTATGTTGTACTCAGAATCCGGGAAATCTTTCGGGAACTTTAACCTTTTTCATTTATTTACGAACATTAAAAACAAGGGATACGCTGAGAATGAGTTCATTCTGGCTTACGGTCCCGGTGCAGAGTACCTGTACTACGAGTGGATAAATGACACATTAAGCGAACACAAGAATTCAAATCAACACGACATAAACTGAAATGATTAATTATATCAAACTACCTGCTGTGCTCCTTCTTGAGGACGGAACTGTGTACCACGGAAAGGCTGCCGGAAAGATTGGCACTACAACCGGGGAAATTTGCTTTAATACCGGAATGACCGGATACCAGGAGATCTTTACCGATCCTTCCTACTTTGGTCAGATCATGGTAACCACCAACGCACATATCGGAAATTACGGCGTGAATCAGGAAGAGGTTGAGTCAGGTGACATTAAGATCGCCGGACTGGTTTGCAAGAACTTCAACATCGCCTACAGCCGTAAGCAATCTGACAAATCGATCCAGGACTATTTTCAGGAGGAAAATGTGGTAGGCATCTCAGATGTCGATACCCGTTCGCTTGTTCGCCATATTCGCGACAAAGGCGCAATGAATGCGATCATTTCTTCAGAAGTACTGGATATCGAAGAATTGAAGAAGATGCTTGCGGGAGTTCCTTCAATGGAAGGCCTGGAGCTCTCATCTCAGGTATCCACTCAAGAGCCTTATTTCTACGGAAATGAGAGCGCCCAACACCGTGTCGCGGTACTTGACCTTGGGGTAAAGAAGAACATTCTCCGTAATTTCGATCACAGAGATGTATTTGTTAAGGTATTCCCTGCAAAAACGCCATTTGAAGAAATGGAACAATGGGGCGCTGACGGCTACTTCATTTCTAACGGGCCCGGCGATCCTGCCTCTATGCCTTATGCTCTGGATACGGTAAAGAAAGCCCTTTCTGCAGACAAGCCGCTATTCGGTATCTGTCTCGGTCACCAGCTGCTTGCACTGGCAAACGATATCCGCACAATGAAAATGAAGAACGGACATCGCGGTCTTAACCACCCTGTTAAGAATATCATCCTCGATCATTGCGAAGTAACATCACAGAACCATGGCTTCGGCGTAGTCTCTGAAGATGTTCATAATTCAGACAAGGTCGAAATCACTCACCTGAATCTCAACGATAATTCCATCGAAGGTATCCGGGTTAAAGGCAAGAAAGCCTTTTCGGTTCAGTACCACCCAGAATCTTCTCCTGGTCCTCATGATTCACGCTATCTGTTCGATCAGTTTGTGGACATGATGATCCCTCAGGAAACGAAATAAAACTACAACCCGTTAATAGCTGCTATTAGCGGGTTTTTTGTTTCTAATCATAAATAATTGTAATATAAGTTATTTTTGATGAGCCAAAAAACAGTACTTTTGGCCTTATCCTGCGTGATTTTCGAATCATACAAAAAAGAAAATAACCCAATCAGGTAATAAACTAATAAAAATCAAATGAGCTTAATTTTAGACGTACATGCCCGCCAAATCCTTGACTCGAGGGGCAATCCTACAGTTGAAGTAGACGTAGTAACTGAAAACGGAACTCTTGGACGCGCTGCCGTACCATCAGGAGCATCTACCGGTCAGTTCGAAGCGGTTGAACTGCGTGATAACGATAAAAGCAAATACATGGGTAAGGGCGTTCTTAACGCTGTAAACAATGTAAATGAAAAATTAGCTAAGGAACTTCAGGGTATTGACGTATTCGATCAGAATACAATCGATAAACTGATGAACGATATCGATGGCACTCACAATAAAGGCTCTATCGGAGCAAACGCAATCCTGGGTGTTTCACTTGCAGTAGCGAAAGCTGCAGCACAGGAAAGCCGTCAGCCACTATACCGTTATATCGGTGGTGTAAATGCAAATACACTTCCTATTCCAATGATGAACATCATGAACGGTGGTGCTCATGCTGACAATAAGATCGACTTCCAGGAGTTCATGATCATGCCTGTAGGCGCTGACACGTTCTCTGAAGCACTGAGAATGGGTACTGAAGTATTTCACACCCTGAAATCAGTATTAAAGAAAAAAGGTTATTCTACTAACGTAGGTGACGAAGGTGGATTTGCTCCTGAAATCCAGAGCAACGAAGAAGCTATCGAAACTGTACTTCAGGCAATCGAAGCTGCTGGTTACAAACCTGGTCAGGATATCTATATCGCTATGGATGCTGCCAGCTCTGAAATGTATGATGAGGCTACCAAAACATATAGCTTCTACAAATCTAACCCAGGCAAAACATTCAGCAGCGACGATATGGTTGCATACTGGGCTGAATGGGCTGCTAAATACCCGATCCTTTCTATCGAAGACGGTCTTGCTGAAACTGACTGGGATGGATGGAAAAAATTAACTGACGTACTGGGCAAGAAAATCCAGTTAGTAGGTGACGATTTGTTCGTAACAAACGTTAAATTTCTTCAGAGAGGTATCGAAACTGGTGTTGCTAACTCTATCCTCGTGAAAGTAAATCAGATCGGTTCCCTTTCTGAAACAATCAACGCAGTAAGTCTGGCTCAGAACAATGGCTATACTTCAGTAATGAGTCACCGTTCAGGAGAAACAGAAGATTACACCATTGCCGATCTTGCAGTTGCTCTTAACTGTGGTCAGATTAAAACTGGTTCTGCTTCCCGTTCTGACAGGATCGCAAAATACAATCAGCTGATCCGTATCGAAGAAGAACTAGGTGCTTCTGCCCGTTTCATCGGAAAAGACTTTAAATTCTTAAAGTAACCCAACTTTAGCGCAATTGCGTAAAGTACTGGTTTTTAATATTTAATACTGATAATTGACATCCTGTATGAAAACCATACGGGATGTTTTATATTTGTAGCACTATGAAACGCTTTTTCAGTCTTTTCAGCAACAAATACTTCCTGTCTGCTTCCATATTCGCAGCCTGGATGCTCTTTTTTGATCGGAACGATCTGATGTCCCAGTATGATTATCGTAGCGAACTTAAAAAACTTCAGGAAGAGAAAGACTTCTACACCAAAGAAACCGAACTGGTAAAAACAACGCTGGCTGAACTAACTACGGATCAGACCAAGCTTGAAAAGTTTGCCAGAGAAAAATACCTCATGAAAAAAGAAAATGAGGATATATATGTGATTATCCCAGACAAAGAAATAGAGAAATAATTAGATTAGGAACCTCTCCAACTCCAAACCAATTGCATAAACCATTTTTCTTCATATTAGCTACCTTCACTTTAACCGGGCCGTCTTTTGTCACCGCACAACAACCAGATGCCCAGAAAGAAGTCATTGTGCTTGATAAAGACACCCCTCTGAAGAGAAATTCACTTTCAACCTATATCGGAGAGATCAAGGGAAGAACCTATATCAAAATCATCTTCGAACAGTCTCCAACATCTGTAGAATCCACTCTGCTCTCTATCAGAGGCACTTGCTATGAAGCTGCTTCAGGAAAAACCTACCCCATCTCTGGATCTATTGATCCTGAAACCGGTATCTGGAACATCAGGTGCCTGAACGACAAAAAACAGACCGTATACACCTTCAAAGGAAAAGAAAACTTCGAAGGAACGATAGAAGGCGACTGGAAGAGCAGACATGCGGGCCTTCCATTCTACTTGTTTAAAAAAGAAAGCCCCAACTCGCTATAGTTCACCGTTCCTTTTTCGCAGGAACCATTCACAAAACAGCAGCATACAGATCATTCCGAATAGCCACTTCAGATCTATTATATCGCTGACTCTTGTCTTTTCGTACGATATAGTCTTAACCATCTCGTCAGCACGTATAGCCTTATACATATCTGATAGCTGTTCCGGACTATACAGCTTAGCCCCGCTTTGTTTAGCCAGCTGATACAACAACTGATGGTTTGCTTTCGTCTCCTGAAATTCCAGCTGATTGGAACCCACATGGATCAAGCCCTCTGCTTCAAGTCTGTCGGCACCCTGACGCGCGGTTGCTCTGTACCGATATTCCCCCGCCGGCAAGGTTCCCATGTTCAGCGTGTAGCCATTGTTTATCCTGCTGAACTGATAGGAGTAGACCTGCTTATTTTCACCGCGAAGGGTGAGCGCTACATCCGGCGTGTTCAGTAGCTCAAACGACTCGTTATACAGCTCGGCATTCAGCATCACAGGCTCCGTATCGGTATAAGCCTCCTGGGAAGGATACACCCTGAATCTTCTCCTGTCATCATCAGCAACCAGATACTGCATGCTCTTAGCAAGCAACTGATCTACTAAAGCGCTGCTTCCTGACGCATTAACAGCCTCCAGGCGCCATCGCCATATCCCTTCCCCTCCGAGAACCGCGATCCGGGGTTTGCTTCCCGCAGAGAAGCTAAATAGCGGCCAGCCTGTTTTAAGCTTTCCTGCAAGCTGGAAAAGCAGGTCGTGATGGGCCGACTTGAACCGTACATCTGAAAAGGGCACCTGTAAGGGTCCTAGTTTCGGCAGTTCAGAAATAAGGCTATCAGTAAGAGAGAACGCCGGAAAGGATTCATTTACCTCCGCCGGTAGCTCCAGAAGAGAAGAGGCAGGCTTCAGATCAAGCAGTCCTTGCATAGCGGAAAATGCGCGAAGATCACTACCGGCCCCAAGAACATACAGTGCTGGCTTACTTTTAAGAATTGGAGCAAGGCGCTGAAGCGATTGTCTCTGAGATGGGATCTGATACAATACAAGCAGATCAGCTTTCTCGATAGCTGCAGGCTGAAGATCTTCTACATAAGAGAGGGCCACATCGTAGGTGCCGCCCATACCAAACGACTGCCGGAGAGTGGCTATGTCCGGATGGGGTGCATCAGCAACGATCAGAACCTTCTTCCTGATATCACGCGCCTGCACGTAGAATTGCCTGATGTTGTTTGAAACGGAGACCTCCCCGGGCACAGAATCCACACGTACCGTATACCCTACAGTCCCAGGTCGCTGGGCGGGCAGAATCACCGGGAGATAAGTGCGAAATTCCGCAGATCGGATATCCAGCATTTTGGAAAAGACCAGCTCTTTTTCACGGTAAACAGAGAGCCGGGCTTTCTCACCTTCAATACCGTAGGCCTCGACCTGAATCCCTACCTCGAAGTCATTCCCGGCCTGAACAAGCTCATTATAGCTGAGGTTCGCTATAAGCCGGTCCTTCTTCTGATTCGTATCTCCGAGGGCTACTGAATATATGGGCACTTTCAAGGGCAGAGCGGCTGAAAGCGGGTCAGCGCCCCGATTGTACAGCCCGTCTGACGCAAGGATAATGGCCCCCACGTTCTTCCCGGCGTACATACTGTTGATCGTATGGAAGAGGGATGCAATATCGGTACGCTGATCAGCCAGGTTAGCCGCAAAACCAGCCCTTACACTATCACCCAATAGCAGGGTATCCACCTGATACTCCTGGGAAAGCTGATCGTAGAGTTTCTTCAGAGCTGCCCGGTAGCGCGAACCTTTTACCGGATCAACAGTCCCCATACCTAAAGAGGCTGAATTATCCTGTGCCAGTATAATCACAGGCTTCTCCAGCGTCTTCTTTCGGGACCTCACCTGCGGAGCAAAAAGCAAAAAGCTGATCAGTGCAACACAAAGCGCCCGGAGTGTAAAAACCAATGATCGGGGCACTCCGCTAACCCGCCGATGACGCGGATACAAGAACGCAGCATAGCCAAGCCCCAGCAGGACACTGAATAGTAACCACAAGAAATGACTGATCTGAAATTCCAAGGCAAAAAAAATTGGCATATTACCAATGGTAAATATGCCAATTTGTATCTATTATAGCAATTATGACTGGTGCTATGCCTTAAAGCATACCGCCATCCACGGCAACAACCTGCCCGGTAACGTACGCACTCAGGTCAGACGCCAGGAATAAGCATACATTCGCAACATCTTCTGTCTCCCCCGCACGCTTCATCGGAATACCCTGCTCCCATCCTGCTACCACTTTTGGATCTAATACTTCGGTCATCTCCGTCTTAATGAAACCCGGAGCAACCACATTCGTACGGATATTTCTTGAACCAAGTTCTTTTGCCATCGACTTTGAAAACCCGATGATACCAGCCTTCGAAGCCGCATAGTTTCCCTGTCCGGCATTACCCTGAACACCCACAACAGAGCTCATGTTCACAAAAACACCCTTGCGGTTCTTCATCATCACCTTAGAAGCGGCTTTCGTAACGTTAAATATAGATTTCAGGTTCACTTCCAGAACTTCATCCCACTGCTGTTCAGTCATACGCATCAAAAGTCCATCCTTCGTGATACCTGCATTGTTCACAACGATATCAAGTGTTCCGAAATCGGCAACTACATCATTGATCAGCTGTTCAGCCTGGTCGAACTTGGAAGCATCCGAACGATATCCCTTTACCTTCGTTCCTGCTCCCTGCAATTCCTGCTCCAGAGCCTGACCTTTTTCCACTGAAGACAAATAAGTAAAAGCTACATTCGCCCCATGTTCAGCGAATTTTTCAGCGATCTTACGGCCAATTCCTTTTGAAGCGCCGGTAATCAGCGCAGTTTTTCCTTCGAGTAACTTCATAAAACTAAATTATCGGCCGTGAAGTTAGAGATTTTTTTCATTACTCTGAATCCGGAACAAAATCCATTGAAACCGAATTCACACAATGCCGTGTATTCTTGGCGGTAAAACCCTCGTTCAGGAACACATGCCCTAAATGCGCATCGCAGTTGGCGCAAACAATCTCAGTCCGCTGTCCGTCCATATCAGGCACCCTCTTCACTGCACCTTTAACCTCATCATCAAAGCTCGGCCATCCGCAATGCGAATCAAACTTGGTTTCTGAGCGATACAATGGTGCATTGCACCTCTTGCAGATATAAGTACCCTTATCTTTATTATGTAAAAGCTTGCCCGTGCCCGGATACTCCGTGCCCTTGTGAACAATCACGCGTTCCTCTTCTGGAGTCAACTTATTGAAATTCATATTATTTGTCATTATTTTTTTAACGGTCGTATCCTGCTTTCCTTGCTCAGATGAAGCAACCTTTTCCTGAGCACAGCCACTGATTGCGGCAACCAAAAAACAGCACATTACAAAGATAGTTTTCATAGTAGTATTAGAACGACGAAATCCCTGTCCCAATATAGCCATTCATCAAGGGCTCTCTTTATGATGAAAGAATGACTTTCACAAAATTCAGTATTTTTGACAGAAGATCCGCATGAGAAACATGCGGGGCATTCGGGATCGCTCCAGACGCTCATCATGATGATGACCTGCCGGAAGAACCCTCATTCCGCACCACCGTCATTCTAAAGAATACTCCAATGAAAATAACGTTCCTGGTTTTAGGGAAAACAGACGACAAATATATCATCGAAGGGATCAGCAAATACCTTAACCGGCTGAAACACTATATCCGGTTCGAGCTGATTGAGATACCCGACCTAAAGAACACCAAAAACCTCCGGGAGGACCAGCAGAAGGCAAAAGAGGCTGAGCTGATTCAGAAGGCACTTCAACCGACCGACCACGTTATCCTGCTTGACGAAAACGGTGCAGAGTTTACTTCCCGTAAATTTTCAGAGTTTCTCAATAAAAAGATGGTTAGCGGTATTCAGAACCTGGTGTTTATTGTGGGCGGACCCTATGGATTTGACGAAAGCATTTATAAATTGGCTAACAGCAAAATATCTTTATCCAAAATGACGTTCTCTCATCAGATGGTTCGTTTGTTCTTTATCGAACAGGTTTACCGTAGCTTTACTATTCTCAAGGGCGAACCCTATCACCACGATTAACCAAATACAAGCAATATGGCATTTAAACCAAGGCAATATCGCTATAGGGGAGCAGATCCCGGCAGCGAACAGAAGCGTTTCTGGATCTTCATTGTGATCGGTATCCTGATCAGCGCAGCAATCATGTACTTGTTCTAAAACAAAAAGAGGCTGATCACGATTGGTGATCAGCCTCTTTTCCGTTTATTTTATCCGGGTACCTGATAGAATTTCCGTACAGGTTGAGTCTCAAAATATCGCTTTCACGATTGAGATAAGCTCCTGTTACTTTTCTTCAGATGTTTCCTCTGCGGCTTCCGCCTGAGCAGGGAGTGCTGCAGGTTCTTCATCGAATAAAGGCAGTTCCTTGATAATCGAATACCAAACCAGGATCTTCTTCATATCTGATGCGTATACCTTCTCTTCGTCATGATCCGGAGCCACTTCTCTGAAATATGCTCTTAAGGTCTTGCCGTCTGATTTAGGATCAGGAACCGACTCACTTGCTTTGATACTCTCAAAAATATCGATAAGCTTCAGATCACCATTCTCACCGAAAACAGTAATATCCTCTAAAGAAGCCAGCTTTGATGTAGAGATGTTTACTACAAGCTTCACCTTCTGCTCATCCAGACTCTCGAGAACAAATCCCGACTTATTCTGACCAATAACTTTGTATAGTCCCGGCTTGCCCGAAACAGATACCAGACCTCTTAAATTCATGTTCTTAGTTTTCTTCGATTACTTCAACACTCAAAATCTTGTCTCCTGCGCGGATAGCATCTACCACATCCACATTCTCCACAACCTTACCAAAGCAAGTATGATGTCTGTCAAGATGAGCCGTGTTGTTGCGGCTATGGCAAATAAAGAATTGAGAGCTGCCTGTATCGCGTCCTGCGTGAGCCATAGACAACACACCACGGTCATGATACTGATTTTCACCTGTCAACTCACATTTGATACGTGTACCTGATCCACCTGCACCTGTTCCTGTTGGATCACCTCCCTGAATAACGAAATCAGGAATAACACGGTGGAAGGTCACACCATTGTAGAACCCTTCTTTAGATAGCTTCAAGAAGTTAGCCACGGTGTTAGGAGCGTCTTTGTCGTAGAACTCTACGGTCATGTCGCCTTTTTCTGTCTTTATGATTGCTTTACTCATGATTTCCGAAATTAGATGCCAAAGTTAATTATTTCATTTAGATTTAATGGATTAAAGCTTTTTCCAATAATCTATTTACAATGATGCGAAGACTTGTGATGATCGGCCTCCTTCTCCTTTTCGCTTCAGGAGCACGTTCTGCCTCTCTCCTGGTCGCAATGGATGAGGATCAAAAAAATCATCTGAAAGCCTACGGATTAACCTACTGGGCACTGCAAAACGGGGTAGAAGCCAACTGGCTGCTCAACTACCGCGGCGGGAGCTTCCTCTTCTCCTACTCGGAAACACTGGAAAAGGAATGCCGGATCAGGAACGTATCCTATCAGGTGCTCACTGATCTCGCCACAAACAAGATTCTCACTACCATATCCGACAGCCAGGTCAATATGGACATTATCAAACTGGAGAAAGCTCCCAAAATGGCCGTGTATTCGCCAAAAAATAAACTTCCCTGGGACGATGCGGTCACACTTGTTCTAACCTATGCAGAGATCCCCTATGACATCCTGTACGACGAAGAGGTACTGAAGGGGGAGCTCGCCAAATACGACTGGCTTCACCTCCATCATGAAGATTTTACAGGCCAGTACGGTCGCTTCTGGTCTACATTCCGCATGGCCGATTGGTACACCGAAGATGTGAAGCTTCAGGAAAAAACCGCCAAAAGACTTGGCTATAAAAAGGTGTCACAAATGAAGCTCGACGTGGCCCTCTCCATCCGTAACTTCTGCGCAGGCGGAGGCTTTCTCTTCGCCATGTGCTCCGGCACCGAGAGCTTTGATATCGCATTGGCTGCCGAAGGCATTGATATCTGCGAGACGATGTTTGATGGCGACCCGGCAGATAAGCAGGCACAACAGAAACTCGACTTCTCCAAGAGCCTCGCTTTTCAGAATTTCCGGCTTGATATGAACCCCTATAACTATGAATTTTCAGATATCGACGTCACCGCAACCCGATCACTTGAGCGGAGCGAAGACTTCTTTACCCTATTTGACTTTTCAGCTAAGTGGGATGTGGTGCCCACCATGCTCACCCAAAACCATGATCAGGTGATAAAAGGCTTCATGGGACAAACCACCGCCTTCAGGAAATCGCTTCTCAAGCCAACCGTCCTCGTTCTTGGAGAATCAAAAGCCGTCGACGAAGCCCGTTATATTCATGGTGAATTTGGAAAAGGACAATGGACCTTCTATGGAGGGCATGACCCCGAAGATTACCAGCATGCCGTTGGCGATCCGCCCACAGATCTGAACCTGCACCCTAATTCCAGCGGCTACAGGCTGATACTCAACAACGTCCTGTTTCCGGCAGCAAAGAAGAAAAAACAGAAGACCTGAGCCTCGCACGCAGCTCCTGCATCCGCTTAATCGTAGAAGCTCCAGCTCACACCGAACTTGAACAAAGCACTCGGCATCGGATAGCGGTTCACGGTAAAGTATCCTTTCGAGAATAAGCCCTGGTTGGCATAATCATAACGCACAAACAGGTTAGCCCGCCGCAGGGCAAAACGCGCCCAGAGATCCACAACCGGGTAAGATGAGAACTTTACCGGATATCCATTATAAAACTGGCTGATGTTTACCGCATAAGATGACGCCGTATACGGTGTATTCAGGCGCACATCAAATCCAAGATCCGCAAACAGCGCTTTTTTGAAATAGCTGTTTGAAAAATAAACGCTGTTGTACGTGTAGAATTCCGGAGTCCGCAGTAAGTCCTGATAGTCCGTCTTCTGATAAACCACAAAGTTCTCCATGTTGAACTTTCCTATCCTGAACCGCTTGCTTAACGTAAGCTTCAGCATATTAATACTGCTCCCCTCCTGTGCCGGCTCAATTTCACTCACAAAAGGCGTCTCTCTCAGGTACAGGTAATTGTCCATCAGAAAGTACTCCGCCTTCGCCAGCATATTGAACTTAGGATTTACATAGGCAAAAGACAGATTGTTGATCTTGGTATTATCGAAGCTTCTCGACCAGTTATTATAGGTATAGTTCAGGTTCTCATAGATCAGCTCTGGCGATTTATTTTGGGTATAGGCTCCCAGTACAATGCGACCCACCGAGCGGCTCAGCATAATCTGTGCCTTCGCATCATAGAGATAGTCGCCCGCATTACGCCCCTGCGCAATCTGCTGCAGGTCGACGTTTAAATTGATCCTGTCGCTAAAACGGTAACCCGCATTTGCCTTGAGGGTGATGTTCTGAAAGGAAGTACTGTAATCCATCTGGTCGTACCAGTAAAGATCATGACGCATTCCGAGGTCAAGCTTTACCTCATTCTTCAGGAAACTGACTGAACGCCCTCTTAGATAGAAGCTGTACATGAACTCATTCCGCAAATTCCTGATGCGTGTCGAGTCGATCACCAAATTCCCTACACCCGGCACATCCGGAAATACATTCCCCAGATCTTCTTCATTTTTATAGAATCGATATGCCTCATTGGAGTACGACAATGAGTGAGAAACCCGCTGCGTAGGTAATATGCTTGAGCTAGCATCCGCTCCGGCGGTATCAATACGCCCAAGATAGTAGAATTGCTTCAGAAAGAAAGACTTCTGCCTGTACGTGTTACGGGTCGGGTCGCTGGTTTGATTCAAATTAACAGATTCTTCCTGTGCACCCAGAGTATTCGTAGAGTTGAAAATATCCTTATTCTGCACCGATCCGTTCTCCTCATTCTTCAGCGTATTAAATAAGCCGTTTACCAGCAGGTTATAGCGCTTAGTAGGCGACTCATACCAGCTAAAGACCGCTGCATTCAGGTGGTCTGAATTCTGATTCCGGTATATTCCCCTGGCGCCTACGCGAAAGTAGTTACCGCCCACATTCCAGTTAGGCTTCACATTCTGCGAGTGCGTTACCCGGAACACTTGTTCGGTCCTGCTCCCGTTCACATAGTAAAGGGATGTATAGGGCGTACGCGCCCGGTAATACTTGATCGAATCCTGCGTCAGCTTAAAGCGATCCATCGAATGAAAGCCCGCATCGAAACCGATCGTCTTTGAAGGATTGAAAAGAAGATCACGATAGGCCAAACCCAGGTTCCCAAGGTTCGCACTCGGATTCTCCGGTGTGATCAGCGGATTATAGTTCTGAAAGCGATGAAGAGTAGTATCCAGCGGCTCCGTCTTCGTGCTGTCTTTCAGCAAGCCCAGATTCGTGTAGCGGATATAAGTCGAATTGAAGATGACGGTATCTCTTCCCTCTTCTTCCAGCTTGCGCAATGAATCCAGCTCAGCGCCGGCAGACTGTGACGCAGGAGCTTCCCGAATCTGTGCCATCAGCGAAACCGGACCCAATAAGAAGAAAGCGAGCAGAACAACTAAAAAATATCTCATCAACATCTAATGTTAAAAAGAGCCAAGTAACTCTTTCAATATCAAGGTCATTTTAGGCTCTGCCTCCTGAGCCACACGGACAATCTCATCCAGGGAAATAGGCTCCAAAGCATCTGAAAAGCCCTCGTCCGTGATCACCGACACAGCAAATACCGGCAGCCCCATATGTTTCGCCACGATAACCTCAGGCACGGTACTCATTCCTACCGCGTCTCCCCCTATCAAACGTAAGTAATTATACTCCGCTTTTGTTTCCAGATTAGGACCTGGTACCGACACGTAAACGCCTTTGTGGCAGCTGATGTTATTCGCCGATGCAATTTCCATCCCTTTTGCAATCATATTCAGATCATAAGGCTGGTTCATATCCGGAAAGCGCGGACCCAGATCATCCCAGTTCCTTCCACGAAGGGGATTATCCGGCAAAAGGTTGATATGATCCTCGATGATCATGATATCGCCCTTCTTGATGTTTTCCTTCAATGAGCCACTCGCATTCGAAACGAACAAACGCTGGATACCCAACATCTTCATAACTCGCACCGGGAAGGTGATCTGCTTCATATCGTAGCCTTCATAGTAGTGTAACCTGCCCTGCATCGCCACAACTTTCTTCCCGTTCAGCATGCCGAATATCAGGCGGCCAGAATGAAATTCAACCGTCGAAATGGGGAAGTCGGGAATATTCGAATACATGAGCCGATGCAAAACCTCAATTTCGCTAACCAAACCTCCTAAGCCTGTTCCCAGGATAATACCGATTTCCGGCTCGAAATCGCCAATACGTTTCTTGATATACTCCGTTGTATTATAAATGCTTGCTAACATAATCTCTTAATAAAAGATCGAACTTTAATTTATCTGAATCATGAAATTCTGCCTCTACGGGCAGATAGAAAACAGGCAGATCATTCAGGGTTTCACGAAGCTCTTCAGCCATAAGGCGCTGAACGTCTTTTTCGGTAGTGATGACTATTTTGTGAGCTGTCTTGTCCCCTCTAAAATCCTCGGCAAGTTTACTAATATTTTTCCGGCTGAACGGATGATGATCAGGGTAATCATAGTGCTTCACAGGGAATCCCAGCGTGCTGATCTTATTATAAAGTGGCGCTGGGTTTGCTATGCCGGTAAGCAGGTAAACCCGGCTCCCCGGCATCACATCGGTCAGTCCCAGAGACTCCCCGCCAAACAAAGGCTTCAGGCTCCCATATTTCAGATAAGAAAAAAACACCTGTTGTCCACCATGCGGCTTCACCCTTTTCAGCGCCCACTCCCGCTCCGCCCCGGTTATCCCCTTATCCGTCTTGGTAATCACGATGGCATCTGCCCGCGCCCGTCCCGAGAAAGGCTCTCGCAGGTTACCTGCCGGCAAAACCAGCTGCGGCTCGTGCAGTCGGGTATAATCAAACAGCAGCAGCTTGAACCCGGCATCTACTGCCCGGTGTTGGTAAGCATCGTCCAGGATTACCACGTCATGTGCTTCTTTCAGGATATCGATGCCGGTTACGCGCTTCTCGCAAACGGCAACCGTCAGTCCCGGATACTTTTTCTTAAACTGTAAGGGCTCATCGCCCGTATCTCCGGCGGCATCATCAGTCTCCACCAGCCTGTAACCTTTGGTTTTCCGTCCATATCCTCTGCTTAAAACAGCAAGCCGACGCTCAGCACCCAACAAGCGGATCAGGTATTCAGCCATAGGACTTTTACCGGCTCCACCAAGAGCTAGGTTCCCGATGCAGACCACCGGTATCCTGTACTTCTTCGAGTGAAATACACCTGCCGAATACAGAAAGTTCCTCAGCTGCAGGATACCGCTATACAAAAGAGACAAAGGATAAAAAACCAGGCGTATATAACTCATGCAATATCGTATGGATCACAATGATCAGTTATTCAGGATTTGCTGAGCCACATCCCTGCCCGAAATTAAAGCGGCTTCAACGGTACCTCCATGTGGTCCGCTGTACATCGCCTCTCCCGCAAAAAAGATTGTATCCTCAACCCCGGCATTTAATACCTCCAAAGCCTGCGCCCCTTCCAGTGTAGCAAAGGCATATCCACCTTTGGAGAACGGGTTTGTATTCCAGTTGAAAATATAAGAATCTTCTATTTGGTCGATCAAAAAATCTTCGTTTACCCCGAAGGTCAGCGCGAGCGCAGCAATGGCTTCATCTATCACGTTTTTGTCGGTACATTGGTCAAATTTCGCTGCTGCAGGACCCGCAATCCATCCGTATAAGATAGGCGTAGTATACGGGGCATGCAGCCACCATGTAGGTACGGCCTCATCTGAAAACAGAAATGATGTATCCGGGCTCAGCATGTCTACCCAAAAAGCCGTTTTGAAGCGAAGGATCATCTTGATAACCGCTCCAAAGCCAATAGCCTGTATGGCCCGTTCCTGCTCCGGCATTCGGGGTTCAAACACGACAGATCCCGCATTTCCCGGAGGGATTTGCAGTACTCCCGGCGGTACGGTCACAATGAGCTGCTCAGCCGTGAATGACTCTCCGTTAGAGGTAAAAACCTCCACAAAGCCTTTCTTCCAGCGAACTTGCGTCACCACCTTATGCAGCTGAATAGTACAGCCCGCTTCCCGGCAACGGGATTCAAGAAAACTGATCAGCTGTCCGTACCCTCCATCTACCCGGTATTGCTTACCATCATCAGACCATTCATCCCGTAGCGAGAATACACTAACCGTGTCCGGATCAGCAGCATCATAACCTTGTACGAAGCGTAACACCTCCTCTCGTAAAGTACTGTAACGGCTGTCGCTGAAAAAGGACGATAGAAAGTCACTGAGTGTCCGGTCAGCTTCCAGAGTATTAAGCCGGTCCATAAATTCAGACCAGTGACCTGTACGCTCTTCCAAGATCTCCTTCCCCTCTCGCAGACGTACACCCCGTTGTTCCATCGGCGTATAGGTGATTCCTGCTTCCTTCAACAAATCAAAGGTCAGCTGAAGCTCACCATGGATAAACTCCGCACCAAGAGAGACCGGCACAGGCCAGCCTTGATTGTCGGCATCCAGAATCCGACCGCCCGTCCGGGCGCTCCCTTCCAATATAACAACCTTTCTCTCAGCGGATGAGAGCCCACGGGCAGCAAGCAGCCCCGCTGCACCCGCTCCGATAATGAGAATTTGGGAATGAGACATAAAATTTCATAAAGTTACAGAAAGTTTCAGCGTACAGAAAATACTTCGCTTTGAACTTGTATCATGTAAGGTATAGTCGGGAATGTGCCTTGATCGTTCAGTATCCTAAACCAGGTTCTCGTAAACGTGTTTTAGTAAATCAGCAGCCTGTTTCAACTGCGTTCTGGAAAGATCTTTACTTAGTACAGTCTGAAATTCATCGAAGATTGGCTGAAACAACTTCTGGGTTTCTAACCCGAGTGGGGTAACAGATATGATCTTATTACGCCTGTCTGTCGGGTCCTCCGATCTCCTGACAAGCCCGCGCTTCGTCAGATTATCCAGAAGGGATGTCAGGCTCGCTTTGTTCTTTTGAATATTATCAGCGATATCCTGCTGATTCATTTCACCCTTGCGCCATAATACAGTTAACACCTGCAGCATTTCATACGTAAGGCCAATCCCGTGTTCCTTAACTTTGCGCTGGATAAACTGCTTCATCCCCATTCTTACATTCAGAATGGCATCAATCAAATCTCTGACCTCCGACGATGAATTATTTTTTTCCATAACAGTACTACAGAAATACGCTTGCTTAGTTAAATATTAAACCATCTCAGAACAATATTGTTTCCCTGAGGTAAACGTTTGGGCACATTTTTGCAGCTATATTTATTATATAGCATATTTGAATACATTACAGCTAGTACTCCATGAAACATATCATCATTATAATATTTACATTTCTCTGCAAAACAGCTATTTGTCAAACTCCTGAAGATCAATACTATGATTTCAGTCTTCACCTTTCCGAAGGTGATGCAGAAAAAGCCATGACAATTGCTGAGAAACTTGTCCCCTCATCCACGTCGCTGACCAAAAAGCAGCAGGCTATATTCTACTTCAAGCTAGCTAGGCTCTATGAAGACAGAAAAAATGCACAACAGGCGATCTCCTTTTACGAACGATCACTGAAGCTGGAACCCAACTACTATGTACCCCACCTGGCTCTCGGGCATCTCTATCTGGATCATGCGAGAATAATAAGCGCGAAAGCGAAGGCCGAAAAGCCTTCACCTTCTACACGCCAACGCTACCAGACCGAATATAAAGCAGCGCTCAGAAAAGCGATCCCTCATCTGGAGAAGGCGATGGCCTGTGATCCCAATGATCAGGTTCTGGCATCTATCAAGAATGCCTACCTTGCCCTTGATGATCAATCCACCTTTAATTCACTCGACTCCAGGATAGACGAGCTCAATAAGAACTGTGTGACGGTACTCACCGAAGACTTCTAAGTCCGTTACTGAGGTTTCGGGAGCAGATAGACACTGTCTGAAACGTTCCGTCCTTTTAAATCGGAGAAAAACACATATCCATGTATCCTATCCTGCCGGAATGCTTCTGGTAAGCTGACCTGAACATGCAGGCCATCCCGGAGGGCCAGGCTCTCAAATAACATATGATGTGCTTTATCCTCATTGATCAGGAGCAGATTCAGCCTGTCATCCGGCGAACAATCGACCGTGTATATCGCTGACATCGTCCACCGGACTATGGCTGTATCGCCTGTTATTTCCAGCTCAACCGATGGAGCAGGACTAAGCGTTCCCCGGCTGATCAATAAGCGGTCATATTGAATATGTGCTCGCTGCTCGTCCACCCGGACTACATTCTTCCTCACGTAGCTAAATGCAGCCTGGTACCTGGCATTTCCGGAAGCTCTGCTACTTGTCCAGGTCCGCATCAACAGTGATCTGAATTGAGTGAGAAAAGTTGCCGTCAGTCCAAAAGCCCCCCTTGAGGCATCCAGCGATTCCGATTGCCGGAGCACCACTTCCGGAGCCTTTCTGATGAATTGTTTCCCGTCCCTTGTCCAGTATACATGTTCTCCTACCCGACCTGAAATAAGGCCATTTATCACTCTTGCCATATCAATTGATTTTTAAGGGTCCGACATAAACAGTTTCAGAACACAGGCCTCTTTTCAGACACCATGAACAGATAAACATGAACGGTACGATCCACCCAATTCTGCGGGATGGCGACCCTCATTTCACAGTGAGCACGAGTCCGGTGACCAATATCGGAAATCGCTTCCGGCTCCTCTTCGCAGTAGGCGGTCAGAACGATTCGATCTGTGGGCCTTTCTGTCAAACAATGGCCAAAGATTTCCCAGCGAACATCCAGCTCCGGCCCCTCCCGCCATTCTACCGAGCACATGCCCGGTTTGCTTACGGCAGCGCCTTTGCTTAGTACAATACGGGAGAAATCAATTCTGATCGTATCGCCTGTTCGCTCAAAAGCATTCTTGTTCAGCTTGAACGCAAGATTATACGGTGTCATCCTTTTCAGATTACGCTGCCCCAGTCCGACACGCAAAACATCTTTAAAAGAAACAAAAAACTCGCCAATTTCTTTGAACTTATCCCTGGTAAACTGCTGTTTTCCAGTCGGAGGCTTCCGATACTTTTTCAGACGATGTTTACCTTTCATATAATCAATACCTTTCCAACTGCTGCCAATCACACTCCCTACTGTACCTGAAAATCCGCCATTTACGCCGTTTTTTAATGTAGCCATTATTACCTTTTATTTAATGAATAATTCGTAGCCGGGTGTTTCTAACCCGGTGAACTAAAGGTCGTCATCGCCACGATGAGATACGATTTTTCGCCACAAAACGTCAAATTCTTCCGAAATATGTCGCATTTTTCCGGAATTTGCGCTTTTCACGGCTCTATGCCAGCAATGAAGAACCTAAACTTGAAGCCGGAGAAAAAAGGTTTGAATATCCGCTACTGACCCGATACTCACCCGCTGGTGATACGATACCACCAGGCGAAACACGGGCGACGAACGGAGTACAAAAGGATTACTGCCGCTCAGACAAATTTTTTTTTGTTTGACTAAGCTCTTGAAGGTGCCTCTTTGCAGACCATAAAATGACCCCGAAATGCTGATCCGGTCGTGCTAGTTGAGGTGTTTAAAAAGAGACCAGGTCTGACCGGTTTTTGCTCCAGGCTGCCCCTCCTCGTACTTCCTTATCATCTTGTTCCATTGCTGCACCTTGGGGTTGTTCTCCAGGGTCTTGGCATTGAGCTGATCCGATGTCCTGCCCTTCGGAAGACTGATAATAAGCATCAGCTGATCTTCCTCCCGGAACATGACGACACTTTGAAAGCCGGCCTGGCATAATCCCCTCGCCACTTCGGGCCACTTTTCGAACTGTGTGGCGTAGTGGCTAAAATACTCTTTTTGCAGGCCGGGGTTTCTAACTAATTTGGCCGTCAGTATGACCTGATCCTGTTCTTTCAACTGATTTTCCGCGCAGTGTGTTTGTCTGTCGAACGAATAGAATCTATCGGTGTACAACTTCACCGTGGCCTTTGGGAAGTTGGCTGCCAGATTTGCGCGGAGGCTTCGAGGATCTTTAAGCCTGGCGTAGATAACGGCACGGTTATTCCACTGATAGAGCGAGCCGGCAGGAAGCTTGAACTCCCCGGCAATACGTTTAAGAAGCTGAGCATCCGGAGCATCGGCGTTTGCTGAGGCAATTTCGATGAGTGAAGGCTTATCATCTTCGGGTACATATTGATTGATTTTGCGGTGGGGGGCTGCGGGACTGCGATCTTTCAGCAGGTACTGGTACGGTGGCTGAATGCCTGCACGGGCCCGGATGCTGTCGGCAACGAGCGGACCGTTATTCTCCCAGGTATTACCAGGGCCATTAGCGTTCTGAAGAAACTTTTCCGCCGGAGTCCAATTGTCCCGGATGCTGAAGTACGAAGACCCTTCATCTGTATAGAGGTAGAACCAATGATGGGGATCGTGTGCATAGGGTGCCTGGTAAATGCTGTCGATCACATTTTCAGCGATGACAGAACCAGGTTGTGCGGACAGGGTATAGATGGCCGATACATCATAAAGGTGCATGCCGTAATGATGGATCTTATTGGCGCGAATGGTATTATTGCGCATCGCGTTGATGGTACGGGTCCAGCCCCAGCCCATGCTAATGCCCGAGTAGGAAACATTAGAAATTTCATTGTTCACAATATTGATGCCCCTGACATGTCCCGCGCCAATTCCCACACAGCCCCAGTCTTCATTGGTCACATCGGTAATGAGGTTATTGGCAATCGTTTCATTGGTGCTGATCTCCCTCTCGTCGGCCGGGTCATAGGGTAAGTGCGCTTCAACGCTCTCTTCAGAGAACGTTCCGACCTGAATACCGGTGCCGCCAATATCCTTGAAGAGGTTACCGATGATCAGGTTGTGGTGAGTACCCTTCTTATAATCGAGCCCTGTTGAAGCATGATGCTCAAAGCGGCAGGCTTCAAATCCGGTATGATGGGCATAGAGAACTTCCACCGCGGCGGCGGGTCTGCCTACCCACGCCTGGTTTTCGAGGCCCTTCTTATCAGCTGTACCCGGAACCTGCAGCTTATAGGCATCCAGCATATACATCCCGGCCTGGTGAGGCACATGGCCGTATTGGGAGGGTCTGAGCCAGCTTGCGTGCTGAAAAGAGATTCCTTTGAAGTAGACATGCGACACAGGCCTGTCAATTGTACCTTCCATCTTCAGCAGGGTTTCAAGATAAGGTGCCACCACCGTAGCTGAGGTCATTTGCTCTGAAGGCAGCGGCCAATAGTAAACTTTACCTGCCCGCTTGTCGAGGTACCATTCTCCCGGCTGATCAAGAAACTGTCTGGAGTTGGTCAGATAGAAGGCCGAATTACCTGTTTCTTTAGATATCCAGGGTGCCGGCCAGGGGTGTTCAGACTGTACCCGGCTCTCCGGGTCGTAGAAGCTCAGTCGCGCACTGTCGCCCATCACCTTTACCTCTTTGATGCGGAGGTTTGCTATGGCCCACCATTGCAGGATGACCATTTCGGCACCCACCAGCTGCTCAGCTTTCCATTTTTTAGGGAATGGGATCATACAGGTACGGGATACATGGTCCCATGACAGGATCCTGCCCATTTTATGATCGTTATAGTCGCGCGCCCGGGTGGCCTTTCTGTTGTTAACCCAAAGCTGGCGGAAGTCGATTACATCGGTCCCCATCGTCGGTGCATCGGCTTCCCAAAGATTGCCTTTCCTGATCCATCCGCGAATGACCTTTCCGCCGCTCAGAACGGGCTGACCAGTACCTGCCGAACGGATGATGGTGGGACTTCCGGCTGTACCCGAATCTTCAGGGCGAATACGGATAGGTTCGTTCAAGCGGTAAGTACCTCCCTCTATGATGATGTGAATACCGTCTTTTGCAGCCGGTTCGGCCAGACGGCGCATTTCTCTGGCCTTACGTAGAGCCATATCGAGAGTAAGCAGCGGATGCTTTTCAGTTCCTTCCGCTGTATCGCTGCCCTTTGTTGAAACCCATAGTTGTGCAGGATCACCTGCGAAGAGTGGAGTAGCCAGCAGGAAGAGGATCATCACTAACAGCATCCTCTCTACTTGCGTCGATCTTCCTTTCATATTACAATTCGTTTAGTGCAAACGGCAAAGACGCCGTAAAAAGGTGGAAAATTACTACCTTTTATCCGGGACAGAAAGCGTTATTTAGCCGAAACCTTATAGTTTTACAAATGTTACGGTTTTAAGAGGTGACTGCAAAGCTTGACACTGGGATCAGCAGGCAGACAAAAAGCTGGTTTTCAGTATATTTTGCACCTTACACAATAAATTTCAGCTTATCTCATTAATAGTAGAACATTCAACATCCACGAGGAAAACATCACAGATGACATCACATAAATTCAGGCAGGTTGGACCTGCCCTGCTCTTGCTGACCCTTTTGGGTTTTTCAGTTTCCTGCAAGAAAGATAAGGAAGAACCGGCCCCGACCCCTGAGCCTGAGAAAGCGAGCCGCACAGAACTGACTGCAGATTCTATTTTTCTCTATGCGAAGGAGGTCTACCTCTGGAACGAGTCTTTGCCCGACTACAACACGTTCAACCCAAGAAAGTACGCCACTGCCGACGAAGAAGGTGGATTCAGGCAGGAGCTTTTTGCCATTACCCGCTATGCGAAAGACCCTGCTACAGGCCAGTCTTACGAATTCGATACAGATAATCCGAACGGGATAAAATACAGCTATATCACCAATACAGAGAACGCCAATCCGGTAGCATCCATTGCTTCCCGGCTGAGTTCGGTAGATCTGGAGGGGAATGGATATGATCTGGGTATGGACGTTGGCTTCTACGGAGTGGCGACTAGCGCCGACGCGTATAGGATCTATGTTCTGGATGTGAGTCCGAACTCCCCTGCCGCTAAAGCGGGTATTGTGCGCGGTGATGTCATACAATCGGTAAACGGTCGTGCCCTTGGTGCTAACTTTACTGCAGAGAAATCATTCTTAGATGATGTCTTCTTTTCCAGCACGGTGAGTACGGCTGCGCTCACAGGCACGAAGCGAGGTGGCACACCATTCAACGTGACACTAACGAGGAGTTCTTATAAAAGTTCGCCGGTACATCTGGATACCGTTTACACTGCGGGAACTAAAAAGATCGGGTATCTTGTATTTTCTGAATTCTCGACAGGCAGCAATGCTGTGGCCCGACTGAACGACTCGTTCAGCGAGTTTGCGGCAGCCGGTGTGACTGATCTGATAGTCGATCTGCGTTACAATGGGGGCGGCTATGTTTCAACGGCCGAGCATCTGACCAACCTGATTGCTCCTGCCACTGTTGACGGACAGGTCATGTTTACCGAGCGGTTTAACACCCTTATGCAAAACAAGAAAGCCCCTATTCTGAAGAATCTTCCTCTGTTGAATGATCAGGATCAGATTCAGTATTCCGGTGGGAGGATGTTAACGTATGCCGATGCCGACTATACCATTGCAGGCAATACATCTAAGTTTTCGAAGAAAGGCGATCTACGCAACCTGACAAATGTGGTCTTCATCACCACGGATGGCACCGCCTCTGCGAGTGAGCTGGTGATCAATAATCTGAAGCCTCACATGAACGTAAAGACCGTTGGCGAAACCAGCTACGGTAAGCCAGTGGGGTTCTTCCCTTTACGGATCGACAAATACGATGTCTATATGAGTATGTTCGAGTCGAAGAACTCGAAAGGGGAAGGTGGCTATTATTTTGGAATTAAACCGGATGCCGCAGCGTTTGATGATCCGCGGTATGCCTTTGGCGACCTGGGAGAGGAATCTCTGGCAACGGCATATTCGTATTTGGTGCGGGGATCCTTTACCAGCAGTTCGGGAGCCATTGCATCCAGGAACCAGTCGCGCGGCCTGAAACCGAAGGCACTGCAACATTCTGGAAAGCCACTATCAAAGGGCTTCAAAGGGATGATCGAAGACCGGATCAGGCGTTAAGCTGATCTGATCTTCGATCGGTATGTACGGTGTGGCCTTAGTTCTTGATGCGGCCTGCTTCTGAATCAAGACCGGTTGACCTTTTGCGGCTTTCCTTCAGGTTGTTGTTTCCGAATTTATACGAAAGGGTAAGTCGTGCAGTTCTGCTGTCAAATCGCTGATTAACACTATAGTCAAGTCCAGGATAGGCACTGCTGATCTTACCGCGTCGGGTCTTGAATACATCATTCACTGCCAGCTTCAGGTTCACTTTCTTAGCCATGAACGATTTGCTGAATCCAAAATCAATCGCATACTGTGGTTGAACCAGGAAGGTCCCGTAAATCAGCTTAGACTGATAGTTTCCGCTAAGTTCAAAAGAAGTAGAGCTGTTCAACGTTACGTTTTCACTGTGGAACACCTGAAAAGCAGTCTGGCTGTTGTCCAGCACCTGACCATTCAGGTTTGGCGATTTGAAGTGGTTATTGAATACTGTAAGGTTGGTATTACTGTTCCACCATTTGGTATACGTAAAAGGAGCGCTCAGATTGAAAGAATATGAGAGTTGCTCAGCCAGGTTGGCATTCGTCTGGTACAGTGCACTTTTCTCAGGAGCGGGCAATAATACCTGGGTCATCACGTCTGTGGTCTTTGTATAGCTTACCGAAGCGTTGTACTTTTTCAGTAGCGTATAACTCAGCTCGAAGGTATTGGTGTACTCCGGATTCAGGAAGGGGTTACCCTGGTTATAGGTGTAACGATCAAGAAAATACTCGAAGGGATTCAGGTCGTCATATGCAGGGCGTGTAATACGGCGGCTGTAAGTGATCCCCATGGAGTTGTTTTCATTGACGGTATAGTTGACTGCTGCGCTGGGGAAGAAGTCGAGATAATCTCGCTCAACCACCTGACCTGTTGTAACCAGATTGCCTTTGGATCCAGTTTGCTCCGCACGCAGTCCCACCTGTACATTGACCTTTTTAAACTCCTTCCTGAAGTTGACGTAGCCTGCCTTTACACTTTCATCATAGATAAAGTGGTTGCTTCTGCGGGGATCATCTTCCCATTGCTGACTTCCCATTCGCCTTGCCTGAAAGTCATTGTCTGTCTTTACCCAGCTGAGCTTAAATCCTGTTTCCATTTTGAATGATTTGGAAAACGGATGGGTATAGTCGGTCTTCACCGCATAGATATTAATCCCTGATGGCGTTTTATTCTCCAGCAGCTCATTAACCTTCTGTGTACCTGACGCATAAGCATATACATTATCGTAAAGCATCCGGCTTTTGCTGTCGTTATTCGCATAATCGAGGTCCACGGTAAGTTCCCGCCCTGCGGTGTCGAGTACAGACTTATAGTTGAGGTTATAGCTCAGGTTGTTATAGTTGGACCTGGAATCGTTTTGAGACAATAAAGAAGAATCTAAAACTCCCTGCATGGAACGGATAAGTGTACCATTGCTATACATCTCACGCCACTGGTTGATGTATCCGGTGGCGAGTACGCCGATCGTATTATTCTTATTCAGGAAAACGTCGGCACCAACCTTGAAATTATTGTTGTACCAGGCGCGGTCTGCATTTCCGGTCTGATTGAAGATGGCACTTGTGGTTTGACCCGCATTGACCCTGTCGATCTGCATATGCTGTTCGCCCTGGCTGTTGTTATAATTGTAGTTTCCGAAAATGTTCAATTTTTCGTTGCGATTATTGAGGGTAATTCCGGTGTTTGATTTACGCTTGCTTGAGTATCCGGCACCGAGGGTGAAGGTTCCGTTTGTACCGTAATTTTTGTTCTTCTTCAGTTTGATATTGATGATACCCGATTTGCCTTCTGCTTCATAGCGGGCTGAGGGGTTATTGATGATTTCTATTGATTCAATTTCATTACTCTGCATATTGCGAAGCATCGCGGCCAGATCCGTGTTGCTGAGGTAAGTAGGCTTGCCATCTATCATGATCAGGACACCCTGCTTGCCTTTCAGGGCTACGTTGTCATCCTTATCCAGGCTGACTCCGGGGGCTCTCTGCAAGACCTCCAGAGCCGTTGAGCCGGCAGATACGCTGCTATTTTCCACATTGACGATAAGCTTATCTCCCCGGCGTTCGATAGCGGGTTTCTGCACAGCGATATTGACTTCCTTTAGTTGCTTACTATCGGGAGATAGTGTGGCAGGCTTCATGTGCAATACGGGATTGGATGTATTCAATGTGACCACTTCGCTGAGATGCTTGCTTTGTCCCACCTGATGGACCGCCACGCGATAGGCTGAAGCAGGAATATTCTTAAAGCTATAGCGGCCTTTGCCATCGGTCATGACTGATTTGACTGCGGCGGAGTCAGCTACCCGGATAAGAGAAACGGTAGCATAATCCACGGGTTTCTGGTTTGCATCCTTTACGACTCCGTCGATTTCGCTTCCAGATACGATGTCCTGCGCGCGCAGCGTTCCTGCGACAATCAGCAGCAACATAAACAAGAGGCATTTAAGAGATTTCATGAGTTTTGGTTCTAAACTTTAGTCAAAACTATCTTCTGAAACGCCCTCAGGAAAGAGACAATAGGTATATAAGAGAAACTACTCGGTAAATGGTGGAGTTTTGTCGGTAAATGAATCCACCCGGGCCAACCTGCTAGCCAGTAGGTAACAAAGGTAGGTAAAGAGTGGTGCGAAGACGACATCTACGGTATAATGTACATGCTGGATCATCACCAGCATCCCCATCAACAAGGTCGACAGCAGTGCCAGCGTCTTGTCGGTCCGCTTCTTCAGGAACAGAAAAAACAAGAACTGAGTAGCGGTATGTCCGGAATAAAACAGATCCTTGGTTACGTAGGTATCACCATAGAACATATCAGTTATCGGATCCCAGATATCGATAATACCTGCGGGAGGATTCAGTGGAACCAGGGAGATGGAGATAAAGCGGGAGACGTTGAGCACGATAATGCCATAAAGCAGGCCGAGGAAGATATGCGGCACTTTGATCACCCGTGAAAGAGTAAAAAGGGCCATCCCCCAGGTGATCATAAAGATTGGGATAGAAACGTCGACAGCAGGAATCAGTTGCAGTAAAAAGTCTTCGTAAACCACACCTTCCCTTTTCTCGATATACTGATAGAACAGAGGAAAAACAGGAGTAAGACAAAGCAAGATGCCAACGGCTACCAACAGGCGCTGCCTGAACAGAGGAATTTGCCAGGCCAAAGTCCATTGTCCGGACAATGAGAGCCTTTCCTCTTTAACGTTATTTCGGATCATTATTTAGTTAGGAGCGCCTTCTTGTAAGGATGCAAACTTACGATAAAATCGAGAAAAAACTTAGAATCTGGTATATACCGCCAGTTGAATAACATTATTTAACACATTTCTGCCCGAGCCCTTGATGGCCTGGTTCAGATAGCCTGCTTCAAGATCAACCGCCGGGCTAAACCTGTAACCCACAGCAGCATAGGCCCTGTTTTGATCAAACATGGATCCGTTAAGCTCGTCCTTATTCTGAATAGTCAGGAAAACCTCATTTTGGAGTGCAAAGAAGGCGCCTTTGGAAAAAGGAGTATCGGCAGCTTTGCGCAAAGGGACAAGCGCCCTTACGAAATAACGTAAACGTTGTGAGAAGACATCCTGATTTCCCTGGTCAATGAAACGTTGCTCCAGGCGGAAGCGGTGTGTCAGGTTTAGAGAGCTGATCTTGTGGGTGTAAATAAATTGCTCCCAGATGCGATGCTCAGTCAGGTTATTGCTGGCAGCACCGTCTGCATTATTAAAAGTTTTGATCAAAGCATAACCCGCGGTGGCGTTTTTAGAATCATCAATAAACCAGGTAACCCCAGGTCGTATAAGCACGTTTTTTACGGATTCAACATCATTGGAAGACCTCACCTGTCCGTCAAAATGCACACCCACTCTTTCAGAGATCCGGGTGCTGTTGAACCAGGCTCCCCATGCGGAGGTCTCCTTAACCTGTGCGCTGGAGAAGAAAGGAAAAACAAAAATAAAGGAAAAAAAAATGAGGGGTCTTAGATTCATGCGGTGAAATTAGAGAAATCATCTTTTTATACCCTATTTTCGGTCGATTTTTGGAAGTAAAATTTATGTTATTATGGATGAGTCGTTTATGATTCCTGTTTCTTATTTGGGCAGGGAGCTCGAATATGAGGGCAGGCTACGCATTTTGGGTTACGTTCACAAGATTGAAATTGATGTAGATGGAGTGCCCGTTATTTTTGAGCCAGATGAAGAGCGCAATTACCGGGCGCTGGTGAGCCATGAGCAGATAGACAAGAGCAAGCATCTGAGTGCAGGTCTGTTGGAAGCGATCGCAAATACCCTGACCTCGCTCTTAAGCAGGTAAGCCAGGATTATACAAATCCCCGAAGCTCTCTGTTTGCGGCGGGGGTGCCGAGTGAACTGAACATCGACTTATAGAAACTCTTCAGGAAAAGCAGAGGACCGTTCGTTGCCTTAAACTCATCACTCCCCAATACGTGATTGTCCAATTGGAAGAATTCCATCAGCTGTTTATCTGCGTCGAGATCCAGGATCTCAAAACCGATGTTCCAGATGCGGAAATGCCGCCTGGAGATCGCTTCTTCTTTCAGGACGACGACCTGATGATGCCTGGGATCCTGTTTAATCTTGGAGAACACCCTTTGAACCATAAATCTGGATCCTTCGATAATCTGCATGAAGCGGCCTTCAGTACATTTTACTGATCGCCCTTCAACGTATACCAGCATTCCCGTCAAATCATTCTCCTTGTTGAAAGTAGCCGATTGATGGAGCAGTACCTTCAGATCTTCCTGCTTCATCAGGTGTGTGCAGGTACTGAAATAAATGAGTGAATATAACATAGGTTTGGACGTAAATCAAGGAAATAAAACTAGGTGTATTTATCAAAGATGCACTTCACGTTTTAAGTCCAATCGATTTGTGCCAATGTATAGTTTTATTTCACTGCTTTGATTCCATCATTTCAAGAGCTTATTGACCGACTTTTCATTGATCAGCACATCCTGCAGGACAGCTGCTCCCTCGCGAACGTATACCAGGGCAACGGTGCTGGCGCCAGGGCGCCTCAGCGTTTGAAGAAACATCTTTTCTGCCCCAACTGCCTTAGTTTCTTCCATGTAAAAACGCTGAAATGGAAATTCCACATGTACTATACTTTTGTCGTCAACGTTAATGACGTACGCATGCACTTCAACATAGTCGACGGGGCCATTTGGTCTTTGCAGTGATATATTTTCAATCATTGCGTAGCCATTCGAATCAGTCCTGAGGATGACGAATGCATTGGTGTTTCCCAGGAATTCATTCACATTTTTAACTTTTACGCTATTTACCTCGTACCGAAGTGTGATGTATTTTCCACGAAAAGGATCATTTGGATCAAGAGGAGCAACTTTAAACCGGAAAAGTTTACCCTTTGTAAGGACCGCGTTGTGTTTGACGATCATGCTGACAGGAGCATATAGCTGGACCAGACACAAGACCAGAAATGCAGGAATGATCCACTTTTTCAGGTCCTTCTTTTGAGCATCCATGTGTTTAAGATAAAGATTACGATACCTACTGTGATAAAGATCAATCCCCGGAGAACAAAGCTGAGATCGGTGTCGAAGAAGCGGCACGCTGTAAGCGCAGATATGATCAACAAGCCGTAGTTGAGCACTCCCAGGTTGTCAGACCGGGCACCTTCGCGGATGATCATCATACCGCAAATTAAAATGATGACGTTTATGAATACCACGGAAATCATCGACTGAGTGCCTGCGAGGAAAACGAGGATAAAAACGGCAAATACCATATCCATTGGTTTCGGCTTCCGGAGCTTGAGACTTTTATATGCGAGCAGGATTGCTGCCCCTGTGAGAATCAGGGAAGCGAGGAGTTCCGGGGAGCGGAGGAGTGCATCCGTATAAAAGTCCTTTCGCAATAGTTTGGTCCAGAATTCTTCAAAGCTCAGATAAAGAAGCAGCGTGATCGTGCCCAGAGAGCCGAGCAGCAGATAGGGATTGTTGCGCCGGCGTTGAAAAGTACCGGATAGCAAATGTCCCGACAAATAGAAGACTGCGAACAGGCTCATGTAGGCAATATACATGAGCTGAGGGATGGTGTGGGATACGGTTGCCAGACCGAGACTGAGAGATAGTGGAATTATCCAATTATGGTATCCTGTAAAGTTGCTTTTCGGGTGCCTGGACACCAGGGCGTAGTAGTGAGGCATGGCAAGGCTGAACATCAGCCAATACCAGAAGTCCGGGAGATGGGCAGGAGACCAATCATCAGATGCAAGGGCATACCAGGTTATTCCACACAGGTACAACAGTGATGTTACCGATGACTGCATGAGATAGATTACAGGAAGACATAAGAACATCCACACGAACAGAAATTTTTCGATGTCGCCGGAGATATGATACATCTGACTGATCAGGGCGATGCAGGCACCAAGCGAGAAGAAAAGAAATGTTGCGCTCCCCTCTCTCCACGCTGTACCGGGTGGGTTCTTTCTCAGCAGTACGTACAGGCATAGGCCCTGAGCTGCGACGAGAGGGATAAAAGCCAGCACCAATTTAAGGCCTTTAGTCAGTTGATCCCAATTATGGGCAATGATTAAGATGATGCCAAGGCCCACAAGTAAAGATGCCAGTATGCCAAAAACAGTAAAGAGGGTGAGTTTTGAGTCTCCTTTCTTCTCCTGGTAGTAGTGTCTGATCCGGTCTGCCGTTTCCTCGGTTATAACGGAAGCTTCGACCAATTGCCTGAGTTCATTATTATTCATCTGGATTCTTTTGATCTTCGACCTTTATCCTTACCCGAAGGGCTTTCAATCCATCGACGCCCTGCAATTCTTCCATATCAAGATATTCAATTTCCCCTTCAAGTATCTGACTATCCCGAAGATACTCAACATACGATACATATTCCTGAACATCGGCGTTGCGTGAATAAACAATAGCAATGGTTCCGGGCTGAGTTAGGCGCTCACCTGTACCGCGAACATGCACTTTATCTATTCTCTTCTTGATTATCTGATAACGGATATTGTAACCGCCTTCCACATCAAAGCGTTTCTCGTCCATCCGGAAGCTGATGTCTATCGGGTCCGAGTTGACATATATCAGCTGAGTGGTCTGCAGCTGATGAGGCATCTGCGGCAGCATGCTATGGAGTTGCTTGTATATCCCTGCCATGGATGAAAGTTGCATAAAGCGAAGGTTCCGGAGATACATCAGATCAAAAGGCATATCAGGACGAAGAGATTGACCGATATAGATATCGTACTCGATACCATCTGTACGGAACTTATCGAAGTAACAGGGATATGCCTTCTGCATTTCAAGGTTCATCAGGTCAAGGTAGAGACTTATTGCCTGAGTGATCATCTGCATCGATTTTTCGAGCTCCCTCCTATGTTGATAAGCGCGACCGGTAATTGGGTCGGTCGCTTCGAGGTAGGCGTTGATAGCCTCCTCTGAATCGGGGTGCTGCGCACTGACGTTTTTCAGAAAAGGCACAACTTCCGCCTCCAGATATTGGCTCACCTTATGCTCTTCCGCAGAGTTGCTGTCGCGGGTAAAAAGCCATTTTTCTATTCTGTAGTTTACTTCATCAAGAATGGAAAGCCCGATATCTTTTTTCAGCAAGGTGAGCGTATCGGACAGGAGCCCCAGCTGATAGTTGAGATCGAGTTTCAGCGCCGTGTTGCGCTCGATCGAAGAATTGCGGACGTCTATGGCGCCATAAAGCGGATACAGCTGCTTAAACAATACAGGTTCTATCTCTATACGCGCCTGTTCTGAACGGTTCTTGCTCAGATAGGTCCAGGCTGCTTCCCTGAACTTCCAGGAAACTGCACTCTGTATGGCCGTAAACTTCTCGCTGACTACCGATGAAATTCTATTCTGAATGGCTTCTACGGCATATTTTAGTAATTGCGATAAAAGCGGAAACGCGGCATCCAGCTTCTGCATCAGATCCGTAGTGAGGACATTCTTCTCTCTGGATGTTATCTCAATTGCGCCTACAAGTTGCTTATTAGAAAACAGGGGCACCAGCGCGTAAGATTCCAAATCTGAGTTTTGCAGAACGGTTCTCAGAAAGAGAGAGGCATCCTGATGGCGGACCACGGATACGTGAGGTATGAAAAGGGGCTCGGGCTTTAGCATAAAACGATGTACTTCTTCTTCCAGAAGCACATCATTTTTGCTGAGACTGTTACTGACCAGCGTTTTGGTCAGTTCTCCGAAGTCAAACACCGGTTTTCCGTTCAGCATGACCAGCGGTATGAGGCCAAATTCAAGGGAGCTGGTGTTGGCCAATGTGTGAAGCGCCGATTTTATGTCACGTTCGCATACTTCCCTACTCTCTTCGTCCATTGTCAGAATGCTGTTCCGGATAGTGGAAAGTGCGTGCCGCTCGGTAACATCCGTTAAGGTGAGGATGGTAAACCCTTCGAATCTGAACGTGCTCAGTGGTATTTCCGCGATCAGGAAAGCCAGGATTTCCTCGTCGGAGGTAAATTCCCTGAGCTTGGACAGATCCAGTGATGGGAGGTTTTCCCGGCTGAACACATCAAGGAAAGTCGTGTCTATGTTTACTTCGTAATACTCGGAGACTTTCGACTCCACGTTTGGTATTTTGAGCACAAGGCTCTTACACAGCTTTAATTGGTAGTGGTAGACTTTTTCCAGGACGGTAGCATACATGAATGCCATGCGCCTGTTATCATACGGTGACTCCTCCTGCTCTTGCAGGTTGCATATATTATTCTGCTTATTGACGACCAGGCGAGCGATGCGGTCGGTGCCATAGAACGAGTCGATGCTTACTGGCAGTGCCAGTCCCCAGAGATCGTTCTCCGTCGCATGCACAATGTTGGAGGTAATAGTGTAGATCATCTCCAGGATGAGGCTATCGTGCTGGAAGATTGCAGGTTCTATATGACTCTTCAGCTCCGGACGGCGTTCTATTTCATGAATAAGTGAGGAATAAATCTTCCTGGTGATTACTTTATCGCCGGATTTTTTCTTCAGGAGGAATTCATAAAGCGGTCGCAAGGAGAAGACCTCCTCGGGTAAGTTACCTGATGGTCTGTGATATAAAGAATCTGGAGAAATAAGTTTCATGTAATATGTATTGCTGAGCGCTATTAATCGGCGGCCTCAGAAGAAGATGAATTTGTTTTTTCTTTAAGCCAGGGTACCTTGTTCAGGCTACCCTTATGCTCCTGACCATGTGCCGGTTCATAGGGCTTTACATATACGAAGGTACGCTTAAGTGAAGCATCAGAAAAACCGTAAAACGTGATCCGGCTGCTACGATCGCTAAGCAGATCCACGGTAACGAAGCCTTGCTCTGCCTGGGAGTAAAGGGAGTTTTTTCCTTTACCGGCATAAGATTGCTTGGCCCCTGCACCGCTGACGATCTGCAATTTTTCTTCGTTGATCAGTTGCAATCCATGATCATGGCCTGATACATAGATCACATTCTCGAATCCCTTAAAAACGCTATTAACGTTCCTGACGAGGTTTTTGTATGCAGGATGCTTGCTATCCTCCGGATTAAGGAAGAGGGTATTTCGCAATAGCGGATACAGTGAGCCTATTCCCGGAAGAGGGATCCACAGGTTCTTGAATTTCGCCGTTAGCGGAAAGATATGATCTTTCCATGAGTAATGCCCTCCGTGAACCCCGTATGTCCAGATGGGGTGGTGACCAGCAAGGAAGATCGTTTTATTTTTGTTCTTGTTCAGCAGAAACTTCATGCGATCAATAACCTCCTGCGCGCTGTTACACGCACAGTCCGCATCGTCGCTCTTTTTATCATGCGGGAACACCCACCACTCACTATCGTATGCAATGATAAGGGCCTTGTCGCTGAGCGGGATTTCAACAGGATCCGGACAGCCGTCAGCAGGAACCAGCATCAGCAAAGAATCACCCTGCGCCTGGAGAAATTCCCATTGTGCCTTAATCTTGGCCAGGCCCTGCTTACCCATTCTGTCCCAGTCGTGGTTACCCGGAATAAAGTAGACCGGTGCACCCGCGGCACGCATGGGACGATACTGGGACCGCAGGATGTCACGTGTGGACACCTCATCCGCGCTGCCTGGCAGACCGACTCCGCTTGGATAAACATTATCTCCCAGATACATCACAGTTGTTTTTCCTGGAAGGATGAGTTGGGCCGCATAAGGAATGATGGTCTCCTGTTTATGATTGATCTCGCCGGCATCCCCGATAAAGATCATTCTATGACGTACAGAATCCTGTCCCTGGGCGGAGAGCCCAAATAAGAGAATCAGGATCAGTAATTTGGCCGTTCTTTTCATGCGAAAGCTTCTAGAAGGATCCAATCAGGGCTTGTAAACGAACTTCAGAATGTTTCCCTGAGTCAGTTCATCGCCTTCATTCGATATGTATAAGTTAGCGTTTTTATCAAATGCGATACCTTCAGGCTGGTTGAAAATTTTAGAACTCAGCGGATGAACGTTTTCGATCTGCCATTCATCGTTCAGAATCAGTAAGGCCTTGTTAACGGATGAGAGCACATACCATTTCGAGGTGAGTGGATGCCTGGCGATGGCTGAAGGCTTCAAGGTTCCTTTTATGGCTTTGTTATCTTTAAGGCCTTTGAGCTTGAAGGTGCCACTAAGGAGCAACTGATCTCCTTTGGCTTGGAGAAGATAGCCGGTAACACTTTTCTTCTTCTTGTCGACCTTGCAGCTTTTACACAAGACCGTGAGCCTGTCGCTTAAAGGGTCATAATACATCCCTTCGTACTCACCCGGAGGAAGCAGCTTTTCATGTTCATTCACCTGTGTGACTTTTTTCGCGGAAGCCTGGTTGAGCATGAAAGAATACAGGTTGCCATTACTCTTCAGAATAAATACCTTATCATTGACGATGGCCAGATCTTCATAGTCGCCAGCTCCCGCAAATGATATATTCGTTTGGTCTTTATTGCCCCAGGCAAGCCTGAACAAGCGCCCATCCTCATCCTGCACGGCGAAAATCGTATCGCTTTCGCCATTTTTGAAGGCCACTCCAGAGATCTCGAGCAGGCTCTCCGTCAGGCTGAACTTTTCCGGCTGCTGAAGGTCATAACCGGGGGGATTGCTCTTCGCCTCGGGCTGCGGCTTGCAAGAAGTGCTTATCAGAATCAGGATTGCTGAAATCAGAAATATTCTCATACGTATCAATTAGGAGTACCTTAATCTGTCACCAGTATAACGGCTATTACAAAGGCGACAACCGATGCAACGATTCCGAACATGAATACACTATAGGCAGCTCTCATCAGCTTATATTTTCTTCCCAGAACAACACCCTGCGAATAAAGGTCACGAATAAGACTTCCATAAAGGAAGTCGCGGTCATCCATCATCGCATGCATGCCTTTCTGGTAATCCTGCAGGCTCATCCGGTAGAAATTGCCGAAAAACAGCAGGTTGACCTGCTTCTTCTCTATATCTTCATTGCTGAAGCTGCCCGAGGGAACAGAAGGGCGGGTAGCAAGAATGGAGAAAACGATGGTGATAAGGCAAACGGTGAGAAGCATCATGGTAGGAATAATCAGATGTGTATTGTTCTCCAGCTTGCGAAGGAGGATACTCAGCACAACCGAGAGTATGATTGAATTTGTAGAGATCATGATATGAGCCTTATTATCAGCCATATCACTTAAGCGCTGATGATTGTTCGACGAGATCCTGAACATAGTCTCTATTCCACGTTCAGGTCTGTCTTTTCTCTTTAGCTCTTTGTCTTTAGCCGGGGCTGTCTGCGTCTGCAGCTCCTTTGCTACGGCAGATAATGTTGATTCAGCATTGCTGATTGCTTCGTTTCTCAGGCTGAGGAGATTCTGCTGCTTTTTTTCCTCGAGAATGCTGCGACAGTAATCTGTGTGGAACTGATGCTGTGTGAGCAGTTCAATTGTTTTTGCACGCCACTTCTCCTTTTTGATCTTCTTACCAGCGACTAGCTGTGCCTCCTGCCGCATGAGTTTACTGCGATCCTGAAAATTGTCGCTGCCGAGATGGTAGAGGTCAGCGTCGCATACGATCTGCTGTAGCAGGGTTTGCGGCTGCTGCGGCATGCGGGTAGACAGGATGCAGCCCTGGACAGCATCAATAATGTGCGAAGGAACCTGGTGTGATCTCAGGAATTCTGCTGCCAGCGAGGCACTTTTGGATTCATGGTTCTCCTGACCAGAGAGATAGCCCACATCATGAAACCAGGCAGCGGCCTGAACAATAAAGAGGTCATCTTCCGTCAGATTGTAATGGATTGCTATTGCTTTTGTATGCTTGGCGACATATTCGGTATGGCTTAAATTATGATAGATCAGGTTGCTGGATTCCTTCTCGGAAAACATTCTTTCCACATACCTTTCAACATGATCAAGCACGTTTTTATATTCCATTCTATAAATATATTAAACTTCTTTTCCCTCTATTGGAACATGAAACCGTTTCTTATGTTTTGCGGGAGGGTAAGGCTTGAGTACGGAGGAGTCATGAAGAGCACACGCCTTTGTGAATTATATTATCTTTGCATCTTCGAAATAAAGCAAGTACTGATGGCAGTCCGATCATACTACCCGGGGTGCCCCTCCAATAATATCACTATCTGAGATGAAGCCCTATCTGCGTCTTTTTGACTTTTCGCAAAAAGTTGATTATAAAATTGAAATTCTGGCGGGACTGACCGTCGCGATGACCATGATCCCCGAATCGCTCTCGTTTGCTATTCTGGCAGGCCTGCCACCGTTGAGTGGCCTGTATGCAGCTTTCATCATGGGTTTGGTTGCTTCGGTATTTGGAGGACGGCCCGGATTGATTTCCGGTGGAGCGGGAGCTACCGTCATTGTATTGATTGCTCTGATGCATTCGCACGGGATCGAATATGTATTTGCCGCGGTAGCACTTGCAGGAGTTCTGCAGATTCTGGTGGGGCTATTTAAGTTGGGGAAGTTTATCAGGCTGGTGCCTCAGCCCGTCATGTTCGGCTTTGTCAATGGCCTGGCCATCGTCATCTTTATGGCGCAGCTGGAGCAGTTCCAGGCAGTAGTAAATGGAGATTCCAGGTGGTTGACCGGAAGCCCTCTTTATATTATGACAGGACTTGTTGCACTCACTATCGGCATTGTTTTTTTATGGCCGAAGGTTACGAAAACCATTCCTCCCTCACTTGTTGCCATCATCATCGTATCCATGCTTGTATTTGTGGGTAATATCGATACGAAGACTGTCAAAGATATTGCATCCGTAAGTGGAGGATTCCCACCCTTCCATATTCCCAACATTCCGCTTTCCTGGGATACGCTCCAGATCATATTTCCTTACGCATTGATTATGGGAGGTGTGGGTCTCACGGAAGGTCTCCTGACGCTGAATCTGGTAGATGAGATCACCGGAACGAAAGGAAGCGGCAACAGGGAGTGTGTGGCACAGGGGAGCGCCAATATTTTGAATGGCTTCTTTACAGGGATGGGAGGCTGCCCGATGATCGCTCAGACCTTGGTGAATCTTTCCGCCGGTGCACGGGCAAGGCTTTCCGGCGTTATAGCCGCATTGACCATTCTGATTATCGTGCTAATCGGTGCTCCTGTAATCGAACGTGTTCCTATGGCAGCGCTGACAGGGGTAATGATCATGGTCGCGATCGGAACATTTGAATGGACCAGTTTCAAGATTATCAATAAGATGCCGAAGCAGGACGTATTCGTCATGGCCCTCGTTGCCATCATCACGGTCTGGTTCCATAACCTGGCGCTCGCGGTGTTGATCGGCGTGATCATTTCTGCCCTTGTTTTTGCATGGGACAGCGCTATTCGCATCAGAGCCAGGAAGTATATTGATCAGGATGGCGTAAAGCATTACGAGATTTACGGGCCGCTGTTCTTTGGTTCAGCAACAACGTTCATGGAGAAGTTTGACGTCTTCAATGACCCTTCTGAGGTTGTTGTCGATTTTAAGGATAGCCGGGTTGCGGACATGTCGGGCATTGAGGCCCTGAATAAACTGACGGAACGATATCAAAAGGAGAATAAGACACTTCGGATAAAGCACCTGAGTGAGGATTGCAGAATGCTCCTGAAAAACGCCGAGGACGTCATCGTTGTCAATATTCTGGAGGACCCTACTTATCATGTCGCATCAGACAAGTAAGGTCCTGCAGGTTGCGTAAAGGCGACCTTACCGGAGAGAGGCACTCAGATTTGTGTTTACCGACTTGGATATATGCAGGTACCTCGCGAGGTTGATCTTCCTGGCGAAGAACTCTGCGCCAGGACGCGTAAAGTGACGGGTATCCTGGCTGATAAACTCACAATTCTTCGTAAATACAGGAACCTGATGACTATTGTCCATTACAAGCGACAGGAGATCTATGTAGCGGTCTCCCCACTGTTTTTTTAGCTGCTCATTTTCGTTTAGCGCGTAGTCGCTGACATCCGCCCGGACGTCACAATTACCCTGACTCCGTTTCTGGTTATATAGCAGGCCATTATTAGGTCCAAAGTTCTTTGTACCTACTATCCATACCTTAGACTCGTCTATTCTGAATTTCTTTGACACTGGAATATACTCCGCTTTATAGTAAGGTGAGAAGAAGATAATGTCGGCCATATCCAGCTTCTGCTGCATGTGCTCCGTCTGAAAAGGAAGCTCACTATAGGAGATGTTAATCTGCTCACGGAAATTTGATTCGAGCAATACGTTTGCCCAGTCACGTGCAAAACTATTTCCGATAAGGAGGACGTTTATCTTCTCTGATGGCGTGAAATCCTGAGTAAACTCCCGGATGCGGGAATTATATCTGGCATGCATCCCCCTTTCCACATGACCTGTAGTGATCTCCAGTTCAGGAACGTCTCTCACCACCCCTGCCTTCAGGTAGATATAGAATGAAGCAATATTCAGACCCACGAAAAGAAATGAGCAAACAACAAGCAACTTTTTAGTGGATATATTATGGGGTCTCCTGAAGTAATCTTCAATGAAGTGATAGGAGAAAATGGCGATCACAAACATGATGGACAGCAGTAGCAGCGATGAATACAGGTTGAAGTCCTGGGATACCGTGTAACGATAAAAGGCAAGCACCAGCTGATGCCACATATAAAGACTGAAGCTGATGGTGCCGATATAGACAGCCACGCGGCTTTCAAGAAGCCTGTTAATGCTGAATGAGGAACGATTGTATACAATAAGCATGACCGTTGCAAGAACGGTTACTATGGTTTCCAGCTCACCCGGTAAACCAAAATCAAACAAGAGAAAAACAAGCAAGGTAAAGAATGAAAGACTGGATACTAGAGAGTTGCTCTTAAATCCGCGTGCTTTTAATGCAGCAAGTCCTCCGATAGAGATCTCAAAAAACCGCATAGGAAGCATATAAAACTTCACCGGCTCATCGCCATAAAAGACGTAAGCCAATGCAGATGCAAGCGTTGCAACCAGTATGATTGCGAATATCTTGTTGTTCTTCCTGCTGGAAAGCAAAAAGAGAAAAGGAATGACGATATAAAACTGCTCTTCAACGCCAAGGCTCCAGGTATGCATCAGAGGCTTATATTCATTCATCACGTCCCAATAATTCCTCGTGGTAATCAACTGCAGGATGTTGTTGCTGAAGAAGTTGGTAGCAATGATGGACTGACTTAAATTCTCCAGATCATCAGGAAGCATAAAATATGAACCGAGCAGTAACGAAACCAAGCCGGTCAAAAGCACCAGGGGAATGATTCTTCTGAACCTTCGGAGATAAAAATCTTTTATAGAATAACTATCGTTGAGGAAATCTTTGTTGATAATGCCAATGATCAGGTAACCGCTTATTACAAAAAACACGTCGACACCCAGGTAGCCATTGGGCAAAAAACCGAGATGAAAGATGATTACAACGATGACGGCCAGGGCTCGAAGGCCTTGGATATCGTTTCTGAATGATGTGAGGGTGCTCATGATGCTGGTTATAGGTTTAGGATTAAGCTGATAGAGGAACCGCAGGCATAGCATGGCCATGACACCTTCGGTATCGTAATTTGAATAATTTGAGGTAAGGGAACTGTTGATCTTTTTAGAAGATCTCTTCAGGAAACCGCCGGATGATCATCCGGCGGCTTATTGTATAAGTATACTATTTATTCTTACTCAGGAAATCCTGATAAGCCAATTGGATGCCTTGTGGCAGCTCGATGGTGTGCTTCCATCCATAGGCGTGTAGCTTGGATACATCCATCAGCTTACGTGGTGTACCATCGGGTTTGGTAGTATCATACTTGATCTCTCCCTGAAAACCTACGGTCTCTTTGACCAGTTCGGCCAATTCCTTGATGCTGACATCTTCTCCTGTTCCGATGTTCACCAGTCCCGGTTCGTTATAGTTCTGCATCAGGTAGTAGCAGGCTTCGGCCAGGTCATCGGCATAGAGGAACTCTCTTTTGGGTGTTCCGGTGCCCCAGATCACGACTTCTGTTGCTTCGCTTTGTTTGGCTTCATGGAAGCGACGGATCAGCGCAGGCAGCACATGTGAGTTCTGTGGATGATAGTTGTCGTTCAAACCGTACAGATTAGTCGGCATCACCGAGATGTAGTTACAGCCATACTGCGCGCGGTAAGCAT
>NZ_JBMQOB010000017.1:0-119051 GCF_053551015.1 Arcticibacter sp. | reverse complement strand
TTTGGCCGGGTGGAAGCGGCCTATAGTAACCGTAATGTTTCCTTCTTCATCCCGCTTCAGTTCGTGAGGGATCTGCAGCACCTCTGCCAGTTTGCTATCGCCATTGAAGTCCATCCCCACGAGTTGCTGAAGGTCGGCATCGTGGAGGTCGCGTTCCCCGATATTACCTGTCAGACTGCTTCGCAGTGCCTGGTAGACCTGTTTTGTTGTGCGGGCGACCGCTTCCCCGTCGCGGAAAATGAAAGCAGGCTCAAAGCCCCTGCGGATCACCGCTGCTGCCGAGCTGCTCAGGCCGAACTCGGTTGAAGCCCGTACACTCTCAGGTGTCTGTTTGAATTTACGGGGTTTGCCCTGAATGATGTTCTTGTTGCGGTACCTGCGGTACACTACGGAACCTGCCGTTCCGCGTACTGCTCCTTTGTGATCGATGATGGCCATGATATTCTATTTTTCCTCAAGGTAGGCCGGGGGAATAAGAAGGACGATTCTTAAGCTAAAATTTCCAAATTCTTCCCAAAAACGTCGCGAAACAGCTGGTTTTTGCGAATTTGGGGAATGAAGACAAGGCTGTCCCCTGTGGGGTTTTATGAGTTCCATTCGCCGGTCGCCAGCTTTTTCGCTCTCCTTCGGGCTGAGCTTTCCGCTCCTTACGGCTCTTGCCGTCGAAAGAAAACGGGCGTGCAGACCAGTAACGAGTCCGACCTTGAATAATACGGGTCGGACTGATCAGAGGTCCAACCCGCCGATAATGCTCCCTCTCAGGTCGGCAAATAGCAGCAGATAGAGACCTCGCTAAGAACGCGCATTGCGCGATTAACGAGTGGAAATGATTCACCGAAGCTGCCAGTCAGTCGCTTTGCCGGTCAGATGCTATTTTTAATAAGGTTGGATTTAATGATCTGGGCCCAAGGGATGTGAGCCGATTCTTTCAAATGTATCCGATCAGGTAAGTATTCGCTAATTCCGTTTTTTCGCAGGTGGTCATTGATGTCCAGGAATTCGATTCCTTTCTTTTTCGCGAGGTCCTGATACTGCATATTCAAACTGTCAATCGCAGTGTTTTTTGAAGGATCTGGTGTGATGATTACCGATTGAAGAATGGGCCTAATCTTGTGATGCTGTAAAGTATCGATTATGCTGCTGAGATTCTGAATAATTCTGGTGGTCGGAATGCCTGCCCCCAGATCATTCCCACCGCCTTCGATATAGCAAATTTCCGGTGTGTATCTAAGCACCTTGTCATGTAACATCCACTGGAAATGGGATGTAGTAAGTCCTGGAAGCCCGCTGTTTTTTATGTCTCCCCGGCCGATCTGGTCTCGCCAATCGACGGCGTCTGTATGTGAATCACCCAACATAACGACGGTTGCATGTTTTCTGAGCCAGATCTTTTCATAGAGAAAATTATGATAAATGGCTGAAAAAGCGAGTATTATAAGTACAGTTAAACAATTGGAAACGATTGATAATCTGATAAGGAAAGGTCTCATGATTGGTTTTTGCCGGGTCTTACTATGTGGATCGCAACTCCATCGGGTAAAAGTAGTGAAACAAGATCAGCAGGTAAAGAAATTATCTGATTCTATCATTCGTTGTTTTTCTTCGGTTAGCAAAACTATAGCTAACTGAAACGTTATGAATCCGCTTTAATGTTTATCTTCGATACTTAAAGTCAGGTCGTGTTTGAGAAGTATGGAGCGAGGATGATGACCGGTTTTCTATACTTCTAATGAAAATTATTAAAACCCTAAAAAAATCATCCTTATTGAAGTCAGGATTTGCTGTAACAGCAGGAAGAGGATCCTTGATTGTCGCTAACTTTTTGATCTTTTATATACTTGTCAGGATCTGCTCTCCTGCAGATTTTGGAACATGGGTTCTTTATTCTTCCATAATCACCATATTCGACGTGGCAAATTCGAGTTTCATTAGTAATGCCATAATTAAGTACTATCATGACTATACTGGTGAATCAACGGGGAGGTTTGTGTATAACGCCGTCTTGTTTTCTGTCTTCCTCACTTTTCTGATTTCGATAATTTTATATCTATCCATTTACGTATTTGATGGAATCTATAAGTCCGGTGCGCTTACAAGGCTGCTTTGGCTGGGGCCATTGCTACTTCTACCTTCCGGGTTCATTAATGTGATTAACAGCATAGAACAGGGCAATTCCAGGTTTTACGGACAGCTGGTTGCGTCCGTCATCAGGTCCGGGTTATTTATTCTCTATTTGTTGTTCTTATTCATCACGAAGCACGAGTTCAGCATCCGCAGTTTTGTTCTGGTGAATATCGTTGCAGCGGGAGTGGCACTCGTGGTTGTTTTCTTTATGACCAGGCGCTATCTCAAGTTTACGCTGACCTTTGACCGACTGATTGTAAAGAACATCGCTAAATACGGATTCTTCACCTTTGGAATAGAGGTAACGGGACAGGTTTCAAACAATATCGGGCAGTTGATATCAGGCGCGTTACTTTCGCCGGCATCCGTGGGGGTAATCAATGTAGCAAGCCGCATACTGCAATTCATCGAAATACCGCTTCAAGCAATTTCAACATTATTAATGCCCAAGGGAGTGGCTACACTTAAAGAACGAGGTATGGCAGGTATAAAAGATCTATATGAGAAATCTTCTGCTCTTGTTGTGTTGACCATGCTTCCGGTACTGTTGCTCTTCTTCATCTTTGCGGATGAAATTATCCGCCTGATAGCAGGAAATCAATTCGGCCAGGCTGCCGTTTTATTACGCATCATACTTGTATATAGTCTGCTAAAACCCTTTGGTAGAAATGCCGGCGTCATCCTGAATGCCATTGGAAAAGCACGGATCAACTTCCTGATGATTCTTATACCAACTGCCATTAACTTGATTTTAAACTACTTCTTAATCAAGCAAATGGGGGTTATAGGCTCACCGATCGCGACGTTTATCTCTGTATTTGTTGGCTTCGTCTTCAATCAATACGTATTGTACAGGATCGCGGGCGTGGAGTTTAAAAGTATACTGAGTCAAATAGCTAACTACAGCCGGATTGCCCTGGTTCTTCTTGTACCTAAGCTGAGCAAGGTTTGATATGGTAATTGCGACTATAACCAGTGGGCTCGGAAACCAGTTGTTTCAATATGCATTGGCCCGGCACCTTTCGCTAATCAATCGGTGTTCCCTCTATTTTGATCTTCGATTTTATAAATCTGAGTATGCACGTGAGACGAGCCGGTCTTTTAAGCTAAACAAGTTTAACATCGCATATAAAGAAATTGACAGGTCTGTAGAATGGGGCATCAAGGTTACCAAGCTGTTTCCTTCTCAAACGCTCAGTCCCTTTTTCCGGACTCTTCGGGAGCGACATTATCACTTCGATCCGGAAGTACTTGAGGCGAAAGAGCCTTTTTTGAACGTGAAGGGGTATTGGCACTCCGAAAGGTATTTCAGATCGTCTCAGGCTATCATCAGAAATGAGTTGCAGTTCAACAATCCAGGGGGGCGGGGCTTCGATCGTTATCTTCGTGAAATTCAGCACGCAGGAAATGCAGTTTCCGTGCATGTCAGACGTGGAGACTACGTTCATCACCCGGAGTTCAGTCAGACTTTCGGCTTTATTGGTTTGGCCTATTATGAAAAGGCAATGGAAATCATGACCAGCAAGGTGCCTGATAGCGTGTTTTTCATTTTTACAGATGATAAATCATGGGTTCTGGAGAATTTTCCGAAAGGGGGAAATTATGTTTTTGTCGATGTGGAAGGTTCGGATGCAGATCTGGACGATCTTCATTTGATGAAGACCTGCAGGCATCATATTATCGCCAATAGTTCATACAGCTGGTGGGGAGCATGGTTGAACGGTTATCCCGATAAGATTGTGATAGCTCCGAAAGAATGGTTTAGAAATCAGCCCGACTGGAATACAAAGGATCTGCTTCCTGAAAGCTGGCTCAAAATCTAATGGCATGAAGAAATTGTATTCAAAGTTTCTGTACGTAATTGCGAGTTTGAACTATCCTTCGGTGTTGAAAGACTACCGGTATTTTATACGGGACAATTATTATAGCCGGACCCGCCAGATCCTCTTTTTTTGGAAGGATTACATGACTAAACCGAAGTATAAGGTCATTGAGTTTCAAGGAGAGTTCGACCAGGAACTCAGGTATGTTATTCCATTTGCTTACTGGCACCATTTGAATGGTACCTTGAAGAAGACCATTTCATGCACGAATACAAAAGAGCTGTATTTCTTCAGTGAAGATCACGAAGAGCGTCACACGAAGCGGATCTGGGAGCTTGGTTACAGCAATTACGAAATCCCCAATATGACCCATTCTGCGTCGTTCAGTTATACGAAGTGGAAACAAGTCCCATTTAAGAGCTTCTACAAAAATGATGTCTTTAGGTATGATAAGCCCATTCTCCTTGTCGCGAATAAATACAACATCGAATGGGATGATGCACCACTCAATTATTTCAATTTGGAGTTTCTTGACTGGCTTATTACGCATTACAGCGATACGTATCAGATCATCTACAACAGGCCTCTAAACACGCAGATCGTTTCTGATAATAGCGAAATTCTTGATCTGAACGAACATTGTTGGTTACGTGAAAGGCATCCCGGAGTGATCCTGATGAATGATCTTTATGAAGCTAACATCGGCCTGGTGAACAACTTCAATCATCTTCAATTGATGGTATATGCCAACTGCGACCGGTTTATTTCCGCTCATGGGGGGACGGCGGCGTTTGCGAGCTATTTCGGAGGCATTAATGTTATCCTGTCAAAAAGAGGGATAGAACATCATCTGAAAGAGTTCGACAGTATTTTTCCTCAGCTCTCCGGTGCGACCATTTATCATGCTGAGAATGAAAATGCGCTAAAAGCCTACGTGGAGAAATACTTCTAACTGCCATGATATTCATGCTGAGATACATCGAATTAATTAATTTAATCTTTAATGCCTGGATTTAATAGTTAAATAAAACCATTAAATTCGACAGTCCATAAACCTTATCGAATGAACTTTGTCTTTGTTAGTCTTCAACGCATTAACACGGGTCGTGAGTCAACCTCTATTGGTCTGGCTAAAGCCCTATCTAAGGAACATGCGGTTCTATATGTTAATCCTCCGATCGACAGGCGGACCTATCTTTCAAAGCAGGGAGATGTTTATACTAAACGACATATCCAGGATATCCGGGCGGGGAAGCCTGGACTGTCTGAACTATCGGCTAATCTGTGGATATTGAATCCCGAGAAGGTCATCGAATCTGTTAACTGGATTCCCTCCACTCCGATATTTTCGCTCTTCAATAAGTTCAATAACCGGACATTCGCATCAAGCATTAAGAAGGCTGTCGGGGAGTTGAAATTTGAGTCTTTTGTGTTGATCAATGATAAAGATATGTTTCGCAGTTTTTATTTGAAGGAACTGTTGAAGCCCAGCATAGCCGTGTATCTTGACAGAGATTATACACTTGGCTTTGATTACTGGAAACGGCACGGGAACTCTCTCGAGCCCAAACTCATGAAGAAGCAGGACCTGGTGGTCTGTAACTCCCTGGATTTTACAAAGCGAGCGTTAAAATATAACCCGGCAAGTTTCTATATCGGCAACGGAGCTAATCTGGAGATATTTGATCATGAAAAGACCTGGGCAGTGCCGGATGACTTAGGTAAGGGAGAGCGTCCCTTAATCGGATACATAGGAGCGTTAAATTCCATGCGTATCGATATCAAGCTGATTGAAAAAATAGCAATGAAGCGTAAAGACTGGGATTTTCTCATGATAGGAGAGGAAGATCATGAATTTCGGATGAGTGCTTTGCACAATATGGAAAACATCAGGTTCCTTCCTAAGAAACATACTAACGATATCCCTGCGTATGTTAAACATTTCGATGTGTGTATCAATCCGCAGCTCATTAACGAAATTACTATTGGCAACTTTCCAATGAAGATAATTGAATATCTGGCGATGGGACGTCCCGTAGTTGCTACAGAAACGAACACCATGAAGGAAGTCTTCAGCGAAGTGACCTACCTGTCGAAAGATACAGAAGGGTACATTGCAGCTATTGAACGAGCTTTGGCAGAGGATACAAAGGAAATACAGAAATTAAGAAGCCTGTTTGCCAGGCGATATAGCTGGAAAGCATTATCTTCAATCTTGTTAAGCCATATTGAAGAGTTTGCTAAAAACGAAAGCAGAACGCTGAACCATGATTTAGTGGTTAAGCTGGCCGAAAGGAGATAAAAAGGCAGGTTTACGAATTTAGTCGCATATTAGCGAGTTGATTATGGAAGGTACGAACGAGACGATAAGCATTGTTACGGTATGCGATAACCATTATGCGCTAATGCTTGCAGCATTACTGAAATCCCTAGAGGTTAATTACAAGGGTAAGAAAAGGATTGATCTGCATATTATTGACGACGGGCTTAAGGAAGGGACTATAGAGAAAATTGCTCGTTCGGTTGATAAACAGGTGTTTGATATTACCTGGTTGAAGTTGGAAGATGCCATTCGTGACAGGTCTGAATTACCACTCGACAACTCAACTTTTCCGTTAAACGTGTATGTTCGGCTATTCATCCCGCATTTTTTACCATCTTCAACCGGGCGGGTATTGTACCTGGACGTCGACATGATAGCAGAAGCAGACATCAGCATGCTCTGGAATGTGGATATGGAAGACAAAGTGGTTGCAGGAGTGGTCGACCGGTCAGGCACAGTAAGCAGCACCTGGGGAGGAATTACGAATTATCAGGAGTTGGGCTTAGACCCCGACACAAAATACTTCAATAGCGGCTTACTGCTGATTGATACACGGAAATGGCGTGAACAGGACATAACGCGTCGGGTTCTTAAATGTATACAGGAAAACAGCAGGTATGCGGGATTTCCGGATCAGTACGGACTGAACGTCGTCCTGGCCGGTCAGTGGCTGGAGCTGGATAGTAAATGGAACTGCTACGCCATGTCTACCGAGGAAAGTCCTTATATCATCCATTTTATCGGAATTAAACCCATCTATACGTCCTATGAATATAGTTCATATTACAAGGAACGCTTTTTTCATTATCTGAGATTAACAGAATGGAGTAGCTTCAGGCCTGTAAGTAACAATTTCAGACTTCTGAAGAAATTGTATAATAAGGTGGTTAAAAGATGGCGGAGGATAGTCAACGGACGCCAGAAGAGTTAGTCTGGAATTTTGTAATTAAGTCAAAAAGCGATGGTTAAGGTATTTAAGGGAGTGACTTTACTTGTAACGCACTATAACAGGAGCAGTTCTTTAGAGAGGTTGTTAAACGCTTTCGGGCATCTTGAATGCCGGTTTGAAGACATCGTTGTGTCAGATGACGGAAGCGCTGCCGAACAAATAGCCTATCTGGAGGAGCTACAAAAAACTCATGCTTTTCGCCTGATCAAGACGGCGGTCAACAAAGGGCTGGGGAATAACATAAACAAGGGGCAGGAGGCCGTAAGTACGCCGTACACCTTGTATGTTCAGGAGGATTTTGTTCCTTCAGCATCGTTCCCTGAGCATTTCCAGGATGCTCTTGAGATCATGGAGGAGCGGGGGGATCTGGACATTGTTCGTTTCTATGCGTACTACCCGTATCCTTACTTGCGGCCATATAAAAAGGGCTTTTCTGAAATGCACATCAAGCCCTGGTACCCGGATTACGGTAAGATCTATTACTATAGTGATCATCCTCATTTGCGCCGCAGTAACTTCCTGCAGAGATTTGGTCATTATGCTGAGGGGATCAAAGGCGACCGTACGGAGTATCGCATGTGCGTCTCTTTTATCCAGAACAAGGGAAAGGGTTTATTTTACGATGAGTATGATCAGCTTTTTACTCAGGTGAATTCCGATGAAGAGCCCAGTACCATGTCGCGGAAGAGCTGGACAACAAGCAAAAATCCTTTGATCTCCCTCGTTCGCTATGCTTATAGACAGATTCGCTATAATTACGATATTTTGTTCAGTAAGCAGGTTTCCAAAAGCAAGAACTCCTGAGGAACTTGTTTAGAGCAGAAGCCTGTGAGCGCTGTGCACAGTGATCCGGCGGATATTAGGGTGTATGAAAATTGATATACATCGCCGGATTGGCTATATTTGAACTATACGAAATTGCACATTCAAATGGGTAGCCGATTAGCTTTTTTAGGAAATTATTTGAAATATCCTTACTCAAAGGTTAAAAATCCGGCTATTAGGGGAATATTTTGGGTGAATACCCCATCATCAACAATTTCGATGTTAAGCTGTTTTAGTTCATAATAAGGCGCGTCCAATTATTTTATCCATCTGAGTATGCCCATAATTACCAACAGAGATATTCTGATCGTCGGTTTACAGCCATGGGACACGGAGATCGGCAGCAACTGCAAAGATATTGCACTTGAGTTCAGCAAGCATAACAGAGTCTTATATATCAACGCTCCACTCGACAGGATAACCATTTTAAGAAGGAAGGGTACGGAGTACGTCGATAAACGCTTGCGTATCAGGAAGGGAGAAGGAAAGGCGTTAGAAGAGGTATCTTCCAATTTATGGGTCTACTATCCGGACACTATTTTGGAATCCCTGAGCTGGATAAAGGTCGGTTGGTTGTTTGACCTGCTGAACCGGTTTAACGGGAAAAGATTCTCAAATTCGATAGAAAAAGCGTTGGGCATGCTGAATTTTAAAGACTTCATCCTGTTCAACGACAACGATATTTTTAAGAGCTTCTATCTGACAGATTACCTCAAACCTGCGTGTAGCGTGTACTATTCAAGGGATAATCTGCTGGCGATGGATTACTGGAAATTTCATGGCAAGCGGCTGGAGCCAAGGCTCATGGCTAAAAACGATGTTTGCGTTGCCAATTCTATATATTTAGCCAATATCTGCCGTAAATATAATCCTAACTCATTTTATGTTGGTCAAGGTTGTGATGTAGAGCGCTATACAAACGTGTCGCAGACTTCAGTACCTGCGGATATCGCTGATATTCCCAGGCCGGTCATTGGATATGTGGGAGCGCTGATCACCTTACGCCTGGATATCGGGATCCTTTATTACCTTGCTGAGCAACATCCGGAATGGAGTATTGTGCTGGTAGGTCCAGAAGACGAGGATTTCAAGAAGAGTTCACTCCATACCCTGAAAAATGTTCACTTTTTAGGGTCGAAGGATCCGCTGGAGCTTCCTCACTACATTTCTGCGTTTACCGTTTGTATCAACCCTCAAATCGTGAATGAAGTTACGATAGGAAATTACCCAAGGAAGATAGACGAATATCTGGCCATGGGGAAGCCTGTTGCGGCAACCAGAACGGAAAGTATGGAAGCATTTGCCGAACATGTCGCATTATCTGTCAGCAAAGAAGAGTTCGCTAAAAATGTGGAGGACCTTATTGCTCATGATGCTGCTGATCTGCAGCAATCCAGAGCAGCTTTTGCCGCTGGTCATACATGGACAGCCAGCGTCGACGAGATCTATGAAGCCATTTATAAAACACTCCAATCCGGTAAATAATCGTAAATGTCTGGCTGCATTAAAGTGGTCGAGTTTTTAACATTCGTATAATCAATCAGGTGAATAGAACAAAATCTGCTTTCAAAGGGGCAATCTCGTCTCAACTATATACGGTCTTGGTGATATTATTGAATCTCGTCACTACTCCGTTTATCCTGGGTCATTTGGATGCCTCCATTTACGGACTGTCCATCGTTATTTTTCAGATCACATCGTACCTGGGGATGTTTGATTTTGGACTGACTGCCGGCGTCGAGAGGTTCTTAGCAGGTACGAAGAGCGATAGTCAGGATGGCAGGCAGAAGATCCAGGAAATCATTTCTACCTCTTTTATTGTCTATGCCATTTTAGGAATGCTGGTCATCGTAGTCGGCGCAGGAGTTTCACCTTATGTTTCAGGGATTTTTGATGTTCCTGCGAAATCAGGCACGGACATTCAATCTATAGTGATTGCCCTGGCATGCCTGGTAGGCGTTCAGTTTCTTCTAAGATCCATCTCCGGGATATTTTTTGCTCACCAACGGCAGCTATTGTCTAATACACTCTCGTTCTTCCTAAGCATCAGCAATATTGCATTTACCGTTCTTTTCATCTACTTAGGCTACGAACTGTGGAGTTTCGTGTTCGCCCAGGTATTGGTTTTCGTCGTCAACGCCGTACTCAATTTGTATATATTCAGAAAGAGCTATCCCTATATCCGCCTGAATATGGCGGACTTCAGAATGCCCTTATTGAAGGAGATGTTCTCCTACGGATTCTATCTTTTTATTATCGGAATCGCTGTCCAGATCGTCTTTCAAACGGACCGGATCATTATCGGATCCCTCGTTTCTTTATCTGCCGTTTCGGTATATGCATTGACATCAAAGCTTCCTGAAATGGCCTCTCAGTTTATCTGGAAAATTACGGACAATTCCTTTCCTGCGATGGTTGAATTATCGAAGGGGAACGACATTAACCCGTTCAGGGTTGTGCATAATAAGCTGATGGATCTGACTCTTTCACTATCCACCACTGCCTTCTGGTTAATCTGCTTTATAACTGCTCCGTTCCTCAAGTTGTGGGTGGGGGAAAGCTTCTTTGCGGGACAAAACTTCGTGTTCCTTGTTGCCTATCTCTACCTGATCCAGTTAACGTTCATTCATGTGAGTGCAATGTGTCTTAACGGTGCAGGAATCGCCAAGCAGTTGTCGTATATGTCGATACTGGAAGCAGTCTTAAACCTGGGGTTTTCCGTTTATTTCGCTAAGAAGTTCGGGCTCATCGGTGTGCTCTACGGAACTGTGCTTGCGGGCCTTGCCACATCGTTCTGGTATGTTCCATACCTGACGAGTAAGTTTATGGGAATATCACTCCAAAAGTATATAGTTTCTCTGCTGAAGCCGATTCTATTCTGCTCGCTGTTCGATGGCTTGCTGTATATGTTCTTTAAAGATTGGTTTGTTGCGACAGGCTGGTGGTCATTTATTATGTATTTTGCTGCTGCTTCAATTGTCGTACTTATTCCCCTTCTCTTTTATAACAGGAGTGCTTTGAAGGAAATACGATCTAAATTATTTAAGACGGCTGTTTAATTTGTATCTACATGGAAAAGTTTGAGATTCCTTTAGTTTCGGTTATCATGCCGGCGTATAACTCCGGACAACTGATAAGAAGGTCTATTCAGAGCGTTATCGGGCAGACGTATAAGAGATGGGAACTGATTGTTATTAACGATGGTTCCAAAGATAACACTGCTGAAATAGTATCTGAGATGGCTGCTGTTGACCCACGGATAAAGCTGATCACACAAAAGAACGGTGGCATCGGCAGAAGCAGAAATTCTGGGTACAACCACGCGTCGGGGGAATGGCTGGCGTATTTAGATCATGATGATCTATGGACGCCGGATAAGCTGGAAAAACAGATGCATGTGGCTGGTCAAAATCCTTCCTATGACGTCTTGTTTTGCGGAGGCTGGTTTTTTTATAATGACGACCTTACTAACCTGGTAGATTATAAGACGATCTATGGAGAGTTCAGTGCTGAGAGGATGTTCCTCAGGCAACTTGAAGAGAACTATATCCCGACCCTGGCGGTAGTTGTTAAAAAATCAATTCTCGAAAAGATAGGTCCCTGGGATGAAAGTAAGGCTATACAGGGATGCGATGATTATGATTATTGGTTCAGAATGGCGCAGGTGAACGCGACTTTTTATGGTTTAAACGACAAGCTGTTTTATTACAGAAAGCATGGGAGCAATTATTCAAACGATGTCTCGAAAATGCTTACGGCCGAGGCCCATGTTTTACTGAAAGATTATGACCGTGCTATATTGAACAATGGGGCAAAGACCAGGCTATATAAAAAGAAGCTTCATTCGATACTTCTGGCACTTTTCCGAAACGGCGAAACTTCTAAAGTTAAAACCTTGCTTAAAGATCTTTACAGCCTTTTACCATCACCTATGTTGAAGGCAGCTCTGACAACTTTAAAGTATTCGGACTCGTATATGCCCCTGAAGGCTTTTTTGAAATTGGATAGGGTGCTAAATACTAATTGAACGTATATGCTAGCCAGAATTAAACAGTATCTCCGCAAAACCTTGCTGTTTTACAGCCTTCCGGGTGGAGATAAGATCAATGTGCACAAGAGCTTTACGATAGGTAAATATCGCAAGCTTTATATTTCCGGTGAGTCGACAGTCACGATTCAGCAAAACGTAGCGTTGAGAGAATTTTGCAATATTGTTGTGGAGAAGGGTGCGGAACTGCGGATTAGCAGCAACGTGTTTTTTAACAATCACTGTTCAATAAATTGCATGGAGCGGATAGAGATAGGAGAAGATACGCTGATCGGAGAAGGCGTGAAGATCTATGATCATAATCACCGGTATGTGACGGAACCCAGCTTTGAAGTCTTCAAAGACAGGTTCGTTTCCTCTCCGGTAAGTATCGGGAAAAATTGCTGGATCGGCAGTAATGTTACTATATTGAAGGGAGTCTCGATCGGAGACAATGTTATTGTCGGTGCAGGATGCCTGGTACATAGGTCCATACCCGCCAATCACATCGTTAAATTCAATTCCCAGTTAATTGTTGAACCACTTGAAAATGGAAATAGAGAGAAAAAAGCTTAATATCGTTTTTACCATCGATGAAAATTTCATCAGGCACTTCGCTGTGGCCCTGGTCTCTGTTCTGGAAAATAACAAGGACTTAGACCTGCGTATATTCGTTATTCACGACCTGGAAAACTCGGAGAAACTCGATAAGGTACTCAGCTTTTTCGAATCCAGATACGGTATTTCAGTGGAACAGCGATCTCTGAGCAGCTCTGCACTGGAAAATTACAAAGTATCGCATCATCTTTCAAAAGCGGTATATTTCAGGTTATTCCTGACGGATATCCTGCCGCCCGAAATCGATAAGATCCTGTTCCTCGATTCAGATCTTGTGGTTACATCATCCCTGTCATTTTTCGCTGATTTCGAGTTCCAGCAGCAGGCTCTGCTTGCTCAGGATGATATCGAACTTGATTTAAATATCCAGAGGCTGCGGGACATGGGATTCCCTCTGAAACGCTATTTCAATGCGGGCGTACTTCTGATCAACCTGAAGCTGTGGCGTGAAAGGAATATGGCGGCAAAATTCATGGAAATTGCTAATGCGTACATGGACAAGCTTGCCTGGTGGGATCAGGATATTTTAAATATCTGTTTCTATGACCAATGGGAGTACTTTGATAAAACGTACAACAGTCTGCATCTGCGCCATAAGCTAAAGAAAAGACCCGTGATCATTCATTATGCAGGCCCTTCTAAGCCCTGGCAGTACATGAATAATAATCCGTACAAATCTCAATATTGGAAGTACCATCGAATGACACCCTTTAAGCATATCCCGATCGAAGGCCGTACGCTGAAGAGTATCTGGAGGAAGAACTACATCATCTTCAAGGTGTTCCTGATCAACACGTTCACCGATAAAAACTACTAAAGGATGCAGGTTGCGCATATCATCATGGCTCACAAGGATCCTTTGCAGGTAAAGCGACTTGTAGACAGGCTGCTGCACCCTGGCTGTTCTGTTTTTATTCATGTTGACAGAAGTAAAGCTATTGAGCCGTTTAGGGAGGTGATCACTAACCCGCAGGTCCGTTTTGTAGAGCGCCGCATCAAGGTCAACTGGGGTGGATTCAGCCAGGTTCAGGCTTTTATTCATTCAATGGCTGAGTGTATGGAGTGTGCGCCTGAGACGGAATATATTAATTTCCTGAGTGGACAGGATTACCCGCTACGAAGCATGTCTGAGCTTCAGGAATTCTTGTCATTACACTCAGGAGCTGCTTTCATGGAATATGTCACTGGTGGCGATCCGTGGTTAGAAGAGTCAAGAAGAAGAATAGCGCAGTATCATATTACGGATTACACGTTTCCGGGACAATATAAACTGGAGAAACTGATCAATTACCTGATGCCCAAGCGACAGTTGCCCGCTGGTTTCGAGCTGGTAGGGCGATCGCAATGGTTTACAATCGACAGCGAATCCGTACGCTATATTCTAGACGTGATCAGCACGAACAAGCCGATCGTAAATGCTTTCAAACACAGTTGGGGAGCAGATGAACTGTTCTTTCAGAGCATCTTATACAACTCTTCGCTAAAGCCTAAACTGGTCAATGATAATCTTCGGTACATTGACTGGAGTGCCGCACAGTCGAGTCCGAAGGTCCTGACGATCGGCGATGCTGAAGCCCTGATCCGCTCAGGTAAATTCTTCGCCAGAAAGTTCGACTCCCTGGTTGACGAGGAGATAATGGACTATATCGACAGCAAGCTAGTCCGTTAATTCTAAGGGCAATACGCTAGTAAGATTAGCCTTCGTTCTTAGAAGTTTTGGTGTCGTGATCTTTCTCTGATCTGAGCATCTGGAATGAGCGCTTAACTTCCTTTACTATTCTATTGCTCAGTGCTTTAGTGAAGCTTCCTTCCAGGGCCAGGGTGCGGGGTCCGGTCCACGGCCGTGCAGCATTTGATGTTACAGGCTTTATCTTACCATATTTCATCATATCGAAAGCAAGTCTTCCATCCTCACCCCTGATATTCGCCATTACGTAGCCTGCCTTGAGTCCAAACTCCTTTATATACCCCATACTAATACCGTATGTATTCAGATAGGGGCGTTTAATTTGCCGGTAAGAGGCAATCACATCCTTTAGCCGTTCAAGTATAAAGAGCTGCCACCTTGGATATCCTGGCTCAGGCAAGAAAGAATATCTGCCATATACACAAACCACGCCGGGTTCGCGTAAAACTTTCATCATTTCATCGATCCAGCAATCGGGATAGAGACAATCCGCGTCAGCGAGTAAAATATACTCCCCTTTAGCATTTTCCTGACCCATTTGTCTGGCAGGTCCGCAGCCTTGTATAGACTGAAATACTTTTCTAACATGCAGCCGGTCAAGAGTGTCCTGTGTTCTGTCTGATGAATTATTGTTCACGACGAGGATCTCGAAGGGGATACGTGTTTTAGATCTGGATAGCGAGCCTATACAGCGCAGTACGTTTGCCTCTTCATTATAGGCAGCAATGAGGACGGTTATTACCGGTGTGTTGCTTAGAACAGCATCTAGCCGGCTGTTTACTTCATCTATAGCGCTCTGCGGAATATCGTTATACGTGTTATAAGGCAGATTAACATCCTTTATCCAATCAGGTATTTTCATCAGTATTGTTGAGGTTTGAAAGGTGAATATTCTTTCTCTTCGTTATGTCCAAACGCTTGGTTATGGTAATTAGTGCTGCGAAAAAGTAGAAATAAATATTGGAGGGGTATTGCACGATAGCCTCCTGCGGGTAGTTTCCGACGGCGTAGGCGAAGACAATTACGGTCATGGCCAGACAATACGATCGTAGCTCAGGATCTTGAATCCGGAAAGAATTATTGATCCCGGTAATCAGGATGATAACCATCAATGTACAGATTAACAGGAGACCGATAGAGCCTGTTTCTACCGCTACCCTGACATATCCGCTATCGGGCGGGAACTTAGCAAGTTCAGAGTTGGGCGAAAATCTTTCGCCCCAGGTGCCGGTTGACCCTAGTCCGCCACCGAAGGGGTGGGTCTGTATGAACGGCTGGATCTTTGCCTGATTGATTTTCCTCACATTGAATGAAGCATCCTCAGAGGGCCGGAACGCAGATTGGAAGCGCTGAATGCTTGGACTCGATGTTGGCATGAAGATCAGCGCCCCCATGATTGCTCCGGCTATGATGCTGAAAATAATCATGTTCCTGTTCAATTTCATGATGGCGAGCAGGATCAAACCCGCCGGAACAAGGACGTATGCACCTCGCGTTCCGGAAAGCATCATCGCGAGAAAGAAAATGAATGCCATAGACGCCAGAAGGATCTTCTTTGTATTGCTGACAGGTCCGAAGAGCATACATATACAAAACAGCGTTGCAGAAACCATATTGTACGCAAATGCTACCGGATCCGAAAAGATGGAAAATTTTCGCCAGTGACCGCCTATGAAGTAAAGACTTCGAAGTCCGGGATCCTCGAGGCGCTTTAGCTCCCAGGAGGAAAAGCCGAAGAGTTCCTGTTTAAACGCATAAGCCGCTGCGAAGAGCGCCAGCGCCAGCCATATCTTCAGCATCCATTTAACCAGGCGGAGCGTGCGGATATTGTGACTGAAGATAAAGTACATTAAAGTAACAACTGCCACTGTTCTAACGGTGTACAGCCAGGCCATGCGGGATTCGGCTGTTGGATTTGCAAGTTGTAAGACATTGTAAGCCACCCAGATCAGGATGATGATTCCAATAGGTTCCTTGAAGACGCTCCAGTCGGGTTTCCGTTTCTGGGCAAGTAGAAAGCCCAGAATAAGCAGTGCCTGAATACCGTCCATTACCGTTCCGAGAGGTATACTGGAGATCATCCCATAGATCCACATGACCAGGTACGCCGCGATAAATATGATCAGTATGCCGAATCGCGGGAATGCAACAATCCCGAAAACAGCAGGTAAGGCGAGCATGGCAACGAGCAATAATATTCCTCCTGTCATTCCCTGCCTGTAAACGACAAAGGAGCAGAAGACGCTGAATACAGAGAGCAGGATCAAGCCTTCCGGATTGTTCAGTTTTTCGACCAGAAAAATCCGTTTTAAATAGGCTGCCAAGCTAAATTTCTTGTGCGGCTTGCGTAAGTTGATGACATCTTTCATTATAAAAATATCAACTTGATGAAAAAGTAATAAACGATCAGGCAAACCAACGCTATTGCCGCTTTCCGCTTATATTCCTGCAGCTTCATCTCCAGCCTGCGGATCTTCTCATGGTCTTTTTTGACAGGATCTACCCTCATTTCTCCTCGTTTAGCTTGTCGATCGATCTTGAATGATAGTGCTTGGTCGCTACAGAGATTTTATTTGCTTTCCTGATCTTCAACAGAGATAGAAGCTGATAGTACATGAAGTTAGGAATGTTCTTTAATGACTTGTATATGCGTCTGTCTGTTGTGGGCTTGGAGAGTGCACTATAGAAGCCGTAGATGAAGATCATAAAAGCAAGCAACCAGATCAGGCTGGTCAGGGGACTCACCAGAAGGTTAATAAGAAGGCAGAGAGCAGATAGGAGGATGAAGATAAACAAGGGGGGCCTTAAAAGAGTAATGCCAAAAAGCAGCTGATTCAGACTGGAGTTTTTGATGCCTTTACCGACAAGAGAAAACCCGAGAGAAAAATACTTGAACCAGGTGTTAATCCAACGTGACCTTTGTTGCACTAGCTGATCAGAACGGGAGGTTTTTTCGTCGTAAACGATTGCTGATTCGGCGAAAGCAATTCTTAAATCTCTGCCGACAATAGCAGCCTGAAGAACCTTGTCGAAACCTGCACCCTCAACAGGATTGTTTTGCAGACATGCTTTGTACAGCGGCACTGAAAATGCCATTCCTGAGCCGGCCAAGGTAGCCGAAGAGCCTGATTCAAAGAGCAGCTTACCATCGTAATGATGGTAGTAGATATCCCTGGCGGCATCAAGGCACGCGTAGGTGGTATCCAGGTTCTTGGCTTCTCTGACTCCCTGAACGGCCTGAAATCCCTGCTGAAGCACAAAAACGAGTTCATTCAGATATTCGGGGTGAACAAGGTTATCACTATCAATAATTGTGAGATGTGTATGGGGCCTCACAAAGCGATCTATAGCATAAAAGTGCGATTTAGTATTGCTGCCCAGTGTCTCGGCGGGACGTAATAGTGATACGTTCTGGCTGCCGAAATCAAGTCCTGTTATATCACATTTGTCGGCAACTACATACACATGATAATTGGAATAGTTCGACTGGAGGATAGAGGAGACCACTGCAGGCAGCGTATGCGTTTGCTCGTAAGCGGTTACGATAATGGCAAAGTCGGTATCCTGCGGAGTGCCGGTTGATCGCAGATGAGTAGTCCGGCGCCTGAGTCTCCATAGGAGAGATAGCAGAGACGGCCACACGAGGTAAAATCCGACTAAGCATTGAACGATCTTCCAGATTACATTTGCTACCATCATGCTTTACTTTTCGTCACATTCGTATTTCCGTCGCGCGGTTCATTCTTGTTCAACACCCAGCCGTCGAACTTGTTCTCTAGGGATTTCAGGTATTGTATATGGTTTTTCTTTTCGTCGCTGAGGGTTTGTCCCGCCTCGAACACTGCCACGATATTGCCGGCAAAGAGCATCCACTCCTTGCTTTGGTTCATAGCGGATACTGGCGGCGTTTCAATAATGATAATATCAAAGATCGTCTTGAGCTCTTTCAGCTTAGCCGAGATCGTTGGCGCATCCGCAATTTCCAATGGAGACCGGTCTTGCCCCTTATTTGCGAGAACGGTAACCGCGGAAGAGGGGCTGATATGGGTGAGTCCTATTGCCCCTGTGAGATAATCTTCGATGAAGACTTTTCCTTCCAGAGATTGACTTATGTCGGGATGCCCAAAGTTCCCATCGATCAGGAGGACTTTCTTGTCGGTCATCTTCCAGGCATGCGTTAAGCTGAGGGCCAGAAGGGTTTTTCCTTCAGATTCTTTCATGCTTGTTATCGCAATTATTCCGGATTGAAGCTCGCGGTCAATTTCGAATCGAATAGAGCGTAACTGGCTTTTAAATGTATCCAGGTTTGCTGAGGTGGAGCCTGACCAGATGGCGTTTAGGTCAACCTTTGAGCCGCGCACTTTATTCAGAACACCCAGGACGGGAACATTCGTTTTGTTTGCCAGATCCTTTGCAGTGGTAATGGAGTTATCCAGGAAAAACAGGATAAAAAGCACCACCAGGCAGAATACGAATGATATTATGGCGCTCAGTATCACCAGAAGCATCTTTTTCGAAGGCTGAGGCAGTCCAGGCATCGCTTTTTGCACCTGGCTAAGCTTGATGGTAAAGCCCGATTCCAAACTGCTCTGATTGAACTTGTTGAGTGCGTCAAGATATTCTGTGCTGGAGATCTGCACCTCACGTTCGAGAGACTGAACCTCGGCTTCATGCGGCACCATCTGGTCAAACTGTCCGTTCAGGTTGTTCAGCTCTCTGTTGATCGTGTTTAAGCTGTATCTGGACAGGTCGAGCTGCACCTCCAGTTGTATTTTCTGTTCGACGAGCGTCTGTTTGGTGGCCAGCGGGCTGTTCAGGTATTGATCTGCTGAAGTGTTGATCTGATAATTCAGGATCCGCTGCAAAGAATCTATGGATGCTTTATTTACAGGATCAAAATCATTCTGCACGTAGAGGTCATAAAGAGACTTTAACTCATCCTTGGTAGAGGCCAGTCTCTGGTTTGCCTTGGTGAGAGATGACTCCAGATAGCTTCGCTCCCGGGGAGCGAATTTTGCTTCGATTTCCTCAACTGCACCTGTATTGGCGGCTATTTCCTTCAGAATAGCCTGTTTTTGATTGTTGTATTCTATTATTTGTCCATATAGCTGACTGGACTGCTCTTCCAGATTCAGCACACGGTTCTCAATTTTATAGTTTCTAAGTGCCGCGATCCTGGAGTTCATCTCCGATCTTTTCTGAGCAACCAGGCTGTCGAGAAACACATTGGCCCGCCTTTGGTTGGTCTTCACGACATAGGCGTAGTGTTTGATAAATTCTTCTATTACTGTATTGACGATGAATGCAGACAGCTGTGGATTTTCTGAATCAAATTCAACATTGATAAAGTCACTGTCGCCTGCACGACCTATACCGATACGGTTTTTAAGAGATTCATTGTCGTATTTGAGATCACGTAAGATATTATGCAGTTGACTCTGTTTTTTATCCCAGAGATTCAGCCCTTCAGATTTGGCGTATTTGTCCTGGAACGTTATGATCATCTGTTGTTTCTCGCGTTCACTAGTTTCGTTTAGCACTGACTGGATGTCTCTGAATGGAGTTTTGGAATTCAGGTCATGGATAATGAGTTTATAAGATACCTGATCCAGTATTTTTTTTAATCTCATCATCTCAATGAGATTACCAAACTCCTGATTCACTTCAGCCCATCCTTTCTGGCCGTTTTCGCCTGTGATCGCGGTTTGTGTCTGATCTACAATTCCTGTAGCGATTTGTGATTGTGATACGTAGGAGTTTGGAAGATTTCTAACCAGGAAGTAGGTGATGACCAGGGTCAGGGCAGGTATGATGATCAGGGTAAGGCGATTCTTTTTTAAAAGCCTGATGAACTTATAGAGGTCTTCCATTTACTTTATTTCTTCCAATTTTCTAACCAGTAATTCCTCAAGTGATGACTTGGCGGTAATCATATTTGCTTCTGCTTGCACCCGGGACATTTGCGCGCTGGACAAAGAAGTTGATGCTGTATTATATTCCTGCAGGGTAATTTCGCTTCGTTGATATTTTAGTTTTTGATCGTTGAATGAGGTTTCAGCGTCGACAACAATTTTGTTCTGCAACCTGAGTGTGTTCAAGCTCTGGAGATAATACATATATCTGCGGGTGACCTCGGTTTCCAGCTGAAGTGCGTATTCATTTTGTTCCAGCTGCGCGATCGCGACTTCTTCTTTTGCTGCTTTGATAGTGAACGGTCTCCTCAGGAGTGTACCGGGACTTATGGACACACCAAACTGGTATCCTGTAAGGAGCTGAGGATTTACAATGTCAAGGGTCCTGTCACCTGACCTCAGAAGATAGGAAAATGAGAAAGGATCCAGCCATGCTGCCTTTTCACCTGATAGATTATTCTTTGCAATCCTGACCTGATGATCATAGGCTTTAGATTTTGGATAGTTTTCTTTGGCAATTGCGATCAACTTTTGAACATACAAAGGTGAATATTCAGTCATTATCGATTCCTGTGCGGTCGCAATCTGAAAGATCAGGACAAATTGAAAAAAGAGTAGAGCAGATGTTTTCTTCTTGAACATTGTTAGTCGTAGAAAGAGGCGAAAATAAACAACTTTCGCCATTTTATTGGTTTAACAAGATGTTATTAAAAATAAGGATGATTTTCTAATTTTTGATATTATTTTCACATATGGGGAAGAAAGTTCACATGTTGGGTGTGAGTTGACATTCACACAATAAGGATCGGGCTTTTTTGTCGATATAAGTTAGGGGTATGCTAAATTAAATGACATCGTTATCAGTGTTTTACAACTAATGAGCGTCGAATTTGTTGTGTGGTTGTCCCTGGCTGTATTTTTGTTTCAGGCGAACGGTCAGGCTCTATTTAAAAAACACCGTTGTTATCATATGTTTGTAGCTAATTTACACGCTCTATTTAAATTTTTATGACCAAATCTTTACAGCTTATCACATGTTTTCTGATGGTCGTAACTCTCTCGAATGTCGCGAAGGCTCAATTTCCTTATAATGAGAGTTTTAGGAATGCTACAGCTGAGGGCGTTATATTCGGAGGCGCACCCTCCGCGTTCTTAACCGCAGCACCGGGCACCGGGCCGGCCGGAACGAGTATAGATCCGGTGGGAAACGGATACCTCCGGCTCACCAATAATGCAAATAATCAGAAGGGCTTCGTTTATAGTACAAGTACTTTTCCATCGTCTAAGGGCTTATCCGTAGATTTTGAATATTATATTTATGGGGGTAGCGGAGCTGACGGAATCAGCTTGTTCTTATTTGATGCTACCGCTAATCCTTTTGTGATCGGGGGATTCGGAGGATCACTCGGTTATGCGCAAATCACGACTACGGTCCCGGTTTCTCCAGGAGTATCAAAGGGCTACCTGGCTATTGGTCTGGACGAATTTGGTAATTTTTCCAATACCAACGAAGGAAGACAGGGTGGTATTCCGGGGCGGAGACCGGGATCTGTCACTTTGCGGGGCAGGGGGGACGGAGCGGCGCTTGTTCCCGACAATTACCGCTTCCTGACGACGGTCAGAACGGAGGACCTTGGATTTCCTCTTACGGTTGGGGGACCTTCCAGAAATTCTAGTCCCACGTTAGCAGGATACCGGAGAGTTTCTATGGAACTGGTGCCTGATCCCAGGGGCGGATATAATATCACCGTGCGAATTTCCCGCGGGGGAGCCCGACTGATCACAACCACTGTTATTGACAATTATTACTATCCGGACATCGCTCCGGCTACGCTGAGCTATGGAATAGCGTCTTCAACCGGAGATCAGACTAATTTTCATGAGATACGGAACGTTCAGATAGATGTTATTAACGTTGGTGAGCTGGCGAAGCCTACGGTGATTGCTGACAGCCTTACTGTATGTGCCGGGCAGCCTGCTTTTCTCGATGTGACGCTAAATGACAAGTCTAATGAAGGCGGAGTGATCAATACAGCATCCGTGGACCTTAACCCCTCTCTGGAAGGCGTGCAAACGGCTTTTACGGTAGCAGGGCAGGGGACGTTTTCGGTCAACACAGAAGGAATTGTGTCTTTTACGCCGGTAAGCGGTTTTACGGGTACGGCCGCAGCGAGCTATACCGTGAGAGATAATTACGGTGCTCAATCAGACCCGGCACCCATACGCGTCACGATCAGCCCGTCACCCGTTCAGTCGGATGCCGGACGAGATACCATACTGAGCGTCGGAACAGCCGGAAGAAGCTACACGCTCCGCGGAAACACCCCCGCTTCAGGAACCGGAGTTTGGACCCAGATAACGGGACCGAATACGGTGGTGTTTAGCAATTCTGCATCTTCAACATCAACTGTCAGTAACTTAATTGCGGGTGCTTACATCTTCCGGTGGACCCTTACTTCAGCCGGGGGGTGCCAGGACTTTGATGATGTACTGATTACCGTCAATTCTCTGGTGTTTACTGCTCCTGACATCGCAGTGAGCGGTCCTGTAGACGGGCGGGTTGTCGTTAATGTTCCTGTTCCACCGGGTGGTTCTGTCATCATCACGAGACCACCTTCTAATGGTACAGTAACCATCGATCCGGTTACAGGCCAGATCATCTACATACCTAATCCCGGTTATTCGGGTCCTGATGATTTTGAATATGTAATTGTAGATGGAGAAGGCAACCAGTCGACACCGGGTCGGGTAAATGTGGTGATCAACCTACCGGTAAAAATCGGTCTTGCAAAGGCAGTCAGTTCGGTGGTGAAAAACATAGACGGAAGTTATAATCTGAGGTTTATCTTCACGGTCGTTAACTACAGCAATGTGCTTGTTGATCAGTTAAGCCTTGTTGACGATCTCACCGCAACGTTTAAGGAATCGCGTTTCACCGTTAGCGGCTTGTCGAGCAGCGGCACCCTGCAGGTCAATTCAGGATTCGACGGGAGTTCTGATAAGGAGCTCCTGCTGCCTGAGAGCACGATCAGGGCAGAGAACAAGGAGTCTGTAGTACTTGATCTGATCGTTTATCCCGCGTCTGAGAGTTCAACGTATACAAACACTTCGTTTGTACGGGGCAGATCTATACGTGACGGCGTAGAAGTATCTGATCAATCAACAAACGGACTATCTCCGGACTCCAGAATTTCAGGCGACCCAAGTCCCTCAGATCCAACGCCTGTCTCTCTGGTCAGGGAAAGCCTGTTCATTCCCGGAGGGTTTTCACCAAATAACGACGGCATCAATGATTTTCTGATCATTCAAAATAGCTTAGGGCGGAAGATTCATTTAGAAGTATACAACAGATGGGGGAACCGGATCTATCGGGCCGCAGACTACCAGAATAACTGGGACGGGCGATGTACGGAGGGAATCCATATAGGTGATGATGTTCCGGTCGGCACGTACTACTATGTGGTTATCATAGATGGTCAGGATAAAATGTCGGGCTATATCACAATCAACAGGTAATGAAACTCAAACTCATAACAATAACTATCCTGCTTACAAGCGCCCTTGCTGGGGTGGCGCAGCAGAATCCCATGTATTCGCAATACATGTTTAATACCATGGCTATCAATCCGGCGTATGCGGGGAGCAGGAATGTTGTTTCGGCGACGGCATTGCACCGCAATCAATGGTCAGGAATGGAGGGGGCACCCAAGACCACCACGCTGACTATCGACGCTCCGTTCCGGAGCAAGCGGGTGGGGGTCGGATTGCAGCTGATCAACGATCAGCTGGGAATTTCGAAGACCACGGGTGCCGTTCTGAGCTACGCATACAGGATCAGGATGGACAAAGGTTCGCTTGCTTTTGGCGTTCAGGGTAGTGGTGTCCAGTATCGTGCTGACTATACCAGTGTAGATCTGGGAAGCGGCGGGGTATATGACCCGGCCTTCTCAGAGAACGTTAATAAGATGCTGTTTAATTTCGGCACCGGTGTTTATTATAATTCCGATAAGTTCTATGTGGGCTTATCGGCTCAGGATCTCCTGAACACCCGGATCACAGAATATGAGGCTCCTGAGGATTACGCCGGAGGCAGCTTCAAAAATCTCCATTTGTTCTTTGCCACCGGCTATGTCTTTACGCTGGATGAAACCTTCAAGCTGAAGCCCTCCGTTCTGGTTAAAGCCGTAAAAGGAGCTCCACTTGAAGGTGATTTAAACGCCATGCTGTGGATAAACGATGTGATTGCTGTAGGTGGTCAGTACCGTACGAATGCAGATGTTGCCGGTATCCTTGAAGTGCAGGCCAGCCCGCAGATCCGGATAGGTTACAGCTATGATCACAGTGTTACCCGGCTGCGTAATTTCAATTCAGGCAGTCATGAAATTATGTTGCGTTATGAATTCGGCTTTGAACGCGGAAAAATACTGTCGCCCAGATACTTTTAAGTCTTATGAAACACTTTTTACAAAGGTTTTTTTTAGCTTGTTGCCTGGCATGTGTATGCCTGGGTAGTACAGCCTATTCGCAGTCTTCAAACCAGTCGAGATCTTTCAAGGCAGGGAAGTCTGCATTTGATTCATTCCGGTATATGGATGCAATAGGAAGTTTGAGCCGGGTACTGGTGGCAGACTCCTCCAATGTGGAAGCCATGGAGATGCTGGCCTACAGTTTCAGACAGACGAAAAGATATCCGGAGGCTCTCCGCTGGTATGAAAAGCTGAGTCAAACGAAGCCTTTGAAGGCTGAATGGGCACTATTCTATGCGGAAGCTCTGGCTACGGATCAACAGTACGAGAAGTCTGAGAACTGGTACAGGGCATACCTGCGCTTGATCCCTGCAGACCGGAGGGCATTAGCTTTCGCACGTTCGAATCCCGGGGCATTTGCAAATGAGGCGACCTTCTGGAGGGTCTCGCTTACGGATCTTAACACCTCTGCTTCGGAATATGGTCCGGTTTTCTATAAGAATGGCCTTCTGTTCAACAGCAACAGGGTCACCGAGCATCCCGTAAAGAGAGTTTTTCCATGGGATAATACCCCTTTTACCAATCTGTACTATATCAACGATCTGAAGCGTATCAGAACGATGAACGATCATTCCATTGGTTCTTATCTTAAAAGGCCCAGTCTTGGTTGGAAGCAAAATGATGATGATACGGCTCCGACATCCAATGACAGCAAGACACTGGGTCAGTTTGATCCATCGGTATACGGCGACTCTACAGGTGCCAGTCCCGTTCTGAATAATGGTATAGAGCTGCTCCGGGGAAACGTAAACTCGAAGTATCATGAAGGTCCCGCTGCCGCTTTTCCTGACGGTTCAATTATTTTTACCCGTAACAACTATTTCAGGGGTCGGGCCGGACAGAGTGAGAAGGGGATCAACAAGCTGAAGCTGTACATTGCCACAGGGAACAAGCTCGGGACAATTTCGGAGTTTCCGTATAACAGCGATGAATATTCGACCGGGCATCCTGCACTAACTCCCGACGGGAATATCCTGGTCTTTTCTTCTGATATGCCTGGTGGTTATGGAGGTACGGACCTTTATTATTCGGTACGCTCGGGAAGCCAGTGGACCCGTCCGATCAACTTGGGGAAACAGATCAATACAGAGGGAAATGAGCAGTTTCCTTCCATATCAGCTGAGGGGGTCTTGTTCTTTGCATCAACGGGGCATCCGGGACTTGGCGGACTGGATGTCTTTCAGGTTTCTCTGGTAAATATGCGACCTAGCGGTGCACCGCGGAATATGGGTACTCCGATCAATTCGTCTAAAGATGATTTCGGCTTCATCAGGACTGCAGATGGTAAGAGCGGTTACTTCTCGTCTAACAGGGGAGGTAATGACGATATTTATCACTTTGAACAAGCTACCTACAGGGTGATCCTGGAAGGCCGGGTTACAGATGGAAGATCGCGCTTGCCCCTTGCGGGAAGCAGATTGTTGCTCAGGACGCTGGATGGAACAGATACAGTTCATACAAACGCGAGGGGAGAGTTCAGGCTCGACATGAAAAAGGAGACTGACTATGAAATCACTGCTCAGAAGCTTGGCTATGTGAATCAGCTCGTTTTCCGGTCATCAATAGGCATTGAAACAGACTCTGTTGTAAGGACCGATGTACAGCTATTCAAAACGGAAAGTTCACAACAATATGTCATTTCTAACTGCGACTCCCTCAAACGCGTTTTTGCGGTGGAGAGCATCTTTTATGATCTGGACAGGGATGAAATCCGGGCTGATGCGCGTCGCTCGCTGGACAAGCTGGCAGCGCTGATGAGAGCACACCCAGAGATGAGCGTGATTACGTCAAGTCATTGCGACAGCCGCGCTTCAGAAGAGTATAATCGTAATCTATCGATGAGGAGAGGTATGTCGGCCAGAAGCTATCTGATTTCAAGAGGTATCAGCGGCAGTCGTATCAAAGTGGAATACTACGGTAAAACCAGACTGTTAAACCGCTGCTACGATGGTGTAATCTGTTCGGAAGCAGACCAGCAACTGAACAGAAGAACGGAGTTTGATGTGATTCTGAATGGTGTGAACCTCAGTCAGCTGGATTGCGACGAACTTTAATTTGAAGAGAAGGAAAAGGTCTCAGACCTTTTCCTTCTGTAATAACGCCGGGAAGGTTTTCAGTAAAATCTTCAGGTCCAGCCAGAATGAATATTTGTTTGCGTAGAAATTGTCGAGTTTTTTACGTTCCCGTTCAGACATATCTTCTTTTCCCCGCTTGCTGATCTGCCATAAGCCGGTAAGCCCTGCAGGTCCGAGAAAGCGTGTAGTCCACTCGTTTGAAGTCAGCATTTCGGCCTCGTAAAGCGGAAGCGGACGGTTGCCTACCATAGACATATCGCCAACCAGCACATTGAAGAGCTGAGGGAGTTCGTCGATACTGGTCATTCTGATGAACTTGCCAACCTTGGTGATACGAGGATCATCCTTGATCTTGACAAATGCAGATTTACCCTTTTCCGAATCAGTGTATTGATTTAAAGAGGAGAGCAGGGCGATTTCTTTATCCGCATTGGTCCTCATAGACCGGAATTTATAAAAATCGAAGATTTTGTAGCCTGTGCCAACTCTCTTGCTTTTATAGATCACCGGCCCGCGTGATTCGAGTGCGATGCATGCTGCAACAAATAGGAACAGCGGTGACAGAATGATCAGTGCGCAGCCTGAGGCCAGGATGTCGAACGCCCGTTTATAACCTGGAACTGTATATCGTACGTCCACCTTTCCCGATAATTCTGTCAGGGTAGGTTTAATCAACTTGAACTTGACCAGGAAGGAAAGACGTTCACAAAGGTCTTCGGTGGGGAAGGGATAGTTATAGTAATCGTGTACCTTTAGGGAAATAGCCTTCCTCTTCCACTCTTTATTTACGAAGGCAGACAAGACGACGATGATCATACCGCCCAATAGGGGATTCTTCTTGATGTTACCCACCTTTTGAATCCACTCACCTTTGAAGTCCGCTTCGATGAGCAAGATATCGGGAAGAGTAAGAAGCGATTGATCGTTTAGAAAGCTCTCTATATTGTGAATAGTCAGCTCCCCCGGGTATACATCATAGTAAGTAGAAAGATCAATGAACAGGTAATCTTTCAGTTCATTTCCAACATAAACGATACGGGCATTCACACCGGATCTGCTGAGCGTGCTCAATGATGATTCAAACAACATCTGTTAGTTAATTTGCGGGTTTATTTCGTGTAGAAAGGAGCTTGGTAATCTCTGTTTTCAATGCTTCCGGATTGAAAGGTTTATGTATGTAAGCCTCAGCCTTCCTGCTCATGCTATCGGCAACTCCCTGCAAGTCATCGTTACCGGATAGCAAAATGACGGGTATATCGCGATAATAGCCACTTACTTTCAGGTTGTGAATAAAGGATGTGCCATCAAAATAGGGCATGTGAAGATCGGATATAATCAGGGCTGGGTCGTTACCTTCTTCAAGCCAGCTGATTGCTTCTACTCCACTATTTTTTATGACCAGCTTGTAATCTTTGGAAAGTACAAAGTTCAGTAGCTTCAGTATACTTATCTCATCATCCACTATAAGTATTTCTTTCTTCATAAGGTAAAGTCTGCTTGGCTTCCGGTGTAATGTATACGTTCTACGCCCGTAATGTGAAAAGGTTTGAAATCTTTACATAAAGATACACATAAATGGTATATTGTGAACTGGAAATTAACCAAAAAGCGATTTAAACGGGATAATTTCTTAGTTTGCGCTTACAAAAAAATTACAATACGATTCCATAATTAACTTTCAGGATTTACATATTTAATTAATTTTGCGTTGCAACACCCAAATTATGTCAGAAAAAGCTACATTAAACCTAGGAGATAAAACGTACGAGTTACCGGTTATTACCGGTACTGAGAATGAAAAAGCTATAGATATTTCAAAGCTGAGAGATCAGACCGGATATATTACACTAGACAGTGGGTTTAAAAACACTGGCAGTACCAAAAGTGCTATTACTTACCTGGATGGCGAGCAGGGTATCCTGAAGTATCGCGGATACAAGATTGAGGATCTTGCAGAAAGGTCGAGCTTCATCGAGGTTGCATATTTGTTGATTTATGGAAACCTGCCGACTCAGACAGAGATTGATAATTTCAAACTTCAGATAAGCAAGCATATGCTTCTTCACGAGGATATGAAGAAGTTCTATGACGGATTTCCTCCGAAGGCACATCCGATGGGCCAGTTGTGCTCACTGGTTAGTTCGCTATCGGCATTTTCTCCTGAGAGCCTTAATCCTAACCCCTCTGAGGAAGATATTAACTTAAGCATTATTAAGCTGTTTGCTAAAATGCCGACTATCGTTTCGTGGATTTACAAGGGATCACTTGGTGAGCCTTTTATTTATCCGAAGCACAGCCTGAGCTATGTGGCGAACTTTATGAATATGACCTTTGGTCAGGTTACAGAAGAAGTGGAGATTGATCCTGTAGTAGTAGATGCACTTGATAAGCTGCTGATCCTTCATGCAGACCATGAGCAGAACTGCTCAACATCCACTGTTCGTATCGTTGGCTCTTCAGGATGTAATTTACCTGCTTCTATTTCTGCCGGTATTTCAGCGCTATGGGGGCCGTTACATGGTGGGGCTAACCAGGCGGTGATTGAAATGCTTGAGCTCATCAAGAACGACGGTGGTGACACCGAGAAGTGGATCAACAAAGCAAAAGATAAAGATGATAACTTCCGTTTGATGGGCTTCGGTCATCGTGTTTACAAGAACTTCGACCCTAGAGCTAATATTATAAAGTCAGCTTGTGATAAGATCCTTGATAAGTTGGGTATCAATGACCCGATCCTGGAGATCGCAAAGAAGCTTGAAGAGGCGGCGCTGAACGATCCTTACTTCGTAGAGCGTAAATTGTACCCGAATGTGGATTTCTATTCAGGGATTATCTACAGAGCTTTAGGATTCCCGACAGACATGTTTACCGTCCTTTTTGCTCTGGGACGTCTACCGGGATGGATTGCACAATGGAAAGAAATGAAAGAGAACAAAGAGCCTATCGGCAGACCTCGTCAGGTATATGTTGGCGGAGTTGAGAAGCAATATGTTGATATTGCGGAGAGAGGATAATTTCTCCTTTAACATAAAAAAGGGTGTCTGAAAATTTTTCAGGCACCCTTTTTTATGTTTTATATTTCGTCTCTTTTTAGAGGAGAATTCCGGCAATCGTTGCGGAAAGATAGGAGGCAAGCGTACCGCATATCAGTGCTTTTACGCCCAATTTTGCAAGATCCGATCTTCTTTCCGGAGCAAGTTCTCCGATGCCACCCACCTGTATCGCAATAGAGCTGAAATTGGCGAATCCGCATAAAGCGAAGCTGGTGATGACGAGGGTTTTCGGGTCTATGGTATCTTTTATCTTGGCTAAGTCAAGATAGGCAACAAATTCATTGATCACCATTTTGGTGCCCATTAAGGAGCCGGCTGTGTGAATATCTTTGAAGGGAACTCCCATCGCCCAGGCGAAGAGCGAGAATAAAGCTCCGAGAATCTGGTTCAGGCTCAGGTGATGAATGTCAATACCTACAAAAGAAAGCGATAAGCCCCATCCGCCCAGAACGGAACCGATACTTCCCAGAACATAGTCAACAAGGGCGATGATCGCAATGAAGCCGATTAGCATAGCGACCACGTTTAAGCCTACTTTCAATCCGTCGCTGGCGCCGTGTGATATGGAGTCTACCAGGTTGGCACTGGTTTTCTTAATTTCAAGCGATACCTCGCCTTTTGTTTCAGAGACCTCGGTTTCAGGCCAGACTATTTTTGAGATGACAAGGGCAGCCGGCGCGGCCATGATGCTGGCTGCCAGCAAGTACTCTGCCGGCACGCCGAAAGAGATGTAGATCGCCATAACGCCTCCGGCAATACAGGCCATGCTACCGGTCATGGATGCAAGGAGCTCCGACATGGTCATGCCTCTGAGATAAGGTTTGATCATGATCTGGGCTTCTACCTGTCCTACAAACGCACTGGCGATATTAGAGAGAGCTTCAGCTCCCGAAACTCCCATGAGCTTATAAACTCCATAGGCGAATACCTTTACAATACGTTGCATGATACCCAGATAATAGGCGACGCTGACGAGTACTGCTACGAAGATGATGGTAGGGATGATGTTAAAGAAGAAGATGGTATCTACTCCGAATGCTGTGTTAAGTGCTATTCTGTTAGCCAGGGGGCCGAAGACGAAGTTGGCACCTGCATGAGAGAAGTCGAGTACTTTGGTGACACCTGCGCCAAGCCACGCGAATATTTGTTTTCCTGCAGGAACTTTAAGGATAAATACGGCTAGAACGAGCTGGATGGCTAAACCGGATAAAACAAGACGATAGTTGATGGCCTTACGGTTGTTAGACATCAAAAAAGCGATGGCGAAAATCAGTACGATACCGATTATGCCGGTGAATCTTTCCATTTATATATTTCTGTATTTGTAAAATTCTTGGGAGGTCTTAGGAAGACTTTCTTTTGGAGAGCTCATCACGGATCTTAACGGCTTTTTCATATGCTTCTTCAGCAAGTGCTTGTTGCAGCTTTTCTTTCAGCTCGTCGTCACTTAGTGCGGTATAGCCTGCGCTGGCTTCCTGCTTTTCTTCTCCGGCCGCGCTGTCTATATTTTCAAGGAAGACAAAGTCATTGCCTTCAATCATAATGCCTGCGGATGCGAGTATGAATTCGTATGTATGGATAGGGCAGGCAAAGCGTACGGCAAGGGCTACTGCATCTGACGTGCGGGCGTCAATTTCCTGTATTTGATCACCGTCGCTACAGATCAGTTTGGCGAAGAATATTCCGTCTACGAGATTGTAAATAATTACCTCCTGGATGTTAATCTGAAAGGCTTGAGCAAACGACTTGAACAGGTCGTGAGTAAGAGGGCGCGTCGGTGTCATCTTTTCGATTTCGACAGCTATGGCCTGCGCTTCTGATCCACCTATTATGATGGGTAGCCGGCGTCGTCCATTCACTTCCCCCAATACGAGAGCGTAAGCGCCGGACTGTGTCTGACTGTAAGATAACCCCACAATTTCCAATTTGATTTTTTTCATTCCGTTTACCCTTAATCGCCTGTTTTGTTTTATTTTGCAAAAATAGATTAAAAAAGCATTTTTTTATAATGAACGACGACCGATTGCAAAAGCTTTTCGCTTTTTTGGAAAATGATCCTTCAGATCCCTTCATTAAATATGCTCTCGCAACTGAATATACGAAAAGACTTGAGCTTGAGAAAGCGCTTTCTTACTTCGAGGACCTGCTGACGAATCATGAAGAGTATGTGGGGACGTATTATCATGCCGGTAAGCTCTACGAAAGGTTGGGAAGAACAGAAGACGCGATAAAAACCTATCAGAAAGGAATGTCTGTTGCAAAGGCTGTTCGTGATATGCACGCTTTTTCTGAATTACAAACAGTATATCTATCTGCCACCGGCCAGAACTACGAAGATGACTAAACTCAATGCCAGGAAGCTGTTGTTTTTGCGGGATGTTCTGGTATTCACGCTGACAGCTTTCGGCGGAGCGCAGGCACACCTTGCGATGATGCTCAAAGAGTTTGTGATGAAGCGGCGGTATATCAGCGAGTCTGAGCTAATGGAGCTGAATGCGATGACTATGCTGCTTCCCGGACCCTCTTCCACGCAGACGCTGGTGGGTATAGCCTACAAGGTGGGAGGCTTGTCACTGTCTCTGATTACCTTCCTTATCTGGATATTCCCCTCTGCTGCTTTTCTATGCTTCATGGGGGTCATTTATTCCTTTCTGGGTACAAGGGAGAGTTATCATCATGTGATGGCTTATATACAACCCATTGCAGTCGGCATAGTCGGTTATGCTTCTATTACGCTGGGTCGGCATCAGTTGAAAACCAGGCTGAGTTTATGGCTTGCCTTTGCGGCGGTGGTTGTAACGCTGATTCTGAAGAACGCCTTTGTTTTTCCGATTCTGATTCTGATGGGCGGGATAATTTCCTCTGCTCTCGAAAATTCGCCTGATGAGAAGGATCTGCAAACGAGTGTTTTCAAGGGAATTAACCAGAAGAAAGTGCTGTATTTTATTGGTATTCTGCTCTTGTTCGCGACGCTAGGTGCGATTATCAATCAAACATCGCCCTTTAGTTTACCTATCCGCCTGTTTGAAAACTTTTACCGGAACGGTGTCATTATTTTCGGAGGGGGGCAGGTGCTTGTACCGCTGATGTTCACCGAGTTTGTGGAGATGAAAGGATACCTGACTTCTGACCAGTTCCTGAGTGGTTATGCGTTTCAGCAGGTACTTCCGGGACCTACCTTTTCGTTTACTTCTTTTGTAGGCACGATGGCCATGAAAAATGCGGGTAATGGACTTCCCGGGCAGATTGCAGGCGGCGTGGTTGCTGCCCTCGGGATTAACCTGCCGGGTGTGATCCTGGTGTTGTTCTTCGTGCCTTTCTGGAATGATCTGAAGAAGATCGGTCGCATAAAGAAGTCGCTTTCAGGAATCAATGCAGTGGCTGTGGGCTTTGTTATTGCGGCTTTTCTGTTCCTGTTGCAGCCGGTATTCTCAAAGACGCCGGCAGTGGGGATTTTTGAGTCTGGGATTATCCTTGCTACTATTGGTTTGCTGCAATTTACCAGGATCAGAACCCCCTGGTTGATCCTGATGGGGGTTCTGATCGGTTTTATATCTTAGGAGCCTTAGAAAGGTGCTTCGTCGTCCATCTCATCCATTCTGGATGGTCTGGTGATGAAGCTGTTTGGCTTATCGAAGTCTGTTGAAGGAGCCATTCCAGCAAAGGGGTCTGTGCTCGCTGCCGCTGAGTTGACACTAAAGTCATCTTCCAGGTCGGCAAACTTCACATACTTACCTACGAAACGCAAAGGAATCGTGCCTGTTTCACCGTTACGGTGCTTGGCAATGATTACTTCGCCAATACCGACTGTGGAACGACCTTCTTCATCCTCGGTGAGTCCGTAGTATTCCGGTCTGTACAGGAAGAGTACCATATCGGCATCCTGTTCAATGGAACCAGACTCACGTAAATCGGAGAGCATCGGCTTTTTGTTCCCTCCCGGGCGGCTTTCAACTGCACGACTCAACTGAGAAAGTGCGATAACGGGTACGTTCAACTCTTTTGCGACAGATTTAAGTGCACGGGAAATGCTACCAATTTCCTGCTCACGATTACCACCTTTGCCTTCACCCTTACCATGCATCAGCTGCAGGTAGTCAATGATGATCATCTGGATGTCGTATTGGGCTTTTAGTCGCCTGCATTTAGCTCTGAATTCAAAGATATTCAATGCCGGTGTGTCATCTATGAACAAAGGAGCCTCTGTTAAGGTGCCTATTTTGGAGTGAAGCTGCTGCCATTCCCACTCGGCTAGGTTGCCTTTTCGGATTTTTTCCTGTTCGATTTCCGTTTCTCCCGAGATCAACCTGTTTACCAGCTGAACGGAGGACATCTCGAGAGAGAAGACCACAACCGGTTTGTTGAACTGAACGGCGGCGTTCCTCGCACAACTTAGTACGAATGCTGTCTTACCCATTGCCGGACGTGCCGCAATGATAACTAAGTCAGACGGCTGCCATCCGGAAGTCATTCTGTCGAGTGCGGTGAAGCCGGAAGGTACACCGGTAAGTCCGTCAACACGGTCACGCAGTTTTTCCAGGGAATCCAGCGATTCGCGAATGATATCGTCCATCTTTCTTGAATCACGGCGGAGGTTATTCTGGGCTATGTCGAAAAGGTTCTTTTCAGCATGGTCCAGAAGGTCAAATATATCTGTGGTGTCTTCGTAAGCATTCTGAATGATCTCAGTAGAGATTCGAATAAGCTCTCTCTGAATGAACTTTTGAGAGATGATACGCGCATGATATTCGATGTTCGCTGCAGATACAACACGGTTGGTTAACTCTGTTATGTAAAATGCGCCTCCAACCATTTCCAGATCGCCCTGTTGCCTGAGCTGAGACGTTACCGTCAGAATGTCGATCGGGGAGGACTTCTGGAAAAGGGTAGCGATGGAAGCAAAAATCTTCTGATGCGACTCCTTGTAAAAGAGTTCAGGTTTAAGAATGTCAATGACTGCAGACAGCGCGTCTTTCTCCAGCATGAGCGCACCCAAAACCGCTTCTTCTAAATCTAGAGCCTGAGGAGGTAGCTTTCCGAGCCCGCTTACCATGTTTGTAAGACGAGCGCGCCTGTCTGTACCCGTGGATTTCCTGTCAGGGTTGAATCCCCCATTTTCCATGTCTAAACTCATGCTGCAAAAATACATAAACGCTTTGTGTAGTTCTGCACAACAAACCAGAAGGATGGTGTTTTTTACAATAGCACGGGTTTTAGATATCCACATTGAAATGTGGATAAGTTGTTAGTGTAGTGCAATTATCAGGCGTTTAGCTACGTTCGGGGTATGTTAGTAAAATTAATTGATGTTAAAAACGAAATCGTTCGAGAATTTATTAAGTATTATATGCTCAAAAAAACGGTAATTTGTCAGATAAATTTTTATGAATGAATACTAATTCCGAGAGGGCCCGCAGGGAGCATAACCAGATGATTTTTGGTATCCGCGCTTTGATCGAAGCGATAAAAAGCGGACAGGATATTGAGGCTGTGTACGTGCAGCGTGGTCTTACAGGTGCTTTATTTAATGAGTTAAGGGTCTTATTAAAAGAGGCTGAGATTACCTATCAACAGGTACCGGTTGAGAAACTAAATCGCATTACGCAGAAGAATCACCAAGGCGTGATTGGGATGATATCTCCGATCACGTATCAGAAGATAGAAGATATTGTTCCTCAGATTTACGAGAAAGGAGAGGTTCCCTTACTGCTGATTCTGGACGGAATTACAGATGTGCGGAATATGGGAGCGATTGCGAGAACAGCTGAATGTTCAGGTGTAAATGCCATTATCGTTCCTGTTAAAGGGTCGGCGCAGATTAACCCTGACACGATCAAGACGTCGGCAGGAGCGCTTTTCAATATTCCTGTTTGCAGGCATGAGAACCTGGGTAAAGTGGTGCGTTATCTGCAGGAATCTGGTATACAAATTGTTGCCTGTACGGAGAAGACGAACGACTACTTATATAAAGTTGATTTCAAAGGTCCGACAGCGATCGTGATGGGTTCAGAAGAAGATGGGATTTCTTCTGAGATCATGCGGATTGCGGATCATCTGTCGAAAATACCGATGAGTGGAACAATTGGTTCGCTCAATGTATCTGTGTCTGCGGGCGTAATTCTTTATGAAGCCGTGAGACAGCGGACCGTTTAAAGGTCAGCATATAGTAGTTTATTGAGAGGACATTAAACTAACCAAAATTAAGGTGAATGATTATTATCTATTTATAGACACCGAGACATCAGGACTGCCCAAGAAATGGGACAAGCCCTACGGCAAACCCGGGAACTGGCCATATATCGTGCAGGTATCCTGGGTTGTATACACGACATTGGGCGAAGAGGTGGTGCAGAAAGACCATTTCGTGTCCGATGACGATTTTGTGGTTTCGCAAGGGTCGTTCAATATCCACGGCTTTTCGGATGAATACCGGAAGAAGCATGGCCGGACGAGAGAAGAGGTTATGAAAGATCTGGCGGCGGACCTTCTCAAGTACCAGCCCATCATCGTTGGGCATTTCACAGAGCTTGATCTGCATATGATCGGCGCTGATTTTTACCGTGCGGGTCTTCCGAACCCGGCGTTGAATTTGCCAGCCTTCTGCACGATGATCGCTACGATGAAGATGGTGCAAAATCCGTCGGCTAGTTTCTTAAGACTTGGCCAGCTGTACGAGCAGCTGTTTAATCAGCATCTCCTGAATCCGCACAATGCCCTGGACGATTCTATCGCTACAGCCCGCTGTTTTTTTGAACTGAAGAACAGGGGCGACATCACAGACCAAATCATTCAGGCTCAGCAAAAAGCTCTCGATAAGGTGAAATTGACCTCAAAGAAGTTTTCCTTTGCACTTCCGGTGCTTGTACTGTGCCTGGTAACCATACTCATTTCATTTCTTTTCTAGAATCTATGACACGCGCTGAATTCCTAAAAAATGTTCTTCCGTTTAATATACTACCCGATGAGGTGCTGCTAGGGGTTGCTGATCTTCTGCATGAAGTACGGTATACAAAGGATACGGTAATCTATCAGCAGGAAGTGACTAAGATGAAGGGAGTCGATATCATCGTTGAAGGTACGTACGAGTCATTTTTCTATGATAGCTCACATGCGAGGCGCATGGAGGAACATCACGATGCCGGCTTCTGCTATGGAGGCGTTTCGGTTTTGTTAAACAGGAAGCGTTCATTGAGGACTGTCATTGCCAGGAAAGGCACGGTGGTTTATTTCCTTCCACGTAAAGACTTCAGGGCCTTATGCACGGCTTATGAGGAGTTCTTCCATCATTTTACTGCCGACTTTGGACGCAGGATGCTGAATGAAGAGTTCGCTCATTTCGCGAAGAAGCCTACTTCATTTGAGGAAAGCTATCTCGCATCAGAACTGTTGTATTCAAGACGCATCGAAAGCATTGGATACCGGGATATCGTCTACTGCGATGCTGACACTCCGATTTATCAGGCCGCCTCGATCATGGCAGAGAATAAGACCAGTTGTTTGATTGTCCGCAATGCTGAGTCAGAAGTACTGGGCTTTGTTACCGATATAACCCTCAGAGATAAAGTGATCGCTGCGAGAGGAAACTATGATGCGCCTGTGATTGAAGTGGCAGATAACCCTGTGACGACTATAAGTAGCCAGGCATTTGTTTATGAGGCGGTTTTGATGATGTTTTCGACTAAGACGAAGTATCTTCTGGTGGAGGATCAGGGTGTCTATAAGGGCATCATCAGCCGTAACCGTTTGCTGAGTGAACAGGCACAGTCACCGCTGGTATATGTACAATCTGTTAAGCTGGCTGTTTCGGTAGAAGAGCTCCGATCGAAATGGCAGCAGGTACCACAGATGATCACACAGCTTCTTGGCCGTGGAGTCAACGCGGAGATCATTAACCAGATCATTTCGACGATTGCAGATACAATAGCGCAAAAAGTGATTGAGGAAGTGATTAAGCGCGTAGGAGAGCCGCCTGCAAAGTTCGTGTTCATGGTGCTTGGCAGTGAAGGCCGGAAGGAGCAGACGCTTAAGACTGATCAGGACAATGCAATCATTTATGAGGATAAGGCGAATGAGCAAAGGGAGTTGGTTAGGGAGTACTTCCTGAATTTTGCGAAGATTGTTTCCGAGAAGCTGGATTATATAGGGTTCAGTTACTGTACAGGTGGATTTATGGCGAGTAATCCGGCCTGGACGCATTCTCTCTCGCACTGGAAACGGAATTATGTCAGCTGGATGGAAGAATCCTTACCTGAGACAGTAATCAAGTTCTCTACTTTTTTCGATTGCCGCTATATTTATGGAGACAAGAACATCATCGCTGAACTGCATCAGTTCCTGGATGAAAAGCTTCATGAGCCCATGGAGAAACTCTTTTTCCATATGGCGAATAACGCGGTACAATATCAACCACCTCTTACATTCTTTAAAAATATACGGACAATCACTGTCGGGGAGCAAGAGGTCTTTGATATTAAAAAGGCGATGACTCCCATTGTCGATCTGGTTCGCTTATATTGTTTGAAAAATAGGATTTTCAAAACGAATACGGGTGAACGATTGAAAGCGCTCAAAGATATAAAGGTGTTCTCGGAGTCGGAATACCATGAGCTCAACCAATCTTATTACTACCTGATGGCTATGCGCCTGAAAAAGCAAGCCAGCCAAATCATACACGACAAGGCCGTTCCGGAGAACTATATAGACCCGAACAGCCTGACGAAAATTGAGCAAGTAACACTAAAAGAGATATTTCGCACGATAGAGACATTTCAGTCGAGATTGCGACGCGAATACACCAATAATTTGTTCGGTTAAATGCCTGAGGTTTAATGATTCTCATCATTTAGCACCTTGACTGCTATCATTGGTTTCGTGACGATTTGAGGATACCTTTATATCATCAAATCACGATTAAAAGTAAATATCATGAAACCCACAAATGCAGAAAAGCTTGTTCAGAAGATTGAGAGAGTTAGAGAAGCCCAAAGGTTATACTCTTCTTACAGTCAGGAGCAAGTGGATGAAATCTTTCGTCAGTCCGCCATGGCTGCAAATAATGCAAGAATTCTGTTAGCTAAGCTGGCAGTTGAAGAGACAGGGATGGGGCTTGTTGAAGACAAAGTAATCAAAAATCATTTTGCTTCGGAATACATTTATAATCAATACAAGGACACAAAAACCTGTGGTGTCATCGAAACAGATGAAGCTTTTGGCATCACTAAAATAGCTGAGCCAATAGGTGTTATCGCAGCTGTTGTCCCTACTACCAATCCAACATCAACAGCGATCTTTAAGGCATTGATCGCTTTGAAAACAAGGAACGGTATTATCTTTTCCCCGCATCCGCGCGCAAAGAAATCAACTATTGCGGCAGCGAAGATCGTTTTGGAAGCCGCTATAGCAGCCGGTGCACCGAAAGACATCATTGGATGGATCGATGAGCCCTCTGTAGAGCTTTCTCAGATTGTGATGGCAGAGTGTGACCTTACTTTGGCTACAGGAGGTCCGGGAATGGTTAAATCTGCATATTCATCAGGAAAGCCAGCTATCGGTGTGGGTGCGGGAAATACACCTGCGATCATCGATGAGACAGCCCACCTTAAGATGGCGGTAAATTCCATTTTATTGTCTAAAACTTTCGATAATGGCATGATCTGCGCTTCTGAACAATCTGTTATTGTTATAGACAGCATCTATGAAGAGGTAAAACGCGAATTTGAGGATCGTGGTGCCTACATCTTGAATGATCAGGAAGCTGAGAAGGTACGTAAAGTAATTGTAGTAAATGGCGTTTTAAATGCCGGTATCGTTGGACAATCTGCTTTCAAAATCGCAAAGATGGCTGGAGTTGACGTGCCTGAGTTCACTAAAATACTTATTGGAGAGGTAGAGTCTGTTGAAAGATCAGAAGTCTTCTCACACGAAAAACTGTCTCCGCTTCTGGCGATGTATAGAGCAAAGACCTTTGACGAAGCACTGGAAAAGTCAGTTCGTTTGGTGAAGTTGGGTGGATTTGGCCACACTTCAGTACTTTATACAGATGAAGTAAAATCTCATGACAGGATCGAAGCTTTCGGCGCAAAAATGAAGACAGGAAGAACAATTGTGAACATGCCATCATCACAGGGAGCGATCGGCGATATATTCAATTTTAAGTTGTCACCTTCACTGACTTTAGGATGCGGCAGCTGGGGAGGAAACTCTGTTTCTGAAAACGTAGGTGTGAAGCACTTGTTAAACGTTAAGAGCGTGGCTAGCCGGAGAGAAAATATGCTTTGGTTCCGGGTGCCTGAAAAGGTGTATTTCAAATACGGTTGTATGCCGGTAGCCCTGCGTGAATTGAAAGACCTCGGCCGTAAAAAAGCCTTTATCGTAACAGATAAGGTTCTTTACACACTGGGCTTTATTGACCCGGTAGTTAAAGTGCTGGAAGAACTGGGAATAGAACATACTGTGTATTTCGACGTGGAGCCTGATCCAACACTGGAAACAGCAAGACGTGGAGCCGCAGAGATGATCAACTTCCAGCCTGATACCATCATCGCTTTAGGAGGTGGCTCACCGATGGACGCAGCAAAGATTATGTGGGTATTATATGAGCATCCTGAAGTGCGCTTTGAGGATCTGGCAATGCGCTTCATGGACATCCGGAAACGTGTTTATCGTTTCCCTACCATGGGCGAAAAAGCAATGATGGTGGCAATTCCAACATCTGCAGGTACAGGATCAGAGGTAACTCCGTTTGCGGTTATTACGGATGAAGTATCCGGTTTGAAATATCCACTTGCAGATTATGAACTCACTCCAGACATCGCGATTGTAGATGCTGAGCTGATGATGAAGATGCCAAAGGGACTAACATCCGCTTCAGGAATAGATGCTCTGACTCATGCATTGGAGGCGTACGTTTCAGTACTCGCATCCGAATACACCAACGGTCTGGCTCTTGAAGCAATCAGGTTGATCTTTAAGTATCTGCCAGACGCCTACAACGAAGGTCAGACAAATGTGAAAGCCCGCGAGAAGATGGCGCATGCGGCAACAGTAGCGGGAATGGCGTTTGCTAATGCTTTCCTGGGTATCTGCCACTCATTAGCTCATAAACTGGGTGCAACACACCATGTACCGCATGGCGTGGCGAATGGAATGCTTATCACCGAGGTGATCAGATTCAATGCTGTAGATAATCCAAGAAAGCAGGCTGCGTTTCCTCAGTACAAATATCCAAACGCGAAGTGGCGCTATGCACGGGTTGCAGATTATCTGAACCTGGGTGGTGAAACAGATTCAGAGAAAATCGAGCTTCTTATAGCTGCTATTGATGATCTGAAGGCGAAGGTGGGTATCCCAGCATCAATTAAGGAATACGGTATTTCCGAAAATGCCTTCTACCCAACACTTGATGCTATGTCAGAGCAGGCTTTTGACGATCAATGTACAGGTGCGAACCCTCGCTATCCACTAATTAGTGAACTGAAACAATTATATATAAATGCTTTTGAGGGAAAACAAGAATCAAAAGCGGAAGAGCTCGAGCTTAAGACAGAAGTTATAGCCTAATTACCAATACGAAAGGAAGAAAAGCCCCGCTGCGCCAGCAGCAGGGCTTTTTTGCGTTGTAACGGGACCGAACAGTTTTGAATGCAGAGTGAACATTTCGTCACTTCGATTGCTTATAGTCATTGGGCAGCATTGCCCCTTTAACTTTTAATCCACTATTATGGCGAGCAATTTTTTCATGGTTCTTATCGATGATGTACCGACCCGCTTTGAGAAAAGCAGAATAATTGAGATTGAACCATCTGGTAATGGCGGATCGAAGATAATTATGGATGCATCGCATGAGTCTGAAGAGCCGATCGTATATTTCACCAGTGAGGGGTACGAGGACGTTATGAAGTCATTTTTGTCCTAAAATTTTGTAGTTTTATGCTATCTCATGAGCTTAAACTACAAACGTATTGTAATTAAAGTAGGATCTAACGTCCTTACAAAGTCGAACGGTCTGCCCGATATTACGAGAATCGAGCATCTGGTTGATCAAATTTCCCGGATAAAAGAGCAAAACCGGGAGGTAATTCTTGTCTCTTCAGGCGCGGTTGCATCAGGAAAGAGCATTCTCTCGGCTTCAGATAAATTTGATGCTGTTGTAACCCGACAGTTACTTGCATCTGTCGGACAGGTGAAGCTTATAAACAAGTACTCTGAACTGTTTGAAAAAAAGGGCCTCGTATGTGCCCAGGTACTGGTTACGAAGGAGGATTTTCGCGACAGACTTCATTATCTGAATATGAAGAACTGTTTTAATATTCTGCTGCAGCATAATGTTGTTCCTGTAGTCAACGAGAATGACGTCATATCCGTAACAGAGCTGATGTTTACAGATAATGATGAGCTGGCGGGACTAATTGCGTCTCAACTGAATGCTGATGCTCTGATTATTTTAACCAATGTGGACGGAATCTATAATGGCGACCCCAAAGACGAAAGTTCCAGTGTAATAGAGCGTATTGATCAGGAATTTACCGGATTTTCAGAGATTATATCGGCTAAGAAGTCTGAATTCGGTAGAGGCGGCATGATGACTAAATCCAATATGGCCCACAAGGTAGCGCGATTGGGAATAGCTGTGCATATTGCAAACGGCACCACGAATGATATTATTCCAGGGCTGTTATCCGGAGAAGTAGTAAATACCTATTTTGTTCCTCAGAAGAATGCTTCCGGAAGAAAGAAATGGATCGCACATTCTGAAAATTACGCTACCGGTATTGTAAAGATAAATGAAGGTGCAAAGCTTGCATTAACATCTGAAAAAGCCAGCAGCCTTCTGCCGGTAGGCGTCGTCAGTATAGAAAAGGAGTTTAAAAAGGGAGAAATCATCCGACTCATTGATGAAGATAATACGCCGATTGGTCTGGGCATTGCCGAGTACGGCTCAGAGAAGGCCAGGGAGAGAGTCGGGGTGAAAAAACAGAAAGCTCTGGTCCATTATGATTATCTCTATTTAATTTCCAAAAACTAATAATATGAGTCTTAACGGTTATTTTGAGGCGGCGAAGTCTGCCGCGAGACCATTGAATATGGTTGCTCCGGAGCGGGTTTCAGCTGTGCTGCTTGATCTGGCTGATGCACTTGTAGCGGAAACGGATTTTATCATCCGGGAGAATCAAAAGGATCTTGACAGGATGAGTCCAGACGACCCGAAGTATGACAGGTTGAAACTCTCGTCAGGCAGGATCCAGGATATTGCAGCTGATCTCAGAAATGTCTCGAGTTTAGAGAGCCCGGTGCGGGCCGTATTGGCGGAGAAGCAGCTTCCGAATGGTCTTCTTCTGAAGAAGGTTAGAGTGCCTCTGGGGGTTGTTGGGGTGATTTACGAGGCTCGTCCCAACGTTACTGTGGATGTGTTTTCACTCTGTCTGAAGACGGGCAATGTAGCCGTTTTGAAAGGTGGAAGTGATGCCTCATTTTCCAACGAAGCCATCATTTCAGTGATCCATAGAATTCTTGATGTTCATGGAATTGACACGAATGTGGTGACCTTGCTGCCGCCGGACAGGACTGCAACTGAAGCTTTGCTAAATGCAGTTGATTATGTGGATGTAATTATCCCACGTGGCAGTCAGCACCTGATCAATTATGTAAGAGAAAATGCGAGGGTTCCTGTAATAGAGACAGGAGCGGGGATTGTGCACACCTTTGTAGATGAGTCTGCGGATGTGGAAAAGAGCCGGGATATCATACTCAACGCCAAGACACGGCGTGTGAGCGTCTGCAATGCCCTGGATTGCCTGTTAGTGCATGAGCAACGCGTCGGAGATCTGAGCTATCTGCTGGGACAACTGAGTGAGTCGAACGTGATGATCTTTGCTGATAAACAGGCTTTTAACCAGCTAAAAGATAGCTATCCCGAAAATCTGTTATTTCAGGCGGAGGATGAGCATTTCGGAATCGAGTTTCTGGACTATAAGCTTGCCGTCAAAATAGTGAAAAACCTGGAAGAAGCATTAGATCATATAGCGCGATTTAGTTCAAAGCACAGTGAAGCTATACTTTCTGAAAATGAGGCTAATATAGATGCATTTTTCAATCAGGTCGACGCCGCGGCGGTCTACTCGAATGCGTCTACAGGTTTCACAGATGGGGCTCAGTTTGGCTTAGGTGCTGAAATAGGAATAAGCACTCAAAAACTACATGCCAGGGGACCGATGGGGCTAGAAGAGCTAACTAGTTATAAGTGGATAGTAAGAGGAAACGGGCAGGTGAGAGCTTAAGCTCTCACCATTGCTAATTTCGGAAATCCTTTTTCAAGGAGGTAGAAACCGCCGAATAACATGGTGCCATAAATAGCATCCGCTATGATCATGTTTCTTAAGAAAGGTAATCCCATAACATATGACTGAATCACACCATTTAAATTATGTGGATACCATGGGTACAGGAAAGCAAAGTTTGTGATGAGGAAGAAGAAGACTGCTCCTGCAACCGAAGAAAGAGCAATAGACATAGGCGTGATTTTACCTCGAATGACCATTCCACAAAGGACCATAGCGATGAAACCGATGTAGACCGCTATATTGAACCCACTTCCAAGAAAACTATCAGATATAGCCATAGCAGTTAGCGGCACCAAAACTGCTGTCGCTTTGTTCTGAAACTGTGCACCTGCAAAGATTGCCAGGGCACCAACGGCCGTAAAGTTCCAAATATGAGGAACATAAAGAGGAAGAGCTCTTGTGCATGCAGCAAGTAAAACCAAGCCACTTAGTACAAGAAATCTGGATGAGAGTACGGTTTTTGTCATGATTCAAAGTTAAAAGGAAAAATTGAAAGCGGAAAGCTTTATGTTTTTTTAGTAGTTTTGGGCGACCGTGAAAAATGTATTCAAAGCTCCTCACATTAGTTCAGAATCTAAATAGATACAGAAAACAGCATGTTTCTAATCGGAACTTCCTGATTATAGCTGCCGTAATTGTGGGCATTATCGCGGGCCTGGCAGCTTCCGTGTTGAAGCTTCTTACCCATCATATAGAAGTTTTTCTTCAGGATGAACTACAATGGAAGTACAAAATCTATCTCTACCTTGGATTTCCTTTGCTGGGCATGCTTCTTTCAACTATTTATGTAAAGAGGTTTATTGTAAAGCGTAAGTTCGAGACCGGACTGACACAAATTCTATATAGCATTTCCAGAAAGTCCAGTAAAATGGATTTCCATAATATTTATTCGCAGATCATTACAAGTGCTTTGACGGTAGGATTTGGAGGCTCTACCGGATTGGAAGCGCCTATAGCGACTAGTGGAGCTTCGATCGGATCGAATATCGGGCGGGTTCTTGGTCTAAATTATCGTGAGGTTACCTTGTTGCTCGCATGCGGTTCTGCAGCTGCGATTGCCGGAGCATTTAACAGCCCCCTTGCAGGGATCGTATTCGCAATCGAAATACTCCTCCCGGAGTTCTCTATTCCGGTATTTATACCCTTGTTGATCGCATCAGCTACCGCGTCGGTTGTAGCGAGGTTATTTTATCAGGAACAGCTCTTCTTATTTATTTCGGAAGGGTGGGAATTTAAGGGCCTGGCTTTTTATGTGCTTCTCGCTATTTTGCTCGGCTTGTTCTCCATTTTCTTTACAAAACTTACCTACTGGGTTAAGGGCAAATTTAAAAAGATAGAGAACGTTTATTCAAGAGCGATAGTTGGTGGGCTGATCCTTGGACTTCTGATCTTTATTTTTCCCACTTTATACGGGGAAGGGTATATCAGTATCAAGCAGCTTCTTGTAGGAAACTATAACATTCTGCTTAGAAACAGCATCTTTTCCCAATATACGGATGTTCCTGCTATACTGATCTTTTTTACTCTATTTGCTTTGTTTGCGAAAGCCTTTGCTACTCTTGTCACTTTGAGTGCAGGTGGCAACGGCGGCGTTTTCGGGCCCAGTATAATCCTGGGAGGGCTTGCTGGTTTTCTTTTCTCCTATGGGATCAACCAAACAGGTCTTATTCAACTGAATATTTCAAACTTTATAGTTGCTGGTATGGCTGCCGCCTTGAGCGGTATCATGCATGCACCTTTAACCGGTATATTTCTTATCGCTGAGATAACAGGTGGATATGTCTTAATGGTGCCTCTTATGATCGTCAGTGCGATATCCTATTTTATCAGTAAAGCCAGTTTAAAACATTCCATATACACGAAGGCGCTTGCAGAAAAAGGCGAATTGCTTAGTCATGAAGACAAGGACGGGATTGTACTTCGGATGATGAAACTGAAATATTTGATTGAAAAAGGGTTTGTTGAGCTTCATCCCGACGAAACACCACAACAAAGAAGTGCAGACATATTGCAATCTAAAAGGAACATTTTTCCGGTTGTTGATAAGAACAGGAAGTTTCTGGGATTGATTTATAGCGGGGCCTTATTTGATTTGCTTGTGAACAAAAAAGATGACGTCCGGATCAGTGAACTCTATGAGCAGGCACCTGCTGTAGTCTATTCCACCGAGAGTATGCAGGCTGTGATGGAAAAGATGGATAAGCAGGATGTATGGATCCTGCCCGTTGTTAACGCAGAGGGCGAATATTTAGGCTTTATTTCTAAATCCGCAGTATTTAATAAATACCGCTCGTTGCTGGTGCGACAAGCGGCATATTTGGACTAATACTATTCCGATCTCTTAAGACCGTATTTCTCAATTTTGCTGTATAGGTGACTCCTTTGAATATCTATGTCATCAGCTGTCTTCGAAACGTTCCAATTGTTTTTTTGGAGCTTATACTTAATGTATTCTTTTTCTGACTGGTCTTTATATTCCTGGAAGCTTGCATATTGATCGAAGTTTACCTGAGGGCCTGCAGCTGGTGAACTGGCTGATGGCATGGATTCCTGAGATCCGGAAGGATTAGCGAATGTACGGACATCATTCTCTGTTATCGTTTTCTCACTCAGGATGATCAATCGTTCAACCATGTTACGGAGCTCTCTGATATTTCCTGTCCACGGTAATGCTTTCAACGCATCAATAGCACCATCGCTGAACTTCTTGACCGGCATTCCGTACTCTGAACAAATCTCGTTGCAGAAGCTTTCTGCCAGTATGGATATATCTTCTTTTCGCTCGGAAAGGGGAGGTACATGGATAAGAATCACACTCAACCGGTGATAAAGGTCCATTCTGAAGTTATTCATTTCAATTTCTTTCAGAAGGTCTTTATTCGTAGCAGCAACAACTCTTACGTTTACTTCAATTTCCTTTTCCCCGCCGACGCGAGTAATCTTGCTTTCCTGAAGAGCACGCAGCACCTTTGCCTGAGCAGAATGGCTCATATCACCAATCTCATCCAAAAATAGGGTACCTCCGTTAGCCTGCTCGAACTTTCCGATACGTTGTTTTACAGCTGAGGTGAAAGATCCTTTTTCATGTCCGAAAAGTTCGCTTTCAATCAACTCAGAAGGGATTGCAGCACAGTTTACCTCGATTATCGGGCCAGTAGACCTGTTCGACTTTTCATGAAGCCATCTCGCTACAAGCTCCTTCCCGCTACCATTAGCTCCCGTAATTAATACACGGGCCTCGGTAGGAGCAACCCTGTCAATAGTATCCTTAATTTTTGAAATAGCCGGCGAATTGCCCAGAATCTCTCTTACCTTACTAACTCTTCGCTTAAGTACTTTAGTCTCAGTGACCAAATTTCCTCTTTCAAGCGCGTTTCGTACAGTGATAAGTAAACGATTCAGGTCTGGTGGTTTGGAGATGAAGTCGTATGCGCCCTTCTTGCTGGCTTCTACTGCAGTCTCGATAGTACCGTGACCGGAAATCATGATAAACGGAAGGTCGGGTTTTACAGCAAGTCCTTCTGAAAGGACTTCCATCCCATCCATTTTGTTCATCTTGATATCGCAGAGTACCAGATCGAAATTCTGCTTTTGAATCAAGGCTAGCCCATCGATGCCATTATCGACATCTTCGACTTCGTAATCTTCATATTCAAGTATCTCCCGTAATGTATTACGGATAGCACGTTCGTCGTCAACAATTAGAATTTTAGCCATAATGTTCTAGTTTTTCGAACACAAGAAGATGGATTTTGTTTTTGCGAATGTATACAATTATATACAGTTTTTAATTGGAGCGATCATAAAAACACAAAGCTGTCTGAATAAGACAGCTTTGTAAAAGGTTTGTAAGCCGGGTTCTGTTTCCCTATGGGGATTCCATCATTTATCTAGCCATATCATTGCTGATATGATCAAACGACCTACCCACTGGTGCATTTGCCTGGGGCAAAACTAAGACGAGCAGCCTTATTCGCCAGCATATTTGGTCTTTCAACTCCTGGGGTTTACCGCGATGTATGTCACCATACAAAGCCGTGAGCTCTTACCTCACGTTTTCACCTTTTCCTGACAGTCAGACTGGCAGGTAGTTTATTTTCTGTGGCACTTTCCGTACACATCGATAGATGTGCCCTTCCCGTTAGGAAGCAAGATGCTCTGCGTTGCCCGGACTTTCCTCCTGGTACAAAATACCCGGCGATGGATCAACCGCAGCGAAGTTAGCGTTTATTGCTGATAATACACTTTTTAAGATGAGCTGATGCATCATTTACGTCGTACAAACCCTGTTTATTTCCGAAGGTGTTGGTTACATACGTGACCAGAGCTGCGATGTCAATGTCGGGGAGGTTCGCGTTTGCAGGCATATTTGATGAATAGACAATATGGTTAACCAGCATCGTGTCGCTTGTGCCATATTTTATCCAACAGGCAAGTTTCTGCTTGTGTGCCTTCAAGAAAACCGTATCCGTAAGCGGAGGGATAAGTTTCCCAAGCCCCTTCCCGTCGCCTCCGTGGCAGTTCTGGCAATGTGTGTCATACAGCCTTTTCCCGTTCGTATAGTACCGGGCGTAGTTCAGATCATTTTCAGACTGGCATGCATAAAATACGCTGCAGCAGGCTACGATACTGAAGATGAGGCAGACAAAGTTGAGCTTACTCATCACTTTCTTTGAGTAAAATATCCATGTCGTTCATCAGCTTAGAGACCTGGTCTTCATTTGTCCCGTCGTAAGCACCTCTTAAACGGCCTTGTTTGTCTACCAGGATAAACCATCCTTGATGGATATATCCCCCTGGGGCATTCGAATCCTCATTTACAGCCACCAGATAGCTTTTTTCAGCAAGCGTATAGACGGAATCTCTGCCACCTCTTAAAAATTCCCACTGTGTGCCCTCTACACCCAGCTTGGTTGCATACTCCTTCAACTTTTCCGGGGTATCATATTTGTAATCAATCGTATGGGAAGCTATTTTGACCTGTTCGTTATTCTTGAATTTGTCATATACCTTCAACATATTGCGATGCATTACCGGGCATATAGAAGGGCAGGATGTGAAGAAGAAATCTGCAACATAGATCTTGTTCTTAAAGTCGCTCTTCGATACTGTTTTATTATCCTGATTTACAAAGCTAAAATCCGGAACAGTCTGATATAGCGTATCTGTAACAGTCTTGCCATCAACCACGCGCGTGACCGCCTCCCGGTTACCGAGGATAGGAAGTTTTTCAGCGGCTTTGTTGCAGGATAAAAGCAAGAGCATTGCAAAAGGGGTAATTAAGCGAATATTCATGCTGCAAATCTACTTCTTAGCACATTGGAATACAAGAAATTGATAGTAAACGCGTGTTTCTTTACTGCTTCGTGCCCGAAAGTATATCTTTGTTACATGGCTGCAATTGTAAAAAGGATAAGTCTGGAGGGCGTAAGGATCTTTGCTCACCACGGATACTATCCGGAGGAGCAAATACTGGGAACTCCCTTCCTTGTTGATGTCCTCACGGAAATGGTGAGTGAAGATGACGATTCGGACGATCTGGATCTAACCGTGAATTATGGTCGCCTGTTCGAGATCGTATCAGAAGAAATGAAAATAACCAGAAAGTTGCTCGAGAAGGTGAGTCATTCCATCCTCTTACGAATTAAAGAGGAGTTTCCATTTCTAGATATGATACAGGTTAGCATTACCAAACTGTCATTACCTCTTCCCGGTCAGATCAAGAATTCAAAAGTTGAGCTCATTTATAGACGACAAGAATAATCAATACGCCAAAGCTTCAAAGTCAATCATCTTCTGGCGCTGTATTTCAGGGATTCGTTCAGGTCTGTTCTTTTCGTAATTAAAGAATATGCACACCGTTTTACCCGTCGTGCAAATCTCCTCGCCCTGAGGTGTTTTGATCGTTAAGATGTATTCCACGGTGAAACTGCAATTTCCTAGTTTTGATATCCTTACGTTGGCGTAGAGCTCATCCCCATACCTGACGGGTTTCTTATAATTCACCTCAGCTTTGGCTATGATAATTCCTCTTGTGTTACTGCGCCAATTTACAATCTGCTTCCAATAGCCGGAGTGAGCAATTTCAAAATAGGTAAGAAACACATCATTGTTTACTACGCCAAATGCGTTCAGGTCTCCAAACCGGATTGGAATATAGGTTTTAAAATTATAAGAATCGAAGTTCATGTATCACGGGATTAGTCTCACTGTCCTGCAAGGGACGCGATGTATTTGTCTAAACTTTATTCAGGAACGTTTTGTTTGTTACTAAGCCCAGAAGTATAAAAGAATTGATTTTGCTTCTACTGAATCAAAAAGTTAGTTTTGCACATGCTCAGAGAAATACCCGAAACCAAGAGAAAGGCACTAAAGATTAATTTGAATCCTAATATCTATGGCACATTTGCTGAGATTGGGGCAGGCCAGGAGGTTGCGCGCAACTTTTTCACAGCAGGGGCCGCTTCGGGCACAATAGCTAAAACGATGTCCGCATACGACATGGTATTCAGTAACGAAATCTATGGAGCTGAAGAGTCCGGACGCTACGTCAGCAAATCGAGATTGCTCAAGATGCTAACCCATGAGTTCGACCTGCTTACTGAAAGACTCGAGGGGCTGACCTACGATCAGCGGTGTTTCTTTTCATTTGCTAATACGGTTACCACACTTAACTACAGCAAGACCAATGAGCCTCATGGCTGGGTAGGGATTCGTTTTCAATCTGAGCCCCACGGAAAAGCTAACGAAATTATATTACACATTCGCCTGCTCGACAGTGATGCCAGCTTACAGCAAAATGTTTTGGGAGTGATCGGTGTGAATCTCGTATATGCAGCCTTTTTCCTGAACGGCGATGTTCAAACAATGATTGAATCACTTGTTGACAATCTATCAATTGGATCTGTAGAGATCGACCTGATCAACTTACGAGGTCCTGTATTTCAGAACGCGAACGACCGGCTTGTCAATTTGTATCTGATCGCTAAGGGCTTCTCAAGCGCAGCTATTTTCGACAGATCGGCAGAGGTTCAGCAGTCGAAAGACCTGTTGTATAAAAAGAATATCATGATCCTCCGCACGAAGTTCCGACAGAAGTCAACACCTAACTTCGACCTCTTCAATCGTGCCGTTGAACAATTTAAAAGAACTCAGGGAATTGATGGCTCAAATCTGGTTGTGCTGATCGAAGTGTTGATGTCCAATATGTTTGATGAAAAAAAGGAGATCAACAGAGAGGATCTCGAGGAATTCGCGAAGAGGGCAGAAGAACTTTGTGCAACGGGAAATCACGTGATTGTATCTCACTTCTCGCGCAACCACAAGCTGGCCCAGTACCTTTCTAAATGTAAGCCGAGCAGCGTAGGGATATCTACAAACATTGCCAACCTGAGAAGGATCTTTGATTCAGCCAAATACGGTGAGAACTACACGGACGAGCTTTTAAGCTACGTAAGCGACTTGTTCAGCAAGAACGTAAAACTTTACGCGTACCCCTATCTGAATAAAGTAACTAACGAGATTATCACTACTCAGAACATGCCTGTAAGCTACCAGGCAAAACCCTTATACGATTTCTTAATTCTCAATAATTATATAACAGACATCGAAAGCTACGATAAGAAGGATGTTAAAACGGTCTGATTTAGCTCCTTGGATGGTACTGCCGGATCATGTCTTTCAGGTAAGCTTTGTCCAAATGCGTGTAGATTTCAGTAGTGGTAATGCTCTCGTGACCAAGCATATCCTGCACGGCACGAAGGTCTGCTCCGCCTTCAATAAGGTGTGTTGCGAAAGAATGACGAAAGGTATGGGGACTGACATCCTTTCTCAGTCCGATTTTTTTCGCGAGGTCTTTGATTATCAAAAAGATCATCACCCGGCTTAAAGGGCTTCCGCGTCTGTTTAAAAAAACATAGTCTTCAAAGCCGGGTTTTACCGACTGATGAATTCTGGATTCATTTAGATATATGTTCAGATATTTGATGGCTTCGCCACCTATAGGAACCAGACGTTGTTTGTCGCCTTTGCCAATTACCTTTATATATTCAATATCCAGAAATAAGTCGGAACGCTTTAGGGTGATCAACTCAGAAACACGAAGTCCACAGCCATACATGACTTCCAGGATTGCCCTGTTGCGCATTCCCTCAGATTTGGAATGATCAATCGCATTTATGAGTGCTTGTATCTCCGGAACGCTCAAGGTATCGGGTATGTTGCGGCTCAAGCGGGGGCCTTCCATTAAGGCTGCTGGATTATGTTCAAGACCTGTTTCCATCACCAGATACTGATAAAAGGTTTTTATGGCAGAGAGTACTCTGGCCTGCGAGGAAGCGAGCATACCCAATTCATTCAGCCAGCCTAAGAACAGCCTGAGATCATCTGTGCTAACAGATCCGGGCAGATGTCCCCCCGTACTGTCACAGAAGGATTGCAGTTTACCAATGTCTCTGATATAGGCTTCAATTGTATTTTGAGACATACCTCTTTCAAGCAGGAGGTAAGATTTGAAACCAGTCAGCAATGTACTCCAGTTCATACTTTAATATATGACATGTTCAAATTAAACTAGTATGTTTGAACAATCTCAAACTATTTTGAGTGTTCAAAGATGATCAATTCAATCAAATCGTTTAACATTAACTGAAAATACTGAACAGTGAATTTACATGTCATAAATGGTCCCAACTTAAATCTGCTTGGGAAAAGAGAAAAATCAATCTATGGAGATGAGAGCTTCGAACCATTTTTTGCAAGCCTGCAGAAACTCTTCCCGGAGATTCAGCTTGAGTACTTTCAAAGCAATTCAGAGGGAGAGATCATCGATAAGATACACGAAATCGGTTTTGAATCTGATGGAATTATCTTAAATGCGGGTGCATATACACATACGTCTCTGGCAATTGCTGATGCAATAGCTGCGGTGACGACTCCCGTGGTAGAAGTTCATATCTCAAATGTTCATGCAAGGGAGCCGATCAGACACCACTCATATCTGGCCAAAAACTGCGTCGGTGTTATTGCCGGATTCGGTCTCAACAGCTATAGACTCGCTATTCAGAGCTTTATTCGATAGCAGCCTTTAGGAATCCAAATGCCAGGAGAGTGGAACAGCTCAGCAAGCGCAGCTAACAGAGCATACTCTTAATCCCTGCGTTTATATCTGTTTTCCAGACCCTCGAGTGTCAGACACTTTAAGTGATTTAAGTATGGTAAACACCGACATCGCATAGCTTGCACGTGCCTGCTTCAGCAGCTTATGAGCTGCTGAGCAAGTACTATCCCTTTTCAGGAGCTTGTTTTCAGACCGGTATAGCACAGACGATGGCGAGTAGTTAACCGCAGCATCCGCGGAATAGGCAGTAAACGAGCCTAGATTTACGCCATAAAATCCCTTCTTATTGTCTTCCCTAAGCAAATTTTCCCCCATGTTGAAGTATTTAGCTTCAGACAGCGCCAAGTTATAAATGGTGGGAAATATGTCTTTATGCGAGCCATACCTGCTAGTGTCCACACTGAATTGCGGGCTATATCGTTTCGGAATATACATATACAAGGGGACGCCCCTTTGTGAGAGCTGCCCCGTTTCATCAAAGTCAAACAACATCAGGTTGTTATGATCTCCGGTAGCTACTACAATCGTGTTACTTGCAAGAGGTGAATGTTTAAGCTTATCCAGAAATGCCCCCAGGCAATCATTAGAGTACTGTAAACAGTTTAAGTTCTTTATCGCCAGACTTTCTTCAACTAAAAGCCGCTTCTTAACATCTGCCGGCAATTCTATGGGCAGAGGCTTGTAAGTAGCTGGCAGGTCGAATGGTGTATGATTGCTCGTTGTCTGGATAAACATGAACTTGGGACGGTCCTGATCAGCTGATAACTTCCTGAAGACGTATTCGAATAAGTATTCGTCATAGGCGCCCCAATGATTTCCTGTAGAATGTTGAATTTCCTTATAGATATCCTCTCTTCCGAAGAGCTTATCAAAACCCTGGTTCGGAGCGAGCTCATGTATATTCCTCCACGAGGTTTCTCCCCCGGTAACGAAGATCGTTTCAAAACCCGCACGTTTAAACGGCTGTGCTGTACCAGTAGGAAGAGGTTGAAACCTATAGCGCGACTGAGTTAATGCTATAGGGCTGTTCGTAAGGAGAAATTCGAGGCTCTGAACCGTCGAGTTGCCGCTGGAAACAAAATTTCTGAACACCACATCAGACCCGAAATGCGGTTTCAGTCTCCCCATCACGTCAACATCCCCGGAGTTGAGCATCATATTGTAATTGCTCATACTTTCCATAAAGAGAAATATAACATTGGGTTTATTTCTCGCCAAATAAGCGTTTTTCGGCGTTGTGGAAAACAGGTTCCTGATTGCGCTTTCCTCAGTCAAGTCAGCGGGCAGGTCTTTTTCTGAAAAGTAATCCTTAGCGGCTGCCCGAATATTGTCATAGCCCATTTCATGAACAAGGCTGAGCGAGGATCGCTGGATATCGTCTGCTTTGTTACGTTCAGAAAAAGCAGTTTTCAGCGCATAAACTCCGTTAGTCGCAAGGAAATTGATTGATTTGCTGGTTGAAACTGATGTGTCATGAGATTGCAGGGGAAAAGTGCTCAGCGACTGTCTGATGCCAAGAACAAGGATTCCTACAATGGCCAGTGACGCACTGATATTTGCCCATAGAGGCATTTTCAGGCTGAAGTGTCTCTTTCTATACAAGCGTTTAGCATAAAAGGCGTAAGCGGACAAGATGGATGAACATAGCAGGAAGATCCTCAGAATAGGATAGTCTGACCACACCGAGGTCATTACCGCTTTTGTGTCATCGTCGATGAGCCCGAATATCAAAATGTTAATGTGAGATTGAAAATAGTTGTAGAAATATTGATCAATAAATAAGACCAGCATGAAGAGGCCAACAGAAATGCCACAATATGCCCAGACAAACTTTTCGATGAAAGACCGGTACTTCGTTGATGATACGAAGATAAAACTGAGGAACAAGCAGAATGGAATAACAAGGCTGTAGCTGATCACCATTGTGTCAAACTGAAATCCTCTGAAAAAGGCCTTCGCTGTGTCTACAGGCATGCTGAAGATATCAGTATTGTGGAGGCGTACAATGAAGGATATTCGAAAGCAGGTGAATAATAAAAGCTGGAATATGTAGATACAGAAAATCTTGTAAACGTTGTTGTAGAAATGTTCAAACCTCTTTCTCATTGTTAGTCTGCGCGTTAAGGAAGCGCGAAAGTAGGACTATTTGTGAAATGTTTTCAGAAAGTTGAACTAAATTTTCACTCAAGTTAAATTCTTCACGAAGAAGCCTTTACCTGAGAGCCTGATCCGTATTCCATATCATCATCAACTGGTCTTCACCTACCGAATATGTCTTCCTGGTTCCTCCCTTCAAAGTCGGAGCAGGCAACCCTTCATGCCAACGGGATGGGCCGACGAAAATGCGGGCTTCATCCCATAATCCTTCCTTGATGAAGAGATCCAATGTAGCTGCACCTCCTTCAATGATCACCGATTGGATATCGAGTATGTACAGCTGGTAGGCAATCATCTGTGGGAGGTAGTGATCGAAATTTTCTATTTCAAGGTATTTTGTTTGACTATCGTAGTCCGTCTTTTTAGCATTGAAAACTATAGTAGGTTGAGACTGATCCAGCAAATGCGAGTTTGCGGGTAGTTCGAGATTTTTATCGATTACAATGCGTACCGGGTTGCGACCATTCCATTCCCGAACATTTAGTTGAGGGTCATCCGCTAAAGCTGTGTTTTTTCCAACCAATACAGCATCTTCTTCCGTGCGCCACTTATGGGAAAGAACTTTAGCTTCCCTGCCCGATATCCACTTTTGAGAACGGTCGGACGGAGCAAAAAACCCGTCGGCAGTCTCCGCCCACTTCAGGATGAAATAGGGCCTCTGCTTGGTGATGCGCGTAAAGAAGCGTCTGTTGATGAAATTTGCCTCTTCAACACAGAAGTTCTCCGTTACTCTGATGCCCGCCTCCCTCAACTTCAGCACGCCCTTGCCATTCACAGAGTCGAATGGATCGGGAGAGCCGATCACCACATGTGGAATTTTATGCCGGATGATCAGGTCTGCGCAGGGAGGCGTTTTGCCGAAGTGCGAACAGGGCTCAAGATTGACATAGATGGTCGAGTGGCTTAATATCTCTTTATATTGATCCGGATAGCGGTTCATCACATCATTGATGGCATTTACCTCCGCATGTGCCTGTCCGTATTTCCGATGGTATCCTTCCCCAACTATTTTACCCTGATAGACCACTACCGAACCAACCAAAGGGTTCGGACTTACTGATCCCATTCCAAGCTCGGCCAGCTCAAAGCAGCGTTGCATATACTTTATTTCCGGTACTTCAATCGTGTTGTCTTTCATACAGCGCAACAAATTTAGTTATTCAATTGTAGATTAATCTGTATTTTGCCCGAATATGACGATCGGAGAGATAGAGCAGAAAATTGCCACTGAGCTGGCAGATCAATATGGTGAGAACGAAGCTCAGAGCCTGGCCCGCGTAGCCATTGAAGACGTTTGTGATATAAGGTTCACAGCACAGATGGGGCAGAGGTCAACTCCGCTTTCGCACGAACAGGAACAGCTTCTTTTGAAAGTGCTTGACGGTTTGAAACAGAACACTCCCCTCCAATACTTGCTTGGCTTCGCTGACTTCTATGGTCTAAGATTCAAAGTTGCGCCGGGGGTACTCATTCCCAGGCCTGAGACTGAAGAATTGGTGGACTGGGTATTGAGCGACATTGCGCTACAACGAAATCAGGAAGGTGCCCGTCGGATACTCGATATCGGCACAGGAAGTGGCTGTATCCCAATCATCCTGAAGAAGAAGCTACCGAATACTGAAGTAATCTCTGTCGATGTTTCAGAAGAAGCCCTCAGGATAGCGTCAAGTAATGTCGTGTTCCATGATGTGGATGTCAGGCTTGTTAAAGGTGATGTGCTGAATGAACTGTCAGATTTTCAAAAAGATACAGTTGATATTATTATAAGCAATCCGCCATACATCACGAGTGCAGAGAAAGCCCAAATGCACGCAAATGTACTTCAAAACGAGCCTTCACTTGCTCTCTTTGTACCCGATGAGGATCCTTTGATTTTCTACCGAAAGATTTTGATTCTGGCGCAAACCTGTCTTGTTCCTGATGGATCTGTGTACTTTGAAATCAATTCGCTTATGGGTGAACCCATGCTAGCACTGATCAGCGAGTACGGATTCGCAGGCGATTTAAGAAAAGATATTAACGGGGCAGACCGGATGGTTAAAGCCCGGAGGTTACCTCAATAAGAAAATACTGTATGATAATTCATACATGTAGAATTTATCATACAGTATTTGTACTTAACAGATATCGCTATGACTTATACAGCCAGTTCATCGAGGTAGTTAGTAAGTCGCGGAAGGTGGATTACATTATCATGCTGCTCATTTTCCATTGACCAGAAACTTCCCGCCAGTTTGAAGATCTTGAAAAGCTGAGCCGCTTCATGGAGAAGAAAGAACTCGGTCCATTGACTAACCGTCATTCTGCCTAAGACAGCATGTGTGCCTACGCGTGAGGCACTTTCGTTATCTGCATTCTCCAGGAGTGTACAAATATCCTCTCTTAAACGATACATCTCGTGCAGAAGGGAGCCCGTGGACTTTGCACAGCTAAATCCGAATTCAGGATCGTAATCAGGCTTGTACACCTCGAAGAATGGATTCACGTCACTCATCATCGTTCTTAATCGATGCATAAATACATGATGATAGCGTGTTAGATAGGCAATCGTTTCGTGAATTGAAAATTTATCAGGTATAAGCCTGCTGTAAATAGCTTCCGGAGGAAGATCGTCGATGTAAGTTTTAATCGTTTTGTGTTGATTCAAAAAACGTTCAATAGTATGCTCTTGGAGATTCATTTTGAATAATTCAGGTTGGTAAAAGATATATGCATAATGTATGCCAGCTTCATACAAATGTGATATCTTCAGGTTAATATTACATTGACCAACCGTTATTAATTCGTTAGATCCCGATCCACAGAAAGTACAATTTTTCCGATGTGATCACTGTCCTCCATAAGCGCGTGCGCTGACGCAGCATTTGCTAGCGGAAATGTTCGGTAAATTATCGGTTTAACGTTCTGACTTTCGAAAAGCGGCCATACGATTTGCCTGATTTCTTCGGCCAAAGCTGCCTTGAATTCATTGTTTCTTGCCCTGAGTGTACTGCCCGTTACGGTCAGCCTTCGGCGCATCAGATCGGCTATGTCTAGCTGGACTTTGTTGCCTCTCACCGCATTGATGAACACCAGTCTACCTTCCTCTTTCAAGAGGCGAATGTTTCTATCCATGTAGTCGCCGCCAATCATATCGAGTATAACATCGAAGCCGACATGCTGCAGTTCATCAAAGAAATCAGACACCTTGTAGTTAACGCACTTCAAAGCACCCATCGCTTCTGCTGCAGCACCTTTTTCGTCAGATCCGGCAGTCGCGTATACTTGTGAGCCCAGTGCACGTGCGAGTTGTATTGCCGTAGTGCCAATGCCACTGGTTCCACCATGGACCAGCAAAGTCTCGCCTTCTTTCAGCTTTCCTCTTTGGAAAACGTTATGCCAAACTGTAAACACAGTTTCCGGAAGTCCGGCCGCCTCTTCGAAGCTTAGGCCTGCCGGTATGGACAGGCATACATCGGCATGGGCAACAACATATTCTGCATAGCCGCCGCCGCCAATAAGCACGCAGACGGCGTCGCCGGGTTGCCATTTTACTACACCTTCTCCGCATGCAGCCACAAGACCAGATACCTCCAGTCCGGGGATATCGGCAGCGACTCCAGGCGGAGAAGGGTAGTGGCCCTTCCTTTGAAATACGTCGGGGCGGTTTACGCCCGCAGCAGCTACTTTAATCAGCACTTCATTAAAACCCGGTACCGGCATAGGCCTTTCCTCCAGCTTCAGCACTTCAGGTCCGCCTGATTCAGAAATAATAACTGCTTTCATTGTTGAGGGTTATAAAGTTTCTTTCAGCCACTTGAAGAATTCACGCTGCCAAACCTGAGCATTCTGAGCGCCTATTACCCAGTGATTCTCATTAGGAAGATAGACAAGTCTGCTTTTTATACCCTTCAGTTGGGCAGCCTGGAACGCTTCCAGTCCTTGTTCAACAGGGACCCGGTAATCAATTCCTCCCTGAACGATCATGATCGGCGTGTTCCATTTATCTACGAATTCGATAGGGCTCGACTTTTTGTAGCTTACCGGAGGATTGTTTCCCCAGTAAGGACCACCCACGTCTTTGTTGGCAAACCACAGTTCTTCCGTTGTTCCATACCAGCTGCGCAAGTCAAAAAGACCGTCGTGAGCAATAAAGCTCTTGAATCGGTTTTCGTGTATGCCCGCAAGCATGAAAACGGAGTATCCACCATAGCTCGCACCCACGGCGCCGAGCCTGTCTTTATCCACATAAGGTTCTTTCGCGATGTCATCTATAGCGGCCAGATAGTCCCTCATAGGTTGACCACCCCAGTCGCCACTTATCGCTTCATTCCATTTCACCCCATGTCCCGGCATACCACGCCGGTTCGGTGCGATGATAATATAGCCGTTTGCTGCCATTAGCTGGAAGTTCCAGCGGAAAGAGTAGAACTGCGAAAGTGCAGACTGTGGTCCACCCTGACAATATAAAAGAGTAGGATACTTTTTCTTTGGATCGAAGTCCGGGGGATAGATAACCCATGCTAACATGTCCTGATTATCAGAAGTACGTATATGTCTTTCCGATATCTTTCCCATCGCAAGCTTGTCGTACGTGGCTGTATTTACCTCCGTCAGTTGAGTGAGTTTTCCCGTAGCGGAGTTAATTTTATAAAGCTCTGCGGCATGGTTCATGTCCTCCTTCTTCACAATCAGGTCAGCGCCGGCCTGACCAACGATCGTGTTGATATCATGCTGCCCTGTGCTGATCTGACGAATGGGCGAGCGGCCGGGCTTACCCGCAATGCTTGTTATCTCGTATAATTGCTCAGTTCCTTTCGTCGATGCCAGGAAATATATCTTACTGCCGTTTTCGTCCCATCTGAAAGAAGCAACAGTGCCATCCCAATCTTTGGTGAGGTTAGTGGACTTGCCCGTCTTAAAATCGTAAATCACCAGATCGTTCTTGTCTGATTCGTAGCCATCCTCCTTCATACTTAGCCAGGCGATCTTAGAACCAGAACGGTTGTATTCAGGATTGGTGTCGTAACCTTTCAAAGTCTCGCTCAGATTGACCGTCTTTTTGGAAGCAAGCGAATAGAGATAGACGTCGGTGTTAGTACTAACCGCATACTCTTTGCCGAATTTCTTCTTGCTTATGTAAACGATAGATTTACCGTCGGGGCTCCATATCGCATCCTCTTCACCGCCAAAAGGCATTTGAGGAGCGTCGAAGGGCTCATCGGCCATGAGGTCAACTTCATTCCTGATGGTTCCGTCTACGTAATCAGCGACGAAAATATGCTGAAATTTTCCGTCTTCCCAGGTATCCCAGTGTCTGTAGTTCAGATCGTCATAAACATACACGTCAGATTTCTCCAGCTCGGGATAGCGGTCCTTGCTATGAAGCTTCAGAAGCAGAACTTCCTTCGAATATAAAACGCGCTTTCCGTCAGGAGAAAGCCGCAGGTTGCTAAGCGGAGCCTCAAAGTGGCTGATTTGTTTCTTGTTTTCACCAGTAGCATCCATGATCCAGATCTGCCCGCCTTGCAAATAAGTTATTTTACCTGATTTGGCATCAGTAGATATGACCCGCTTCCCACCGTCTGCCGACGTTAGCTGCACGGCCTTTCCTCCGCTTACAGGAACAGAGAAAAGGTTCCTGCTGCTTTTATTTTCTTTAAGATCATAGTTAGTCACTCCATAAATGACATTCTTTCCATCCGCAGTTACCGCCTCACCGGTAACCCTCCCGAGCTTCCAGAGCAGCTCTGGAGTCATCCTGTCTTGTGCGTTCACAACCGTGATCGCCAGAATAAGCCCCATCCCAAGTGTTCTTTTCATTATGAAATATTAATTGTTACTTTCTATTTCTTCAACCAAGCCTAACAGCAGGTATTTTGCAGAGGCCATATTTGTTGCCAGGGGAACATTATGAACGTCGCATACGCGAAGCAGCATCTGGACGTCCGGTTCGTGGGGATGCTTACCCAGCGGATCGCGGAAAAATATGATAGCACTCAGGCTTCCCTCAGCGGCCATAGCAGCTATCTGCGCATCACCTCCTGCAGGTCCGCTCAATTTGCGGGTTACTTCGAGACCGGTTTCCTGAATTTTAGAACCTGTTGTTCCTGTCGCAATCAGGTTCATCGGCTGCAATATATCGTGGTAGGTCTTTACAAAGGCTACCATTTCGTCTTTCTTTCCGTCATGAGCAATGAGTGCAATAGTTTTCTGTTTCATGATTTTTATTTAAAAAATATATATCCAATAAATATAGCTGCTATGAGCCCTACCAGATCTGCTATAAGGCCGCAGGTTAAGGCATAGCGTGGGCGCTTGATGTTGACAGAACCGAAGTATACGGCTAAAACATAAAAGGTTGTTTCAGTAGAACCCTGGATGATACTGGCAAGCCGTCCTTCGAACGAGTCGGCGCCATAAGTAGTTAATACATCAACCATTAGTCCGCGTGCACCGCTACCGCTGAGTGTCTTCATAATTCCTACAGGAAGCGCAGGTACGAAAGAGGTGTCGAGTCCGCAGGCGGCAACAATTGAGCCGATTCCATTGACCAGATAGTCCATACATCCGGTAGCACGAAAGGCACTAATGGCTACCAGGATAGCGATCAGGAAAGGAATGATCATGACTGATGTTTTAAAGCCATCCTTGGCTCCGTCGATAAAGGACTCATAGACATTAATCTTTTTTATCGCGCCGTATCCAACAAAAAGAGTGATAATCGAAAAAATAATAATTCCACCCAACAGGCCTGTATAGACTTCAATTTGGTCGGGGGGCATTCCTCCAAGCCAGAAATACAGCCCGGTCATCAGAGCCACAAACCCACCAATAAAGATTAGAACGGGTAGTTTAAAGAGGTTTATTCTCTGATACAGAGCTACGGCGATCATCCCGGAGACGAATGAAATGAATGTACCGATCAAAGAAGGTATGAAAATATCTGCGGGGTTCGCGGCGCCGTTTGCCATTCTCAACGCGATCACAGAGGTAGGTATAATCGTCAGACCTGCAGTGTTCAATACCAGAAACATAATCTGGGAGTCGGTGGCAGTGTCCTTGTCCGGATTCAGATCCTGCAGGTCTTTCATAGCTTTCAGCCCCATTGGAGTTGCCGCATTGTCGAGTCCAAGCATATTAGCCGAAAAGTTCATGATCACCGAACCTGAAGCAGGGTGACCTTTAGGAATCCCCGGAAACAGCTTGCTAAAGAAGGGGTTGACAGCCCTGGCAAACATGGCAATCATCCCGGCATTCTCGCCAATCTTCAGGATGCCGAGCCAGAAGGTCATAATACCTATTAATCCAATGGAGATTTCGGCGCCTGTCTTCGCGCTGTCGAACATGCCGTTCATGACCTGGGTAAAGACCAGGGTATCTCCAAAGAAAATCAGCTTTACCAGTGCTACAATGAACGATATTAAAAAAAAAGCAACCCAGACGTAATTAAGAGCCATATATTCTGCTAATCGCGGTTTAACCGGCTAAATCTACAAAAAATCGTTACAAAACCTGTCCCTCTCTGCAGGATCAATTATATCTTGATTTTTACATAAGAAAAGCATCTACGATTTTGCTAAAACACTACGAAATGATCGTTTTGTTGCGAAAATCACTTCGAATTACATTAAACTATGATGTTCGTCATTTCCAAAACTCCAAAGGATGATTACAATTGCATCGTATATCAATGAGGTTCCCAATCTCATAAAAGCATTATGGAAAAATCCTTATTTAAAAAGTTTGTACTACCTCTGGAACTCGAACGGATCGTCGAATCGAAAGAAATTATTCTTGCGGAAAGCAGGGAAGATCTTAGTGATCTGGCACTCGGCAGAATTCAGGGGCATACCTATGAAGTATCCTATGATACTCCTGGTCTAGGCAAAGTCGTTGAGGCAACTGTCGTCAGATGCAAAAACGGAATTTCGGTCAACTACACAGATCCTTACCTGAGGAGACGTGACCCGGATTGTATGGTTATCGCCGATAGCAATCCAACCGACAAGCCCAAGTTTGAAGATAAGTATGGTACAGATTTTTCTGACTTGCGAAATGCCACGTTTGAATGGCTGGCAGAGCAGGATGAACTGATTCTAGTTCCCTTTATGGCTGGCGGTGATGAAACAGGTTATCCTTCATTGTTGGTTGCACCGGCAAATGCAGGCTTTTTTGCAGCCGCGCTGGCAGATCTGCAGGGCTTTATCCCCCGGAGCAAAATGCCTCATGAGTTTAAGCCCCGTGCCGTGATTTATCTGGCACCTCCGTTCAGACATACACATTTCGGTGGTAAACAGGTGGTTGTTCACAATCGCTTAGATAAGATGCACGAAATGTTCGCATATAACCTGTATCCCGGACCAAGTGCTAAAAAGGGAATATATGCCGTTTTGCTGGACATAGGCGAAGAAGAAGGCTGGACATGTCTGCATGCTTCAGCGGTAAAGATAACCACCCCGTACGAAAATGAATTTACCATCATGCATGAAGGTGCCAGCGGCGGGGGTAAGAGTGAGATGACCGGTGCAATACAACGGGAAGCGGATGGCCGTCTCCTTTTGGGCACTAACCTGAAAAGTAAAGAGAAGTACTACCTTGACATAAAAGACTCATCTGAGTTACAACCTGTAACGGATGATATGGCGCTTGCCCTTCCGGGATTCCAGAACGGCAAAAAGCTGGTGATTAAGGATGCTGAATATGGATGGTTCCTCAGAATCAATCATATTGACCAGTACGGAACAGATCCTGATATTGAAAGAGCTACTATTCATCCACAGGAACCGCTCGTATTCCTGAGTATCGATGGTAAGCCGGATGCGACCTGTCTGATTTGGGAACATACTCTCGACAGTCCTGGTAAACCATGCACAAATCCACGCGTAATATTGCCAAGGCGCTTCGTTCGCAACACCGTTGATCAGCCTGTGGAAATAGATATCAGAAGCTTCGGGATAAGGACGCCGCCTAGTACCAGAGAGAATCCAAATTACGGAATCATTGGTATCTTCCATATTCTTCCTCCTGCATTGGCATGGCTGTGGAGGCTGGTAGCTCCGAGAGGACACGCTAACCCGAGCATCATGAGTACGGAAGGCATGAGTAGTGAAGGAGTGGGATCTTACTGGCCATTTGCAACAGGGCGCCGTGTTGATCAGGCGAACTTATTGCTTGAGCAGGTATTAAACACACCTCTTACACGCTACATTCTAATTCCGAATCAGCACATCGGTGCTTACGAAGTCGGCTTTATGGGACAATGGATCGCACGGGAGTATCTTTCCCGCAGAGGCAATGTAAGCTTTAAAAAGGAACCTTTGGTTCCTGCCCGTACCCCTTTGCTGGGCTATGCACTGGAGTCATTGAAGATCGATGGTCAGGTTATTCCTAAACATTTCCTGCAAGTTGATCTACAAAAAGACAATGGAACTGAAGGGTATGATGCCGGAGCGCAGATATTAACCGACTTCTTCAAGAAGGAGCTGAAAAAATACCTGGTTCCTGATCTTCATCCTTTGGGAAGGAAAATCATCGAGACATGCCTCAACGATGGAACGCTGCCGGATTATGTGGATCTTATTCAATATCCACTGGAAAGCAAAATCATCGAAGCAACTATAGCATAGGCGGATCTGTCCGTTAAATAAGAGCTGTGCCGTCCGGACGCCATCTGGCGTTCGGGCAGCCTTCCACCAGGCAAACCGCTAAAGTGGTGCACCTGGCTTTTTAAAAAAGACACATAACTTCGTGAAAAACAAGTTATGTGTCAATAGAATTACAGTTTCTTAAATTAAAAAGCCGTACATTTGAATAAATTTTAAAGTTTTAATGAAGATATTTATTGCAGGTCTTCCTTTCGAAGTAGAGGAAGCAGAATTAAGAGCGGTCTTTGGTGATTTCGGCGTAGTTAAATCACTTAGAATTATTAAAGATCGTGAGACAGGCAAAAGCAGAGGCTTTGGCTTTGTCGAAATGCCGAACGATGAAGAGGCTAAAGAAGCTATCAAGAACATGAATGGTGGAGACTACAATGGAAGTAAGATCACCGTTAAGGTAGCTGAAGATAAACCGAATGATGGTCAGAACCGTGGTTTCAACCGCGGAGGTGGCAGCAGAGGCGGCTATAACCGATAACATATACAAAAGGGCTGTAATCAGCCCTTTTGCTTTATTATGACTACAGTATTCCCATAATGCTAAGAGTCGTTGATCTTGTATACAGCATCCGCAACCTCCTGTCGCTTCTGTTGCAATTTCGTAAAAAGATTCATAGTCCATATTAGAACGCTGCTGGCCTCGTTTAAAGTGCATGCCCCAGAGATCCTCTTAACAGCGCTAAACCATAATTAGTTGTTTTACTAGAGGCATATTCTTTATTATTGCATTATAGATGAAAGTATTTGTAATCCTGTTTGCACTATTACTGTCCTCTCCATGTCTGACTGCTCAAAGTATCAAATATTTTGTAAGAGGGACTTTGCAGGATACTACTGGTACCGGGATTTCAGGTGCAACAGTCTTACTTACCTCTGATCTCGATTCAATCAGCGTCCGCACCAACGAGAAAGGCTTCTATTCCTTCAAAGATGTATTGTCATCAACCTTTAAACTTTCTTTGTCAAACCTGGGATATCAGTCTCTGGAAAGACAGTATGAACTGGATCCTGAAAACTTCTTTATCGACCTGGAGCCTCTTCAACTACAGGCCCAATCCTATGAGCTGAACCAGATCCTGATAACGGGCAAACAACTCCTTGTCATCAAAAAGGATACGATTGAATATCATTCCCGTAACTACAAGCTTCGTGAAAACGCTTACACGGAAGACCTCATGAGGCTGCTTCCTGGAATTATACTGAGTCGCGATGGAAATATTATAGCGCAGGGAAGGCAGATCTCGAAAATCACGGTGAACGGGCGGGACTTTTTCGGCGGAGACGTGGAAACGGTCATCAAAAATATACCGGCCAACCTGATCGAGAAGATACAGGTCATCAACGACTATGGGGATAAGGGAAGGCTGACGGGCAATAGCGACGGAAGAGCCCAAAAGATCATCAACATCAAAACCTGGGCTAATTTGCGTAAGGGCTATTTCGGAAACACAAATGCCGGTGTCGGTACGGAAGGACGCTACCAGTTGTCTGCTTTAGCCAACTACTTCAATAACAACCGCGAAACCGGTGTATATGGAAATCTGAATAATAATAACTCCAATCTTAGTGGCTCCGGCTACACGCTAAAGAACGGTGGTGATAACGGGTTGACTACATTAAACGCTTTCGGACTGAATCATCGTGAAAAATATAATAAAAACCTGAGTTCCTTTGGGAGCTATAACTTTTCTAACGCTCAGAATGAGCTGTTTTCTGAAACATTTCGTCAAAACATTTATCCTGATAATACGAAGATTACCAACTCAGATACCAGTAGTATCTACAGCAATGCTTATGATCACCTCTTCCAATGGAACCTGGAGTATGACCGCAACAAAGTGGATTATATACAGATCAGCCCCTCAATAGCTTATACCCGGAAGAAGACCGGCAGGGAGGTTGACCTTTCCCAGAGCAAATTGCTCAACTCATTCCTGGCAGATAGCTTACGCCAGATTACTGACGAAGACATTTTCAATTCGACTCCTCTTCTGGGACTTAAAATTGTCGGAAACCACAGGTTCGCGAAGCCAGGCAGGAATATCTTTGCCGAAGTGAACGTTAAAAATGGGGAGAATACATTACGGCAGAGCCTGGACGCCCGGCTGAACTATTTTGACCGGCGGGGAAACCTGACGCTCGACTCCATACAACGAACGTTCCACCGCAACGCAATCGAAAATCTTTCATATTCTGGCAGGCTTTCTTTTACCGAGCCGATGGGAAATGGCTCCATGATCGAGTTAGGGTATATCTATGACTACGCTGAGTATCTGAATGACAGGGAGACAACAAGGGCTTATCAGCGTAAGCGCATTGACTCATTGAGCAATAAGTATACGTACTCCTTCATGACGCATACAGTCAGCCTATCGTTCAGACACAATAGCCAGAAACATTCTTACGCCCTGGGCGTGAGCGTGCAGCCTACCCAGTTAACAGGTGAGTCTATCAGCAGGAATATCTACGTGAACAGGAACGGACTGAACATTGTTCCTGAGTTAAATTATACTTATACATTTTCTTCTGAGAAGTCCTTTGCATTCAACTATGCGGCGAGCAGTAATCCTCCTTCATATCTGCAGCTTCAGCCGGTGAGAGACGTAACCAATCCTCAATACCCTGTTACCGGTAACCCAACGCTCAAATCAGAGCTCTGGCATACCGTGGACTTCTCTTACAACAGTTTCAATTTTGACACCGGAAACACCCTCTTTACCAATTTCAATGCTTCGATTGTACAGGATCAGGTAGTTTCGAATACAGTGCTCGTTTACCAGGAAGGGAATGTCGTTAACCAGGAAACTTTGTTTGAAAATGTGAACGGAGGATTTCAGCTCGGTGGAATCTACAATGCTTCGCTACCTTTGGTTGGACGCAAATTGATTCTGGACATCAATGGTAGTGTCAACTATAATAATAATGTATCTTTAAGTAATTATACCAGAATCAGCGGGAGGAATCTGATTGCATCGCAAAACCTGAGAATGCAGATCAACCCCGGAGGTCGTCTGGAACTCAACCCATCCGTCACCTATACCTTCAACAAAACATCGTATACCATTGACGAATATGAAAAAAATAAACTCTCTTCCTGGGCCCTTAGTGCTTCGGGGAGATTGAACGTAAGCCCTTCATTTATTATCGGTTCTGCACTCGATAAGAACTTCTACAATGGTCTTGCAGGATCAGTAAAGACCAATCCTCTTATCCTGAATACTTATCTTGAACTTCAGTTCCTGAAGAGCAATAGGGGAGCCCTGCGTTTCACAGGTTTTGATCTTTTCAATCAAAATACAAGTGTTCAACGGATGGTCCTCAATAACTCCATTCTCGATAACCGGACGAACAAACTCGGCAGGTACTACATGTTGTTGTTCACCCTGAACATTAATAAATTCGAGACATAACAGAACTCCCGGCCTGTTAGGGCCGGGAGTTCTGTTATGTGGATTAGAGACAGGGATTATTGTTTCGGAACAAGTACATTATTGATGACGTGTACTGTTCCATTGGTTCCTTCTACATCAAAAACAGTTACCAGAGCTTTGTTTCCTGCAGCATCTGAGAGCTCAAGATTCTTATTTTCGTTTACTTTCAGCGTTACTGTGCTACCATCAATGGTATTCAGTGTTGCTACTCCTTTACCGGCGGTAAGGGCCTTTATAATATCATCTTTGGAGTATTTACCGTTCACGATATGGTTTTTAAGGGTCGCTGCCAGTTTCGGCTGCTGAGTCAATAAGCTGTCGCCGGCAGGTACTGATGCAAATGCCTGGTCAGATGGCGCGAATACGGTAAAAGGACCGGCTCCTTTGAGTGTAGATTCTAATCCTGCATTTTTGATGGCAGTAGCCAGACTTGCATTGTAACCCGATGATGCAATTGCCTGTGTCACGTCACCTGAGGGAGCCACCTTTTGAGTGCTTGCTGTAGCCGCGTTGCTGTTACTTGTTGAATCGGTTGTCTGCGCTTGAGTGGTCGCTAAGCCTATTAGCGCTGCAAATGCAGCAGAAAGCATGATCTTTTTCATATGTTATAGATTGTTAATGTTCCGGATAAGGAAAAAACTTTGCCAGAATCGTAGGAGATTATTAAATCGCTTATTTATAGGGGTATAATCAGAATTGGGTGCTGCAGTTAGCCCCGATGATTGCAGAATGCTGCAACAACCTGTTGTCTTACGCACCGCGTGCAAGAGTGCCTGCGACAACAAACTTGCCGCAAAAAGCGTTAGACTTGTCGTATGAAAAATATTATTTATCTGTCTCTGCTGGCGTTTATCTTTTCCGCCTGCGGTGTTAACAAACAGCTTAAACAAGCGAGAGCTTTTGAAAAATGCAAATACGACATTAAATCTGCAGATAGTCTGTATGTCGCCAATGTAAATGTTATGGAAACGCTCAAGTCCGGAAACTTTGATATTGTTAAGTCACCCCGGATCGTGCTTGCACTTCTTCGTAAGAACGTACCCCTGGAAGGGAATATCAATCTGGAGATCAGAAACCCCAGTCCAAACGCGGCAGCTATACGTCAGTTTGAATACAAGTTGCTCATCAAGGGGAGTGAAATCGCCAATGGATTCGTAGATCAGGCGGTTCAGGTTGCAGCAAACGGAGGGAGGGTTGTAGTACCCATAAAGGTCAATGCAAACATGTACGGCTTCCTGTCCGACAGTAAAGCACAGCGCGCCATCCTCGAATTCTTCGATAAGAATTCCAACGATAAAAAGAGTGTACTCACCATTAAGATCAGACCAACAATAGGACTGGGCAACAAGGACGTGAAATTTCCGGGTTATATTACTATCGACAAGGAAATCACCAGGAACATCTTATTATAATCCTTGTTCGTCAGTACGACTGAGCTTCATGAGGAACTGGTCTGTGGACTCCATTAACAGGAGCTCACAGCTCCAGCCTTCCTGTTCAGCAACTTCCCTGAGTGTATGCTGATCAACATAGAGCCACTGAAACCATTCTCCAAGTTGGTTTTTATATCGGTAGCGATAGCCGATCTCACCATAATAATGATCTTTGGGAAAGGGCTGACTCTGATAAAGATAGCTCAGGTCAGATGAATCAAATACCAGTCGGCCGCCAGGATTCAGCAGTTGCTGCGCATGATGAAGAAAGGCTTCCAGCTTAGAGAGCGAGGAGCAGAGCCCGATTCCGTTCATCAATAGCAGGATGGTATCGAACTTCTCGGCCTCATATGCAAAAAAGTCCTCATTCACTACCTGCTTCACGCCACGTTCCCTCATGATTTCGCAGGCTTCAGCAGAGATCTCCAGTGCGGTCACATCCATCCTGTTTTGCTGCAGTACGAGGGCATGTGATCCTACTCCGGCACCGACATCCAAAACGCGCCCTTTACAATATTTAAGAGCAAGCCTCTCGATTTCCGGCATCTCCTCATAATCTCTGAAAAAAACGTCGACCGGCATTTCTTCCGGGTCTCCATACGTATTATACAACCAGAGTGTAGGAACGTGTCTGTCCTCGTAATAATCCCGTAATGCCTGTCCAAATACATCCATCGTCCTGCAAAGAAAAGAATTTCAAATGATATGTGAGGCCCATTGGATCTATAGCAAGCCTGATCAAATCCAAGCTACTGAATATCTCTATCATAGATGCCGGATGTGCAGAGGAGATGTTTGTGGGGGCTTCGCATCTGCCACAAGCCACATGCAAGTAAGTTGCCAGTGATTGAATAAGTGAGAAGTTTTTTAAATATTACAAGGATATTTCATTTTCTCCTGTATTTCCTTAATAAAACTTATAAATTTGGCGCATTACTAACAAGAGTTATACCATGAAATATAATTTCGGCGCCGGACCCTGTATTTTGCCACAGGAAGTTTTTAAACAAGCATCAGAGGCAGTATTAAATTTTAACAATACCGGACTTTCCATTCTTGAGATTTCTCACCGTGCCCCAGAATTCGAAGCTGTAGTTGACGAAACACTGGCTCTTATTAAGGAGCTTTTAAACGTTCCTGAAGGCTACTCAGTACTTCTGTTGCAGGGTGGAGCAAGTTTACAGTTTACAATGGTTCCTATGAACCTTTTAGGCGAAGGTCAAACTGCCGCATACCTGGATTCAGGAGCCTGGTCAAGTAAGGCAATTAAGGAGGCGAAGCTTTTCGGAAACGCAAATGTTGTAGCATCATCAAAAGATGCCAATTACACTTTCGTTCCTAAAGACTTTGAAATCCCTGCTGACGCAGCATATTTCCATTGCACTTCCAACAACACCATCTTCGGAACGGAGCTCTTCAGCTTTCCTGAAACAACTGTGCCAATCGTTTCAGATATGTCATCAGATATTTTCAGCCGTCAGATCAATGTTGCTGATTTCGGTATTATCTATGCCGGTGCACAGAAGAATATGGGACCTGCAGGTCTTACCCTGGCAATCGTCAAAGATGAACTAATGGGTAAGTCAGGCCGCAAGCTTCCTTCGATGCTCGACTACAAAGTTCATGCAGATAACAAATCACTTTACAATACACCGGCTGTATTCTCTATCTACGCATCATTATTAAACCTGAGATGGCTGAAAGCCAAAGGTGGCGTAGCTGCAATCGAGAAAGAAAATATCGAAAAATCTGAAGCGCTCTACGCAGAGATCGATCGCAACCCATTATTTAAAGGTCCTTGTGCAGTAGAAGACAGATCTCGTATGAACGTTTGTTTCGTAATGGAGAACGCTGAACTTGAAAAGCCATTCCTGAAATTTGCTGAAGAACGTGGAATGATCGGCATCAAAGGCCACCGCAGTGTAGGAGGATTCAGAGCCTCTATTTACAATGCTTTACCTCTTTCTTCTGTTCAGGCTCTTATCGATACGATGAAAGAGTTTGCAGATAACAACGCTTAGATAAAACAAATACAAGACAATGATAAGAATACTTGCAAATGATGGTATAGACGCTGTCGGTAAGAAATTACTTGAAGAAGCCGGCTTTACTGTCGAAACACAAAACATTCCTCAGGATCAGCTTCCGGAAGCTTTAAAGAACTTTGATGCTATCACTGTACGCAGTGCTACCAAGGTGAGAAAAGACCTGATTGATGCTTGTCCTAATCTGCGACTGATCGGTCGTGGTGGAGTAGGAATGGACAATATTGATGTTGAATATGCACGTGAAAAAGGACTTGCAGTGGTAAACACACCTGCTGCATCTTCTCCCTCCGTTGCTGAATTAGTATTTGCTCACCTGTTCACGGGTATCCGTTTCCTGCACGATTCAAACAGGAAAATGCCAGTTGATGGCGCTACACAGTTCAATTCGCTGAAGAAAGCTTACGCGAAAGGCATCGAGTTGAAAGGTAAAAAGATCGGTATTATCGGATTTGGCCGTATCGGTAGAGAGACTGCAAAGATAGCCCTGGGTTTAGGCATGGAGGTTCTTGCATACGACCTGTATGATGTTCCTGCAACCTTGCAGCTGAACCTTGCTGGTGGCATCAATGTAGATGTTCCGGTAACGAAGGTTGAATTCAATGAACTGATCACCGATAGTGACTTCATCAGTTTGCACATTCCTTTCCTGGATAAACCGATCCTTGGAGCGCATGAATTCGCAAGAATGAAAACAGGCGTAGGGATTGTAAACTGTTCGCGCGGAGGTACTATCGACGAAGAAGCACTGATCGAAGCCTTAAATAACGGAACTGTCAGCTTCGCCGGACTGGACGTGTTTGATAACGAACCAACTCCTCGTCAGGAGATCCTTGTTCATCCTAAAATCTCTCTCACTCCACATATCGGAGCTGCTACTAACGAAGCACAGGAGCGTATAGGAGTTGAACTGGCTAGTCTGATTATTGATTTCTTCAAGAAATAGTTGAAAAGATTCTCATAGTTGAAGGCTGCATAAGAACTATGCAGCCTTTTTTTGTGAACTATTTTCCTCCGAATACTGTTGTCAATTGTATCTTGTGATTCAAATACGCACATCTCATGTCATTAAAAAATAAGAAAAGCCGCATTGTCATCATTGGAGCCGGAGCTGTAGGTTCCACTACTGCCTATACACTTCTATTAAGGGAGCGGATGGATGAGCTCGTACTCATTGATGCGAACCAGGAAAAAGCTGTTGGCGATGCTCTGGATATGAGCCACGGTTTACCCTTTCTCGGACAATCAAAGGTCTGGGCGGGTAGCTATGAGGACTGCCGCGGTGCTGATATCATCATTATCACTGCCGGAGCCGCTCAGCGTGATGGTGAATCCCGGATAGACCTTTTGAAACGGAATGTTGCCATTTTTGAGAGCATCACTACTGAGGTGCTTAAATACAATACCGACGGTATTCTGCTTATTGCCTCCAACCCGGTTGATGTGATGAGTTACTTCACATGGAAAAAATCCGGGTGGCCAACCAACAGGATCATCGGCAGCGGAACTTTGCTCGACAGCGCCCGCTTCCGCTACCTGATCGGTGAAAAGCTGAACATTGACTCGCGAAGCGTGCACGCGCATATTATCGGCGAACACGGAGACTCAGAGCTTCCCCTGTGGAGCCTGGCAAACGTAGCCGGCTCCGGACTGTCGCTCTCAGACCAGGATAAAGAAGAAATCTTCTCCGATACCAAAAACGCGGCCTATCAGATCATCAAGGCCAAGGGAGCCACATTCTATGCAATAGCCCTTGCTCTTGACCGGATCTGCACAGCAATCCTCCACAATGAAGCCTCTGTGCTGAATGTTTCCACACTGCTTAATGATTATCATGGAGTGTCGGACGTATTCCTGGGTGTACCCTGCGTAGTAGACCGGAATGGAATCCGAGAGGTATTACCCCTGGAAATCACCGATCAGGAGAAGGAATTACTCCATGCATCTGCTGCCAAGCTAAGGGAAGTCATTGGAACAGTGAGCATGTAGCGCTAAATACACGTATTCATGATTAAATTCAATTATCGATCAGCACTTCTGGTGCTGATCCTGTGCTCACTGGCAGATCATCTGCATGCCCAGCAAAGCTACAAGAACTTCTCTATTGGAATAGGTGGGGGCCTCGTGCATTCTTACACAGACCGGCAGAAGCCTGACTTAAACTATTTGGCTTCGGGGAGTCTGGACTACTATTTCACGCCCTATCTGAATGCCGGGCTTGAACTTCAGGGCGGTACCATGTCAGGTTCCAGCATAAATGCCGACAATGGGCGTACCGAAGGTTTCAACAGTGAGTTCGCTACGTTTCAGGTGAGGGGCAAGGTACACCTCGGGGAGTTTACAGGACGGCCCCGCCGGTACCGCGTTTTTCAGGATTCTTTTATAAGCCGCGTAGCAAAAGGATTATATCTGGGCTCAGGGGGTGGTGTGCTCGTTATACGAAGCCGCGAAAATTCAGAAGCTCTCTACCACAATAAAGAGCTCTATTTGCCTGCTATGGCTGGCATCGACGTGAGTATGGGAGATGATTCGCGAATCTTATTAAACCTCAACTATCAACTCAATTTCGTTTTAGGAGATAAGATAGATGGGCTGGTATCACGGGGATCGAAAAATGATATGTTTAGCTCGCTGACTCTGGGTGTAGCCTATACCTTCGGGCGTTTGCACTACTTGTAGTATTTGGTCAGCTCAGACAATTAGACCACCTCTGCAACTACAAAAGTGCTGCCGCCTACAAATACCAGGTCTGCGTCCTTCGCGCATGCCTGTGCCTCCAAAAGCGCTGCCGTAACACTTGGGTAAGCCTCGCCGGAAAGCCCTGCTGCAAATGCCTCTTTTTTCAGCTCTGATGCCGGTTTGGCCCGCTCTATGTCCGGAGCACAGAAGTAGTATATCGCCTCCTTGGGCAGCATGCTGAGCACCTTGCTAATATCCTTGTCTTTGACCATGCCGATCACCAGGTGAAGCTGCCGGTATGAAATGCCTGCCAAATTTTTAAGTACCTCTCGGATACCATCTTCATTATGACCCGTGTCGCAAATCGTTAGCGGATGATGGCTGATGGTCTGCCATCTGCCCATTAATCCCGTGCGCGAAGTAACCTGCTGTAATCCTGCATAGACTTGCTCATCACTGATGACAAAGCCGGATAGCCTGAGTTGTTCGACTGTCGAGAGCACCGTCTTTACATTCTTGAGCTGATAGGAGCCTGTAAGGTCCAGCGAGAGATCAATCGCCGCGTTAGCATCCGAGGTACCGGCTGTTGTTTTTTCGGCCCTCAGGTGAAGCAGTTGATCGTTTGAAGCCTCCCTACGGTCGGCTTTCCATTCTTCTGAAGCGAAGTAGATAGGGGAATGCTCCCGTGCTGCTTTTTCCAGAAAGACTTCTTTCACCTCTTCAGAGGCTTCGCCAATAACCACCGGCACTTCCGGCTTGATGATTCCGGCCTTCTCAGCAGCGATCTCGGGAAGCGTAGTTCCCAGGATTGCCATGTGGTCATAGCCGATATTGGTGATCACCGATACCAGAGGTTTGATCACGTTGGTGGAATCCAGGCGCCCGCCCAATCCGGTTTCAATCACGGCAATATCGACTTTCTCGTTGGCGAAATAGTCGAACGCCATAGCCACTGTCACCTCGAAAAATGAAGGGTTTACCTCTTCAATCAAACTTCGCTGGGCACTCACAAACGATACGACCTGCTCCTCAGTGATCATCTCCCCATTGATACGGATCCGCTCACGAAAGTCACGAAGGTGTGGAGAAGTATAAAGGCCGGTCTTATAACCGGCCTCTTGTAGTATGGAGGCCAACATGTGCGACGAGGAACCTTTCCCGTTGGTTCCCGCGACATGAACCGCCTTAAACCGGTGCTGCGGATTGCCGAGTGCGGCACATAGCACCAGGGTATTATCAAGATCTTTCTTAATCGCTGAAGCACCCTGCTTTGAAAACATGGGCAAGCGTGAATACAGGTATTCAACAGTTTGACGGTAGTCCATTTGAGTAAGCTATATTCCTTCGCCTTACTTTACCTTGAAGTTAAAGACTACTACACCGATCTGCACATCCGGAGCTGATTCCAGCTGGTTCAGACTAGCGCCCAATACCGCTTGTTCACACTTTCTCCAAAGCGCCTGATCCGATAGAGTGGTTCCTTTAACACCGGCTCGGGCAAATACAACCTGACCTCGTTTGTCGACCCGGATCTCCACGGCAATACGCCCTGATAGCTGACCTTCATCCGAAATCTTAGGCAGGTTCATGAACCTTCTGCTCGCCAGATCCAGCTTCACGTTTCCAAAACCCGATCCGCCGCTGCCATAATTTGGTGCCAGAGGATCCCCGTCAACGTCACCCTGATTACCAGGAGTACTGCCGGTACCGTCACCGAGGCCTGAGCCTTTGGTCTTTTTACCTTTGTACAGCGCATTCTGGTTAACCGCCGGCTTTGAAGGTTTCTCTTCAGCAGCAGTTGCGGGAGCCGTCGATGTTGTCTTTTTCGGACTAGCCTTTATAACCGGAGCATCTTCCATCTCCTGAGTCACTACCGTTTTCTCGCTGGTTTCAGCTGAGGGGGTAGGTTGGGGCTGTGATTCTTCAACTACTTTGTCGGGCGGAGTATTATTAGCATTCGGATCCATGGACGGCTCCTCTATGCTCATGTAATCCTCACCCATACCTTCCTCAGCAGTTCCGTAGTTCACGATGATGCCACCGGTTCCTACTTCCTGAGGAGTGTTCATTCCGAAACGCAGGATATAGCAGAGGAGCAGAAATGCAGCCATTAAAGCTCCGGCAATCATAAACGCCTTCGGATAATTATTTTCTTCCTGGTACTGCATACCTTACTTAGGTTCTGTTGCTAAAACAAGTTTTATAGCCAATCTGTTGGCAACATCCATAATCTGAACAACGTCCTGAATAGCAACCTTGCGGTCAACATATAATACAATTGTCAGCTCATCTGTCTGCTGCTTCAAACCCTGCAATCTGCTCTCTAATTCGGTGACAGCTACAGGCTGCTTATCCAGAAAATACTCCAGGTTTTCTGTTACTGATATAGTAACGGTTTTCTTGGATACAGATTGTCCGGTATCCGACTTGGGCAGCATCAGCTTAATCACGTTCGGATTGGTCACTGTAGAAGCGATCAGGAAGAACAGCATCAGGAAGAACATGATATCGTTCATCGCCGAAGTATTTACTTCAGCTGCCGGTCTATTTCTCTTTCTTAAATTCATGCCTGTTTATCTTCCTGGTTCGTCTAACAGATCTACAAACTCGATAGCATCTGTTTCCATTCTTAAAATAACGCGGTCAACCATGATGTTCAGGATATGGTAACCTACGTATGCAAGGATACCGATAGCCAGACCTGTGGCTGATGTAATCATTTTCTCGTATAAACCTCCCGCGATAAGACCAATACTGATGTTATCAGCTAAAGAGATGTTGTAAAAAATCTTGATAACCCCAAGGATGGTACCCACGAACCCAAGCATTGGTGCAATACCTGCTACGATACCAAGGATACTGATGTTTTTCTCCAGCTTTGAAACCTCCAGCTTACCCAAGTTTTCAATCGCTCCCTCAATTTCCTTGATCGGACGACCAATACGGAGAAGTCCCTTTTGAAGCATGCGTCCTAGTGGAGAGTTGCTGTTTCTGCACAATGCAATGGCAGAGTCGAGGTGACCTGTCAGTACACTTTGCTTCACCTGCGACATCAGGTTAGATTCATTTCTTGAAGCTTTTCTGATGGTGATGTAGCGTTCGATGAAGATGACCAGTCCGAGGAAAAACAAAAGTGCCAGTGGAAGCATCACCCAACCGCCTTTCAGCAGAAGGTCGAAGAAACTGAGTTCCTGTGCTTCCTGCAAAGCCTGGGTAGTAGCAGTTGCCACAGTGTCGGGAGTAACGTTGTTAAAGGAATCGATTTGTAATAAAAACATGTGTGTTATTTTTTAGCTTTATCGTTTACGGTTAAGATCCAGGCCTCTTTGTTAAAGGTACTTTGTACGCGCCGTTTTTCAACATTGGCTGCTTCAAACGTGCTGAACGAACCCAGGCTGATTTTGTATTTTGGTTTTCTTGTATCTTCCACCACCCGGGCTTTGATGCCCCGGCTCTGCATGAGCTTCACATAGGTCTCCGCTTCTGAAGACAAGGCAAAGGATGCGCCGATCACTTCGAATGATGGTGCCGCCGCTACCGCTGCAGGAGCTGTAGCCTTAACAGGCGTTTTGGCCGGTGTGGTAACCGGCGTTGTAGCTGGTGTCCTGACCTGTGTTTTTACGGAATCCTGATGATTGACAGCTGTCCCTGAGGTACTGCTGTCTTTGATTGTTTCTGCGGGCGCCGCTACCGGAGCCGCCTTGCTAGCAGCAGGTGTTTCTACCTTTGGCTTATTCCGTTCTGTTATCGGTTTGTCTGCCGTCAAATTAAACAGGGAGGGTTGGAACACATACAACAGACCTGCTGCGATCAGCAGAATGATGAATGCAATCGTCAGTGTCTTACCCGTACCTGAGGATTCCGACTCCTCCTCCATCACCTCAAGCTGGTTTGCCTGTTCTACCTGTGCGGTATTCAGTGTGCGCACCCTTGATGAGTAAGCAGGGTCCTGAACAGCTGGAAGACCGAAATAGGCAGGGGAGCTATCGGCAGCGATAAGCTGTAAGCCGGAATGTCCGTTCTTGAGAATGCCAATAGGCTGTAGCTCTACCTGGTTATCCGAAGCAAGACTTTGCTGTATGCTGTTGACGAACTTATTAATGAAATAGCGGGATGAGGCTTCCGAGATCTTTTTAGCCTGACTAATGTAACGAACCAGAACATCATCACCGTCCGCAGCAGAGCGGAAGCGCACCTGATCATAAGGAGCTTTAAATACACCTGACGCCTCGTTAAAAGATGCCGGGGTTCTCTCCTTATAGAAAGTGCCTATATCAGAAAGACATACCTCATCATAATCCCGTAGCAATTCCGATATATATAGCGAAATGTTCATTCCCGTAAAATTACACTAAAAAGTCAATCTAGCAAAGATATCAGAATGAATAGTTGATGCCTCCAAGTACGTTCATACCCAGCTGAGGGTAGTATAAGAAGCGTTGGTACTTGTTCCCAACGATATTATTCAGGCGCAGGAAAATACCTACCTTCTCCTGGTAGAGGTACTCTGCTCCGGCGCTGATATCAGCATAGCTTTTCACCTTAACAATGCTCGGAGTAGGGGTAGACAAGATAGCGGATGTTGCGTCATTGAACACAAGCTCTCCATCCAGCGTCAGCTCCTTGGTCACCTTCACACGAGCATTGGTGAACAGTTTGAAGTCTGGTTTGAACCAGGCCTTTTCCTGAACATCCATGTTGTAGTTATTGATCGACACTCTTCCAAGCCAGCTGAATCTTTCAGATACCTTCACATTAATCTCACCCTCTAATCCTGTCACATTCGCGTCGTCATAGATCACGTCGAAACGTTCCGGATTGGTTGGATTATTGATAAACAGTGCCATGTTCTCCAGCTTCTTGTAAGAAAGCGTTGCCTTGTAGCCGAAGCCTGCACCTGCGTTCCCCTTGATACCTCCGTAGAAATTTGCAGTCTCATTGGTGTTGAGGATGCTGATGTTCCTGTTCAGATAAGGGTTCTCATCGGAAAAGTTTCTCAACGTTGATTTATTCACGTCGCCCGTGTAGCCCGCAAAGATGGTGGCAAATTCAGGAACGATCGGCATTTCGGCCGTAATGGCAGGGTAGAGGTTGAAGCCTGAATTGCTACCGAACTCCTGTACCAGATTCGCACCCAGCGTTAACTTGAAGTTGGTGCCCTGTAACTTGATGTATGGGTTAGCCCTGAAAATATGGTTGCCTATAGAGGCTGAGTCTTTCGTTTGGGTAAAGTCCAGTGATGTATTCACACCCACGTTAAATTTATCCCAGACCTTGTTGACAAAGCCGCTCAGCACGAATGCATTTTCCTTTGCGTTGAACTTATCCGAAAGGAAATAAGCATCAGCTTTAAGTGCATAGTCAATCTCGTCTTCTTCACGGTAGTTCTTCAGCATCTCACCTCTCAGCGTAAAGGTATTGTAACGCTGCTTTTCAGGATCAGCACTGAAAGGCTGATTGCTTACCGGATCCAGACCGTAGTAAGTGGTTCCGAACTTCTCAAATCCCAGCTCACCGAACAGGGATACCTGCTCCTGAATGCTTTTTCCGAATATGCCGGCGCTCTGACGGGAGAACTTCTGTCCCTCGTAATCGCCTTTTTGATTCAGGTGCTTCACAAAGAAGCCTGCTTGTAAGGCCTCGTCTGTACCGGTATTAAGATAAAGCTCTGCCAAACCGGTACTGAAGTTACCCAGTCCGAACTTCGCATAATTATTCTTCAGAGGCGGACGGTCACCTTGTACAACCTCCTGAGCCTGCAGCTGACGGATGTCCGTATTCACTTCCAGCTTCTTGTCGAATATCGAGTAGTTAAGTGGGCGTCTGTATACGCTGTTGCTGTTCAAATCGGGACTTCTCCTGATTTTCGCGGCGTCAGCTAAGACAGGTTTATATGGTCGCTCAACGACGATTTCTTCTGTTAACGAACTTTTTGCAGGTTCTGTCTTCTTTGGATCCTCGGTTTGTGCATAAGAAACCGACGAGATCAAAAGCGCGCAGATAGCAGTTGTATATGGAATATGATTCAGTTTCATTCTAGCCTATTTGTTCTTAGTATTCAGTTGATCCAGCTTTGACTTCGCAGTTGGCAGCACGTCGTCCTTACCTTCATAGTTATCCAGTACGCTCTGTAAAGTGGCCTTTGCCTGGAAAGTATCCTTAAGGGCTACATAGTTGTCGGCAAGCAGGATATATGCTTTGGCAACCCAGTAATCCTGAGATTCCATTCTCTTCACCAGGTCCAGTATGTTCTTCTGAGAGGTTTTGTAGTCTTTCTTCTGGTACTGCACATTGGCCACTGTATATAGGGCTTCTGCTCCAGTAGCTGTGGTGGTTTTAGTAGCAACCGCGGTTAGTTCTTTTACGGCAGATGTGGTGTCACCCTTCATCAGGTAAGCCTTTCCACCATAAAGTCCTGCTCTGTTCTTATCATCTTCCGATGCACGGTCAAACGCACGCACAAGCTTCACATACTTCAGCACGTCATCCGGCATGTTCATGTTGCTATACGCTTCCATCAGGTTGTTTACGGCATAGCTGTAGTTCGCCTTGTATTCTGAAGTAGTTTCCAGTTTTTTCAGGTAAACAACAGCTTCATTGTATTTCTTCTGATTCAGGTAAAGCTTGGAAATACTGATCAGCGCACGCTCTGTGTAATCACTCGTCCAGTCATTCAGGATGAAAGTATAGTCGGGAATGGCTTCGTCCGGACGACCCAGCTTCACAAGGCTCTCTGCACGAATAAACTTCGCATGTTTCTCGTAGATCGGCTTAGGGAACTTGTCGAAGTATGCATTGATCGCATCAAATGCTCCCTGTGAGTCGCCCTTCAGGAACAGGTTGTTCGCCGCCTGGAAGGTAATATTGTCTTGCTCTGATGTCGACAGGTTACCAATGCTCGTCGTATTGGCGTATGCCAGGAACCCGTTTGCATCTGCCTTGTCCAGATAGATATTTTTGATCGACTCTAGTGCCAGCTTCGCTTCATCAGTAGTAGAGTAGTCCTGTACCACACGTTGGAAGGTAGCAAGTGCCGCGTCATTCTCATCGCCGTTGTACTGAACCAGACCGATCGTTACCAATGCTCTCGGCACATAGCTGCTTCTCGGATATTTTTCGATCAGCGCCTGCAGGTCGGTCTTTGATTTTTCGTTGTCACCCTTTACGAAATAAGTATAGGCAATCTCGAATCCGGCGTCGTCTGAATAATTTGAATTCGGGAACTGTCGCAGTAAAGCCTCGTGAGTCGAGATTTTCAGGTCGTTCTGTCCCTGTAATCCTTGGATCATTCCTTTCTGGAATAAAGCGTAATCTTCACCTGGACTTTTCCATGCGATGATCTTGTTATACTGCGCCATCGCGGCATCATAGCTCTTCATGACAAAGTAGGAATCCGCTAGCCGGAGAGTAGCATCTACGATGGTATTCTGATCCTTGTCATTACCGTTCAGGAAGCGCAGGAAATAGTTAGAGGCCTTGCTATAGCCTTCATTCTGAAAAGCCGAGTAGCCTAAAGCATAGTTGGCGTAGTTGTAAACGTCTGTTTTCTTTGCAGCCGGCATAGCCAGGAACTTTTCAAACTGGGTAACTGACTCTCCGTATTTACGGACCTCAAACATGGCTTCAGCAAGCCAGTAAGTGGCCAGAGCAGTGATTTCCGGATCGATTGAATTGTTCTGGGAACGCATGAACATCGATATACTGTTTTCAAACGCACGTTCGTTATAGAATTCCAGTCCACGGAAGTAAGTCACACGCTGATAAACCATTTGCGACTCTTCATTTTTGTTCTGTATCGTTTCCAGGATGTTTACTGCTTCCTTGAAGTTTCTGGTCGATAAAAGCACTTCTCCAAGAAGGGTCTTTGCCTCATTTATCCGGGTGGATCTCGGGTAGGTCTTGATGAACTCCTGAACCGCGTCGAGTGCTACGGTATGGAATTCCAGCTCCTGTGAAAGTTTTGCGTAATTCAGCAAGCCTTCCTCTTTCAATTTAGGATCGAAGTCAAGGCGAGATGCCCTGAAAAAGGCGTTGCGGGCACTTTGTTTATTATTGGTTTTGATCAGTGCACTTCCCAGAACGATCATCCCGTTCTGATAATGGATATCCGGAGTGTTCATTTTCTCCAGTTCCTTGATAGCTTTCTCGTATTCTTTCTGCTGTACGTAGATGTAACCAAGCTGATAGTTATCCTGGTTGTTTTGTGTTTTACCCTGATCCAGGTTCTGGAATCTCAGGTAATAGTCGAGCGAGCTCTTGAAGTCTGACTTTGCAAAATATGTTGCTGCCACGATCCGGTACATCTCCGCCTTATATTGCTGGTCGATCGTCTCTATAGCAGGGATAGTATAAGCCAGAACATCATCGTAGCGCTTATCCAGGAAGTACAGAGCAGAAATATAATAAGGATAGCTCGCCCGGTAGCGAGTCGAATTTTTCAGTCGCTCAAATTCTCTTAATGCGGTCTGATAGTCGGCAGCCAGGTAATTCAGGTAAGCGTAGTAATAGATAGATGACTCTGCATACTCACTCTTGCCGTCTTTTAACTCAGCAAATAGAGGTTCTGCACCATTGTAGTTCTTGCCAACGAAATAAGCGTAACCCAGTTTAAACCGGTATTCATCCGCTTCTCTTCCTGCCAGATTGCCCGCTTCTGTCTTACTGAACCATTCTACCGCCTTTTCGTAATTTTTACGGTCAAAATAAGATTTACCTATCTGGAAGTAGGCCGACTTAGTATTGGCACTTGCAGGGTTTTCTTTGATGAAGTGCAAAAATAGACTTTCAGCGTTGTCATTACCCAGCTCCAGCGCACAAACTGCCTGGTAGAATTGAGCATTTTCCTTTAAAAGGGATATCTGCTCATTTTCGGGAAGTGGCTGGGAGGATGGACTAAGGCCGGATTGTTCTACGCGACTGAACTGTTCACTTGCCGCCACATATTTCTTTTTCTCAAAAAGCTCTAATCCACTTTTATAAGCCTGGTTGATGGTAAACCATTCCGATTGCTGGGCTTCTGCTAAATGAAAAAAGCATACAAATGACGTAGCAAGTATATATTTTCTAAGCATATCAAATTTTAAAATCGCTAAATAACAAGTTATAAACCACACTTGCACACAATAGATGTTAACAAATGTGGAAATCTGCCAAAATTAACGTTTAAGCAGCGAATACTAGTATATATTTAAGAAAAGTATTTTCTCAGGAAGTTGTAACCTTTAATAAGCAGTTGATACTAAGGTTTTTGACCAGCCAGAAGATAAAGGACTGCCATGCGAATCGCAACGCCGTTTTCCACCTGATCAAGAATGATGGATTGCTTGCTGTCGGCCACGTCGCTGGTAATTTCCACGCCGCGGTTAATCGGTCCGGGGTGCATAATAATGATCTCCTTATCCAGAGAGTCAAGAATCCGTTTATTAACACCATACATCATGGAGTACTCCCTTAATGAAGGGAAATATTTGATGTCCTGTCTTTCCATCTGGATGCGGAGCATGTTGGCAACATCGCACCAGTTCAGGGCGTCCATCAGGTTGTATTCTACTTTAACACCGAGGCTTTTTATGTATTTTGGGATCAGGGTAGTCGGTCCGCAAACCATGACTTCCGCACCCAGCATCTGCAGACAGAGGATGTTCGACAAAGCCACGCGGGAGTGGAGGATATCTCCGATAATGGCGACCTTTTTACCGGCTACGTCTCCTAACTTTTCGCGAATAGAAAAAGCGTCGAGAAGTGCCTGTGTGGGATGCTCATGTGCACCGTCGCCTGCATTCACAATCTGGGCATTGACATGCTTGCTCAGGAATACGCCTGCTCCAGGGTAGGGGTGTCGCATGACGATCATGTCGACCTTCATGGCCAGGATATTGTTGACTGTATCAATAAGGGTTTCTCCCTTGCTTACCGAAGAAGAGGAAGCAGCGAAGTTGATAGTATCTGCGGAAAGTCTTTTTTGAGCGAGTTCAAAAGATAGCCTGGTCCGTGTTGAGTTTTCGAAAAAAACATTGGCGATAGTCACATCTCTCAGAGAGGGAACTTTCTTAATAGGCCGGTTCAGCACGTCCTTGAAGGTATCGGCTGTCTCAAAGATCAACTGGATGTCGCGCTCATTCAGATCTTTAATCCCCAGAAGATGTTTTGTACTTAAGCCCTTATTTTGATCTGCCATGGATGTAGTGTATATGTAATCTGAATTTTACTTATAAAATCTTTAGTCTTTCTCTGACAAGAGAATAACGGTATCTTCCTTATCTGTTTCTTTCCATGAAACAATAACCCGCTGAGAGTTGATGGAATCCACTTGTATCCCGATATAATCAGGCTCTATCGGTAAGTCGCGCGAAAATCTTCTGTCAACCAACACCAGGAGTTCTACTTTCTGGGGCCTTCCGAATGCAAGCATGGCATCCATAGCTGAGCGTATGGTTCGCCCAGTCCAGAGCACGTCGTCTACGAGGATAACCTTTTTACCTTCAATGATGAAATCAATACTTGTTGCATTAGGCAGGAGGGGAATTTCGCGCCTTCTGAAGTCATCCCTAAAAAAGGTGATGTCCAGACTGCCATGTAAGATATTGGCCTGCGGCAGTATCTGCTTTAATTCAGAAGCAATCCTGTTCGCCAGATAAATGCCTCTGGGTTGTATACCCAGGATAACGGAGTTTGAAAAGTCGTCATGATTTTCAATCAGCTGATGACACAGCCGCTGAATCGTAATCTGGAACTTTTGGCCGTCAAGCAGAGTTAGATTTTGCATGTTTTGATTTGCGCAAAAATAAAAAAAATAAACTATACTCATAAAAAAAGCCCTGCCGTATTTACGGCAGGGCTTTTAAATATTCAGAATACTGTTATTATTCAGCTTCTTCGTCTGAAGGCTTAGACTGGCGTGCCTGACTTTCAGCACCTTCCATCTGTTGCTTCAATTGAGCCAATACACTAAGATCTCCTAATGTAGATTTTTCAACTGAATCTTTAACCTTCTTCACTGCACTTGAAGTAGCTTTCTGGTCGTTTTTCTTCTGAGAAACCTCAGCAGATCTAGCGTCAGAACGTGCATCTTCCCAGATACGTGAATGAGAAACTACGATACGTTTAGCATCCTTGCTGAATTCAATGATCTTAAATTCTGCAGTTTCCTCAGCTTTAAGCGCTTTTCCATCTTCTTTGATAGAGTGCTTGCTTGGAGAGAAACCTTCAACACCGTAAGGTAAAGCAACGATAGCACCTTTCTCAGTAACCTTCAAAACAGTTCCTTCGTGGATAGAATCCACAGTGAAGATTGTTTCAAAAGTATCCCAAGGGTTTTCTTCTAATTGCTTGTGACCCAGGCTCAGTTTACGGTTATCCTCATCAAGTTCAAGAACAACAACATCAAGAACTTCACCTACCTTAGTAAATTCGTTCGGATGGTTGATCTTTTTAGACCATGAAAGGTCTGAGATGTGGATCAATCCGTCGATACCTTCTTCGATCTCAACAAATACACCGAAGTTAGTCATGTTCTTAACAACAGCAGTGTGTTTGCTTCCGATTGGATATCTCTCAGCGATGTTCTGCCAAGGATCTGGAGTCAGTTGTTTGATACCCAGGCTCATCTTACGCTCGTCGCGGTCTAATGTTAATACCTGAGCTTCGATCTCGTCACCTACCTTCAGGAATTCCTGAGGGTTACGCAGGTTCTGAGACCAAGACATTTCTGATACGTGGATCAGTCCTTCTACACCTGGAGTGATTTCAAGGAAAGCACCGTAATCAGCAACAGTAACGATCTTACCTTTAACTCTTGAACCGATCTCGATTGTTGTATCAAGAGAAGCCCATGGGTGAGAAGTAAGTTGTTTTAAACCAAGGGCAATACGTTTCTTCTCATCATCAAAGTCAAGTACAACCACGTTGATCTTCTGATCAAGTGCCAATACTTCCTTCGGATGCTCGATACGACCCCATGAAATATCTGTAATGTGCAATAGTCCGTCAACACCTCCAAGGTCAATGAACACACCGAAATCAGTGATGTTCTTAACAGTTCCTTCAAGAACCTGACCTTTTTCAAGTTTGGCAACGATCTCTGTTTTTTGATTTTCCAGATCGTCTTCAATAAGAACCTTGTGAGAAACAACCACGTTTTTGAATTCGTGATTAATTTTCACCACTTTGAATTCCATTGTCTTACCTACGTAAACATCGTAATCACGGATCGGCTTGATGTCGATCTGAGATCCTGGAAGGAATGCTTCAACTCCCATGATGTCAACGATAAGACCACCCTTAGTACGGCTTTTAACAAAACCATTGATGATCGTGTCATTTTCCAAAGCTTCATTGATGAGCTCCCATGAACGCTGAGTTTTAGCACGTTTACGTGAAAGAACCAATTGACCATTAGCGTCTTCCTGTGATTCTACAAATACGTCAACTGAATCACCAACTTTCAAATCCGGAGTATCGCGGAATTCAGATAGTGAAACCATACCATCTGATTTGAATCCGATGTTTAATACTACGTCTTTGTTGTTAATTGATACAACAATACCTGAGATGATCTCACCTTTGCTGATCGAATTAAATGTTCCGGCATACAGTTGCTCCAGTTTGGCACGCTCTTCATCGCTGTAGTTACCAAAACCTTTATCATCTGCATCCCAATCAAAATCGCCGGCCGGCGTAATTAGGGTTTTAGACTTAATGTCTTCAATTGACAAAGAATCAGCTTCTGATTCAATGTTTTCTTTAACCGTGTTGGTTTCGTTGTCATGGAGTTCCGCTGACTTAGCTTGTAGCTCCTTTTCTGCTTCTTGTTTTTTGGCCATTAATTAATTTATCTCCTTTTCCCGATTTAAATCGGAATCGCAAAGGTAACTAAAGTTATTTTGATAATTAAAAATTATTTTATTGATTTTTAGGTATTTTCTAAAGCTGGTAGCCTGGCGAAACAATGATCTTCCGCTTCTGTTACCTTTGAAACATGAAAACCTATTGAAAATGGAAAATAGCAATAAACAGAATCCTATAAGAGAGAACAAGCCTTCTGGAAATAATGACGACCAGAAGATCACTAAGAAACATGAAGATGACGCGTTCAAGACACCCGACCGCGAAAACCGCCTGGGATGGGAGCAACCTATGGATGAACAGCAGCATGACGAAACCAGCACTGCTGATCCCAAGGACGAACCGCAATAGCGCGGATCGCCGACGTCTGAGTGAATCGCGCTGAACTACCTGTTATGGGTGTTCACGCGATCCAGAACGAACTGAAGTTGCTCTTCTTCGTTCAGCTCGGTATTGTCCAGAATAATGGCATCATGCGCACGAACCAGGGGACTTTCTTTTCTGGTAGTGTCGATGTAATCCCGGTGGGCGATGTTTTCAAAGACTTCTTCCATCGAGATATCTTCTCCCTTAGCCAGAAGCTCCTTATACCGGCGCTCGGCTCTGATCTTGGGATCGGCAGTCATGAAGATCTTGACAGGAGCATCCGGAAATACGATGGTACCAATATCACGGCCATCCATTACCACATTCTTTGATCTGCCCATTCGCTGCTGCTGCTTAACCAGCTCTTTTCTGACGGATTTGATTGTGCTGACCTCGCTTACGAGCTGAGATACCTCCATTCTTCTGATTTCATCAGACACTTCCTCTTCATTAAGGGTAATGTGCGTCTGGTAGTCGCGCGAATGAAAGTTCAGATGTATATCTTTCAGTGCCTCCCTGATCTGCTCTTCGTTCGTCAGATCAATATTGTTCCTTTGGAAATATAAGGTAACGGCCCGGTACATGGCCCCTGTATCTATATATATATAATGCAGTTTCTTCGCGAGGGCTTTGGCGAGCGTGCTTTTACCACAGGAGGAGTAACCATCTATGGCAATTACAATGTTGTTTGTCATCGCTGCAAAGTTATTATTTATAGCGAAGCACTGAAAATAATTACGAGATTCTGCCATTAAACTGACAGCCCGCTACTGTCATCGTTTATCGTCCGAAACTATAGAATAGGCTGGCTGAACCGTATTGGTGCGACTTGACCTGCGATTTGAGTTCTTTGGTCTTGAATATCGCCGAAAAGCTAAGCAGCCAGCGGTCTTTCGTGTATTTGACGCCAAGTTCCTGGCTGTAAACGATGCGCCTGGGCGTATAAGTGACCGAACCTTTGTCATCTCTGAACATACCGCCCTGTATCGTGGCGTCATAAGCAACGAACTGGAGCATGGGCTGGGTGTAGAAGAAAAATTCCTTATCGGGAACTACCGACCCCTGTTCGTTGGAAATGCGGCTGCCCGTGCTGGCAGATCCAAACAGCTTATTGATCTCACCCGCACGGAATAACACCCCTGCCGCTGCTGAGCTAAAGGTCGTGCCCAGTGAGGCTTGTCCCGCCGCACTGAAATCAGTACTCTTACCTGGACGGGCCAGCAGTCGCTTGTATTCGAAGCGGGCGTTTACGCCCAGCTCGTTCTTTACCTGATATTGCCAGCCGTTGATCTCGTAGAAGCCCACAGCATCGTGCAGCAGTTCCTGAGCATCCTGTGCCAGTGAGTTTGGTCCGATCGTTCCGATTGTTAACCCCGCGCTGAACTGACTCTCATCTTTCTTGTACCAGTTCATCTTCACAGAACCATAGAGAAATCCTGCAAATGGCCGGTCCACATAGCTGATGTCGGGAACAGCCCCGGTTTGCGCATTATAAATCGATTGGCCGACTTCTACTTCCCAGATCTTCTTGATCAATGCCGCAGTAGTGTCAGTTTCCCTGACGGCATGACTATAGCTGATGAAGAGTCCGTTTGTATAGTACCTGTCGGAACCGAAGCCCAGATAGGCATCATTTTCTGTACGAAAGCCGAAGCTGCTGTTATAATTTCCGGTTTGTGCGCTCACTGAAATAGCCGGGATCAGCAAAATGGCGAGGGCAATGGCTTTAAGTCTGTTCATATAGTTAATAGCAAATATGGAAATATTTTTACGCCAAGTGCAAGAGCGTGAAAATATTAGTATATGACGGTATCATGCGGAAAGGGAGTAATTGATTGTGTCGGCGGTCAGACTTGATTCACCTTACATTTTCGCGGTAAGGTTGGGTTACCGAAGGTTGAATGCCGGGTGAGCGTCGGGTGACCAACCTCTGTGCCAAATCCTTAAGAGCATCGTCTATTTGTCTTGCAGATATCCGGGCGAGAAGGGGGCATCAGCCAGTATACGCAAAGCATGGAGTTATAAAAAATGGGGAACAGCTTGCGCCATTCCCCATTTTTTATAACTCCATCAGAATCTTATGCCTCTTTGATCGTCAGATCAATAGGATCCTTCACTTTTTCCTGTGATAGGGCGAGATCAATCACTTCTCTCATCTCTGTCACATAATGGAAGTTCAGATCTTTTATATAGCTTTCCTTAATCTCCCTGATATCTTTTTCGTTGCTCTTGGAGAGGATGATATCTTTAATATTAGCACGTTTCGCTGCGAGGATCTTTTCTTTTATTCCTCCTACAGGAAGTACCTTGCCTCTGAGGGTGATCTCGCCTGTCATCGCTAAATTCTGCTTAACCTTACGCTGCGTAAAGGCGGACGTTAGTGCAGTCAGCATGGTGATACCTGCTGATGGCCCGTCTTTAGGTGTTGCGCCGGCCGGAACGTGTACGTGGATATCCCACAGGTCGAATAAGCGGTGGTCAATGCCGAACTTGCGTGAATGTGCTCGCAGATACGCCATCGCAATGGTGGCTGATTCTTTCATCACATCCCCCAGATTCCCGGTAAGCGACATTTTTCCTTTACCAGGGCTCAGACTTGCTTCGATGAACAGAATATCTCCGCCAACCTGTGTCCAGGCCAGGCCGGTTACTACTCCGGCAACATCGTTACCTTCGTAAAGATCTTTGTCGAAGATAGGAGGGCCCAAAATGGTTTCTACATCGTTCTTGCTCAACGCCGACGTATACTCGGTTTCCATGGCAATTTTGGTGGCTATACCTCTGACCAGGGATCCGATCTTCTTCTCGAGACCACGTACGCCCGACTCGCGGGTATAGTCTTCGATGATCTTTTCAATCACCACTGGTTTCAGGGTAACGTCTTTTTTAGTCAGGCCATGTTGCTCAATTTGTTTGTGCAGCAGGTGCTGTTTGGCAATCTCAATCTTTTCCTCGATAGTATATCCGTTCACCTCGATGATCTCCATACGGTCGAGCAGTGCAGGATGAATGGAACTCAGTGAGTTGGCCGTAGCGATGAACATAACGTTCGAAAGATCGTAGTCGAGCTCAACATAGTGGTCGTAAAACGCATTGTTCTGCTCCGGATCCAGAACCTCTAGCAGGGCAGAAGAGGGATCGCCCCTGAAGTCGTTTCCAACCTTGTCAATCTCGTCGAGCACGAATACCGGATTGGAGGTACCTGCTTTTTTGAGCGACTGGATGATCCGTCCGGGCATCGCACCGATATAGGTTTTGCGATGACCTCTGATTTCAGCTTCGTCATGAACACCTCCCAGGGCAATACGGACGTACTTACGGCCCAGCGCACGTGCGATGGATTTACCTAGGGACGTTTTTCCGACTCCCGGAGGGCCTGCAAGGCAAAGGATAGGAGCCTTCATATTCTGCTTCAGCTTCAGTACGGCAAGATACTCGATTATGCGGCGTTTAACCTTGTCCAGACCGTAATGGTCTTTGTCGAGGATCTTTTCAGCTCGCTTCAGGTCGAAGTTGTCTTTGGAAAATTCATTCCATGGAAGGTCAAGTATCAGCTCCAGGTAATTTACCTGTACAGAATAATCGGCCGCAGCGGGGTTCATTCTCCCCAGTTTTTCCAGCTCTTTCGTGAAGTGATCCGTAATATCGGTGGACCATTTCTTCTTGGCAGCGCGCTCCCGGAGGTTCTCGAGTTCGAGGTCCGGACTGTTACCGCCCAGTTCTTCCTGGATGGTTTTCAGCTGCTGATTCAGGAAATAGTCCCTTTGTTGCTTGTCGAGGTCGGTACGGACTTTCGACTGAATCTGGTTCTTGAGTTCCAGCATCTGGAGATCCACCGTGAGGTGCTCCAGTACCATGGTTGCTCTTTCGTGAAGATTAGCCACTTCCAGCATTTTCTGTTTCACCGTCACATCTGCATTCATATTTGATGAGATGAAGTTGATCAGGAATGAAGGGCTTTCAATGTTTTTTATTGCGATACCTGCCTCACTTGGAAGGTGAGGAGACAGCTGGATGATCTGCATAGCCAGGTCTTTGATCGATCCGACCATGGCCTTGAACTGTTTGTCTGATTTGGGACGGATCTCCTCAAACTTGACAATAGTGGCCTTCATATATGGATCTACCTGAACTTCTTCGTTCAGTTTGAAGCGTTGCTTTCCCTGGATGATAACAGTTGTGCTGCCATCGGGCATCTGTAGCATCTTGATAATAAGCGCTACGGTACCCACTTGATTCAGTTGATCAAAGGTGGGATCTTCAATGGCCACGTCTCGTTGAGACACCACACCGATGGTGCGGTCTCCTTTGTATGCATCCTTTATCAGCTTAATGGATTTATCCCGGCCAACAGTGATCGGAATAACTACGCCAGGGAACAATACGGTATTCCTCAGCGGCAATATTGACAGCATTTCCGGCGTATCCTCATTATTCATTTCCTCTTCATCCTCCTGAGACATAAGGGGAAAGAATTCGGTGTCTTCGTTTATTATAGGTAATGAGTGATTAAAATCAAGGAGGTTATTCATCTATATCCTTATTTAACGTCATTCTGACAGTGAATTTTTATTTAAGATGGTGTTTTCGTGTTATCACCTATAGGTGCAAGCGGTATGCCAAAATTCCTTAGCTAACGTAAATCATACATGCAAGGAAGAATTTTTTAAAACAAATCAGCGTACTTTACCATTTAATGAGCGTATATCGCCTTTCACGTTTGGGTATTTATATTTTGTAAATCGTAAAAATAGAAATAATATTACACCTCATTCGTTATAGGACGATCAGAACTTAAGTTTTTTAAAATGAAATTAATTGCATCAATTTTTTCTTTTGTTTTTTTATTTGTTTCAGCAGCTAGTGCTCAACAGACTCAGGAAATTAAGAATAACAATGTAAAGCAGGGGCAGAAAGCCCTTATGGACGGTGATTTTAAGCAGGCAGTTGTTCATCTCGAAAAAGCCATTCCGGCGGAAGGTTCGAATCCGGACGTTCTTTATATGTTAGGATATTCTTATTATCATTCAGGCGACTACGCGAAAGCCATCAGCACTTTCGGGCAAGTAGTTAACCTGAAGCCAAACAACGTCTCTGCGTACTACTACCGTGGAAAAGCAAGAAACGTTATGGGTACTCAGATGAACTCTACCTTGTCGGCAACTGAGAAGGAAAAGCTTCTTCTTGCTTCTATCAGAGACTACAGCAAGGCTATCGAGCTGAATGCCGAAGATCAGAAGTTATATCAGAACCGTGCGATGGCATACCGCGATTACGGCATCCTGAAGGGACAGAAAATTCCTAAGTTCTATGATAAGTCAGCAGCTGCCAACTCCTTTAAATCTTGCATCGGCGACTTACAAAAAGTATTGGATGCGAATCCAGGACGAAAAGATATTACCGACGAGATGAAAAAAGCGAAGGTTTATATGGCTAATCTGGACAGATAGTCCAAAGTTTATTTTGATACCAATAAAAAACCCTGGGTTCGAAAGAGCTCAGGGTTTTATTTTGCCATCTATGCTGTAATTGTTTTCTCCCAGCCCTCTCACGTCTTGTCGCTTAACGATCCGATAGAGTGAGTCGGGGTAATAAGTCAACGTTTCGGTAGAGCGATAGATCTCATTGTTGACGCGGTTGTTGATCTCGATAGCAGATATTTTCTTTCCTGTGCGTTCCAAACGGATCTTCTGAACTTTCAGGTTGCTATCAGTTGCCGCATAGGTTGTCACGTTTCCCTCGCGGGTGGTGGTATAGCTGTCTTTCCAGGAAGGTTTGTTGATATCGGACGAGATAAAGAGATCGAGTTCCTGTTTCCAGTCGCTAATCTTCAGCTTTTTCTCTTCTGCGTCATTATTGTGATCTACACGCTTTGTTATTATCGGATCCTGCTTAGCCAGGCGGGCAGCCTCTGTAGTGAAAAAGCCCCGGATGTCAAAATATGCATTTTGATTGTCCAGAGCTTTTTTATCTTCTGTACACGAAGTCGCGTACAGAAGAATGAAAGTGGTTAATACTTGTTTATATAAGGACATTTCCGGTCATTTTTTCCGGGATAGGTACGCCCAGGATACGCAATACGGTAGGGGCGACATCGCCGAGTTTTCCATCTGCTACCTGCTTGTAGTCTTTGTCGATCAGAATGCAGGGAACCAGGTTCGTTGTATGAGCCGTGTTCACTGAACCATCTTCATTGATCATGTAGTCTGCATTACCGTGATCGGCAATGATGATGAACGAGTATCCGTTCTCCAGGCCACATTCCACTACGTCTTTCAGGCAGCCGTCTACGGTTTCAACCGCTTTTACCACTGCTGAGAAAACACCCGTGTGGCCAACCATATCTGGGTTTGCGAAGTTCAGGCAGATAAAGTCCGGCTTTCCTTCAGGGATTTCTTCACAGATCGCATCGCGGATACCCTGTGCGCTCATTTCAGGCTGCAGGTCATAGGTCGCTACTTTAGGAGAAGGGATTAACAAGCGTTTTTCGCCTACGAAAGGAGTTTCCTTACCTCCGGAGAAGAAGAAGGTTACGTGCGGATACTTTTCAGTTTCGGCAATACGCACCTGCGTCTTGTTGTTAGCTTCAAGAACCTCACCTAAAGTGTCCGAAAGGTCGTCTTTTGTAAATATGCTTTGCACACCTTTGAAAGTATCATCATAGGTGGTCATGGTGATATAACGAAGATCCAGAGGAACCATGTCGTAATCAGGGAATGCCTTCTGAGTCAGGGCTACCGTGATCTCGCGCCCGCGGTCTGTTCTGAAGTTAAAGCAAATGACAACATCGCCTTCCTTGATACGGGTGATCGGCGCACCGAACTCATCCACTTTCACGGTTGGTTTGATAAACTCATCAGTGATGCCTTCAGCATACGACTCTTCCAGAGAAGCGATCAGATCGTTGGTGTGTGATCCTGTTCCGTGTACGAGAAGATCATAAGCCTGCTTTACGCGTTCCCATCTGTTGTCGCGGTCCATCGCATAATAGCGACCGATCATTGACGCGATCTGCACCTGCGAATCGGCAGTGTAATCAAGGAGATCCTTGATGTAGTTCCTGCCTCCGTTTGGATCGGTATCACGACCGTCAGTAAAGGCGTGAAGAAAAACACCCGGAACGGCAGCAGTTTTTGCCGCGTCGCAAAGTCCTTTAATATGTTTGATATGTGAATGCACGCCTCCGTCGGAAACAAGGCCGATCAGGTGTACGTTCTTTTTTTCTGCGATGGCATACTTAAATGCATCCTGAATAACAGGATTTGTGTTGAATTCCAGATCATCAACAGCTTTGTGAATTCTGCCCAGTTCCTGGTAAACAACACGGCCGGCGCCGAGGTTCATGTGACCAACTTCTGAGTTGCCCATTTGTCCCGCAGGTAATCCAACCGCTACGCCCGATGCTTCAAGCTTAGAGTTCGGGTAAGTCTGGATCAGATGATCAAAGAAAGGAGTCTTTGCCGCTACGATCGCGTTGGATGCATCGGCCTTGCCATAGCCCCAACCATCAAGAATTATAAGTGCTACTTTTTTATTTTCCACACAACAAATATAGACTTGAATTATTAGTATGCAAAGTGAGCTGAATCATATTATTATGTTTTGTAGCCCAACAAAACGATAATTTTGATGTATTTCTTATTTTAGCGCACTTTATGAAAGAATACGAAGAATTACTTGATCAATTCATTACAAACGCACTTTTAGAAGACATCGGCACCGGTGACCATACCTCCCTGTCGACCATTCCATCAGGAAAGCAAGGCTCGGCCAGGTTAATCATTAAGGAAGAAGGAGTTCTGGCGGGAATTGAAGTTGCCCTGGCAATCTTCAGGCGTGTTGATTCTGAATTATCAGTGAGTGTACACATCGGGGACGGTGCAAAAGTTTCGTATGGCGATATCGCGCTGACCGTATCAGGCAGTATTTACTCCATACTCGTTGCAGAGAGACTGGTTTTGAATACCATGCAGAGAATGAGTGGGATAGCATCGACAACCTCAAGGATCGTTTCTAAACTAGAGGGAACAGGTACCCGCGTATTGGATACCAGAAAGACAACTCCCAACCTAAGGTTCCTGGAAAAGAAAGCTGTAGCAATAGGGGGCGGGGTGAATCATCGCTTCGGCTTATACGACATGATCCTGATCAAGGATAATCATGTAGACTATGCAGGCGGCATAAAGAACGCCCTGGAGGCAGCAAGGGAATATCTGAAGACTAAGTCCCTGTCACTTGAAATAGAGATTGAAGTCAGAAACATTGCCGAGCTGGAAGAAGTGATCGAAGCTGGTGGAGCAGACCGTATCCTTCTCGACAACTTTGACTATGATACGCTTAAAACCGCTGTGAAGATGATCGACGGCAGGTATGCAACTGAAGCGTCCGGCGGGATTGTAGAAGATGACATTATCCGCTACGCAGAATGCGGCGTAGACTATATTTCCATGGGTGCACTTACTCATTCGGTTAAGAGCCTGGATATGAGTTTAAAGGCGATCCGCTAAATGCGGAACAGGAAGATTAGGTTCAATTAATTCTTGATTTTTAGTATTATTGCACACTGAATGATATCCATATATTCTCTTGCAGCTATTTTGGCTGCTTATCTTTTTGGATCGGTTCCCAGTGCAGTCTGGATCGGGCAAGCTTTTTACGGGATTGACGTTCGCGAATACGGGAGCGGAAATGCTGGCGCGACCAACACTTTCCGGGTGCTGGGGACTAAGGCCGGCGTGACTGTGATGGTTCTTGATATTCTAAAAGGATTTACGGCTACCAATCTGGCCTATTTTATCGGGCTTTCCATCACGGGGCCTCAACATTCCATCCAATTCGTCAATTATCAGCTGGCATTAGGCATCACAGCGGTGATGGGGCATTTATTCCCAATCTTCGCAGGGTTCAGGGGCGGCAAGGGTATTGCCACCTTATTCGGTATGGTGCTGGCCGTTCATTTCCAGGCTTCTGTGGTTTGCGTATCGGTGTTCCTTACTGTGCTGATGCTGACCCGGTATGTATCACTGAGTTCAATCATCGCGGGATTCTCTTTCCCGTTGAGTATTATATTTATCTTTCATTCGCCGCTCCGGTCGATCGTTTTATACGGCATGTGCATTTGTGTTCTCATCCTGATCACACATCAGAAGAACATCGAACGTTTGCTGAAGGGCAAGGAGTCGAAGATAAATGTATTCAAAAAGAAAACCGCTGTATAGGTTTTTTTGTTGCATTGAGAAATTCACACTTACTCATATGAAACGCTTAAAATCACCATTTACTTTTATACTGATAGCTGTATTAGCGGCCTGCTCGACGGTTCCGCTAACGGGCAGAAGGCAGTTAAACCTAGCTAATTCGCAGGAAATTCAGACACAATCGGTTCAGGCATACCGGGAGTTTTTAAAGGACCCTAAAAATGTGGTGGTCAGTTCGGGTGCTGACGCCCAACTCGTGAAGAAAGTGGGCAGCAGGATTGCTACCGCTATTGATAAGTACCTCAGCCAAAATGGCTACGCTAATCAATATAACTTCACCTGGGAGTTTAACCTGATCAAGAGCAAAGACATCAATGCATGGTGTATGCCAGGCGGTAAAGTTGCCGTATATACAGGCATCATGCCGGTTACGCAAACAGAAGCGGGCCTGGCTACTGTAATGGGACATGAGATTGCCCATGCTATTGCAAGGCATTCAGAAGAACGCTACTCGCAGACGCTGGGCGCACAGGCGCTAGGTGGCGTTGTAGGTGCGGCTACCGGTTCTGAAGGCATTTCACAGCTTTACGGATTAGGCGGACAGCTTGCCCTGTTGAAATACGGAAGAAGTCAGGAATCAGAAGCAGACCGTTTAGGACTGATCTTCATGGCCATGGCCGGCTACAATCCGAGCAATGCAGTTACTTTCTGGCAGCGCATGGCTGCTGCAAAGCAGAGCAACGGTGCAACACCTGAGTTCCTGAGCACGCACCCGAGCGATGCTACCCGTATCAATGATATTCAGAAGCGCTTACCAGAAGCGATGAAGTATTATACCGGAAAGTAGTTTATCTGCTTAAAACCTCTAACATAGCCTTTGCTTTCAGCATGCACTCCTTGTATTCAAGGGCAGCATCGGAAGCAAAGGTTATTGCACTTCCAACCTGGAAGGAAACAAAGCGATTGCTTTGATTATAGATCAGGCTCCTGATCACGACATTGAAATCAAAATTCTGCTGTTCGTCAAAGTAGCCTACAGCTCCCGAATAAATCCCCCTTTTCGTTTCTTCAAACTCTTCAATCAACTCCATCGCACGAACTTTTGGTGCGCCCGTCATGGAGCCCATCGGGAAAGCGTTGCTGATGATTTCGACAACATCGGTATTCCTGGCGACTTGGGAAGTGACTGTGGAGATCATCTGATGAACCTGCTGAAAGGAATAGATCTCACAGAGTTCTTCCACCTTCACCGAACCGGGAAGAGCGGATTTAGTTAGGTCGTTTCTGACCAGGTCGACGATCATCACATTCTCTGCTATTTCCTTATCGTTCTGTTGTAAGGTACGCTTCAGCAGCTCATCCTCAGTTTCATTTGCTCCGCGTGGCGCGGTACCCTTGATAGGCTGGGAGATGACCTTAGTCCCGCTTTTTTTAATAAAGCGTTCGGGAGAAGACGACATGATAAACTTGTCGCGAAGCTTGAAAAAGGACGAAAAAGGAGCAGGGGAAGTCTCGTTCAACTTGATAAAAGCGGCGAGCGGGTCGAGCTGTTCTGCCTTTGCGTAGAACTGCTGGCAGAAGTTCATCTCGTAAATATCTCCGCGGAGGATATGTTCTTTGATGCGATCCACCTTCCTGATATATTCTTCCCTTGACAGCGTTGCCTGCAACTCACCGTCGAATTGAAGGGAATTGAACGTGGGAATACAGGCGTTTATTTCTTCGAACAGTGCAGGCTGCTCTGAGAGGATTTCAACCGTATTTTCTTTGATCAGGATGAGGTGCTGTGGTACGAAGAAATACATATCCGGAAAATGCAGCAGGTCGGGATTTTCAGAACGGAGACTTTCAAGTTCGTTCTTCAGGTCGTAGCACATGAAACCCGGCGTAAAGGAAGGATGATCCTTCAGGAAGTTGCCGAGTCCGCTGAACGCCTCTCCAGGCTGGGGGGCGAATTCCGTCTTCACTCCGGCAGCGATCACAGCAGTATAACTGGAATAGCGGTCTTCGTAGCCGTTGGAGTCAAAAAAACAGGCCACTTCGAAAGAAGTGGCCCATTGTAAAGCTTTATGCTTAAATATGGATATATTATCAACTATACAATCAAAAGATTGCATGATCAGATTGTCTTAGTTTAATACGAGAGTTTGAACTCTGTCAGGTCCAACTGAAAGATAACGAACCGGTACGCCAACATGATCTTCGATGTATTTTACATAAGAAGAAAGTCGGGCAGGGATCTCTTCGATTGTCTTGATGCCTGTCAGGTCTTCATTCCAGCCCGGGATCTCTTCCAATACCGGCTTTGCAGGAACGCTGCAAAGGTCATAAGGCATGTAGTCGATCTGTTCGCCGTTATAGTCGTAATGTGTGCAGGCGTAGATCTTGTCGAACCCGCTTAATACGTCAGCCTTGGTCATAACCAGTTCAGTCACTCCATTCAGCATGACAGCGTATTTCAATGCAGGGATATCGATCCATCCGCATCTTCTAGGTCTTCCTGTGGTTGCGCCGAACTCATGTCCGATTTTACGAAGCTGTTCGCCTGTTTCGTCAAACAGTTCAGTAGGGAAGGGTCCACTGCCCACGCGGGTGCAATAAGCCTTGAAGATACCGATTACCGAACCAATCTTTTGAGGAGCGATACCGAGACCGGTGCAGGCACCAGCAGTAGTGGTATTTGATGAAGTAACAAACGGATAAGAACCAAAGTCTACGTCGAGCATAGCACCCTGTGCACCTTCAGCAAGAACAGTTTTTCCATCCTTCAGGTATTGATTAACGAAGTGTTCGCTATCTACCATTGGAATGCTTTTCAGGTACTCAATTGCAGCAAAGAAAGTTGCTTCCTTTTCGCTGAAATCAGGGATTTCGCCGTAGTGAGAAAGGATCGACTTATGTTTAGCGACGAGCCTGTCATAACGTTCTTTGAAGTCAGGAAGTTGAGTATCACCTACACGAAGTCCGTTACGTCCGGTTTTGTCCATGTAAGTAGGGCCGATTCCTTTCAGTGTGGAGCCGATTTTTCCTTCACCCATCTTGCTTTCAGATGCAGCATCCAGAAGCTGGTGAGTAGGAAGGATCAGGTGAGCCTTGCGTGCAATAACCAGCTTATTTGCGGCTACAGGGTCAAAGCCACTCGTTTTGAGGTTGTCCAGTTCGCGTTTTAAAATTATAGGATCTATGACCACACCGTTTCCAATCAGGTTCATCGTCTTTGGGTTGAAGATACCGGAAGGGATGGTGTTCAATACATATTTTTGATTGTCGAATTCCAGCGTATGTCCCGCGTTAGGGCCACCCTGAAATCTTGCGATCAGATCATAATTTTGACTAAGGACATCAACGATTTTTCCTTTGCCTTCGTCGCCCCATTGGAGGCCTAAAAGTACATCAACTGCCATGAGTGATTGTGGTAATGTTAATTTTTAGAATATGAATCACAGTAACCTTCCTTCAGTTTGGAACAGTTACCATAAAGATTGAGTGAATGATGTTTGATTTCAAATTTCAGAAGGTCGCCCATCATACTTTGAATTTGTCCAATGCGCGGGTCGCAGAATTCGACGACTTTGCCGCAATCGATGCAGATGATATGATCATGCTGCTTGTAGCCATAGGATTTTTCAAACTGAGCCATGTTCTTACCGAACTGGTGTTTGGTAACCAGGTCACAGGAAACAAGAAGCTCCAGGGTGTTGTAAACCGTTGCGCGGCTTACCCTGTACTTTTTGTTCTTCATATGGATGTATAACGACTCGACATCGAAATGGTCGTTTCGTGAATAGATTTCTTCAAGAATGGCAAAGCGTTCAGGTGTTCTTCTCAGGCTTTTATTTTCGAGGTATGCTTCGAAAATCTTTTTAACCATTGCTATCGTTTCTTGTACAGGCATATTCTTTTAGACTCAGCGTTCAAATTTATCCAAAAAATTAACAAAACTTAAATTTCTTTACGATGCCTTGTTAATGTTACGGGCTTCTGAGTCAAATCGTGTCACTGCAGTGACGCCTTTAACCTGCTTCAGCTTTCGGATCAAATTCTCCAGGTGATTGGTGTCGTTAACGTATACCATAATCGATCCTTCGAAGATTCCTTCGTTGCTGTCGACGGTAATAGATCTCATGTTGACCTTGAAATCATTGGAGATAACAGTAGTCAGCTTGTTGATCAGGCCGACCTCGTCGATTCCGGTGATTCGAAGCCCTGTCAGGAATGCAAGTTCCTTCTGTGAAGTCCACTTTGCTTTCACCACGCGGTACCCATAATTGGCCATCAGTTTCGTTGCATTCGGACAATTGGTGCGGTGGATCTTGATTCCGTCGTTTACCGTAATAAAGCCGAAAACGTCATCACCCGGGATGGGATTACAGCAATTAGACAACTTGTAGTCGATCTTCTGCAGGTCTTCACCGATAAGCAGGGTATCGCTTTCCTTGGCCTTTACCTTGCTCATGATGCCTTCCAGCTGGGTGGCGGCAATCCTCTCGGGATTGCGCTGTTCGACGGCTTTCTCTGAAGCCTGGAATTCCTTCAGGTTCTTCAGGTCTATACCACCTTTTGCAATTGTGTAGAACAAGTCAAGCGTATTGTTGAACTTGAAATAGAACGCGATTTTATGAATGTTCTCGGTATTGTAGGTGATCTTGAGCGACTTTAGTTTTCTCTCGAGAATCTCTTTTCCTTCTTCAGCAACGCGGCGTTTTTCTTCCTTCAGGGAAGACTTAATCTTGGATTTGGCCTTAGCTGTAACCACAAAGTTGAGCCAGTCTTCTTTAGGCGACTGCTTGCTGGAGGTGATAATTTCCACCTGATCGCCGTTCTGCAGTTTGTGAGACAGGGGCACGAGCTTATGGTTGACTTTCGCTCCGATACATCTGCTTCCGATATCGGAGTGGATTTCGAAGGCAAAGTCGAGTGCTGTTGCGTCCAGTGGAAGCTGCATCAGCGCCCCTTTCGGCGTGAAGATGAAGATCTCATCGGAGAAGAGGTTCATCTTGAAATCGTCGAGGAAGTCAAGCGCATTGGATTCCGGATTCTTCAAGAGCTCCCGCACCTTCTGGATCCAGAGGTCAAGGCCACTATCGGATGATGATTCTTTATATTTCCAGTGTGCCGCGAAACCTTTTTCGGCGATCTCGTTCATGCGCTGGGTTCTGATCTGTACTTCCACCCACTGGCCTTTGGGACCCATTACGGTGGTGTGCAGAGATTCGTATCCATTAGCTTTTGGTGAGGACACCCAGTCGCGCAGCCTGTCGGGGTTTGGCCTGTAAAGGTCAGTTACAATAGAGTAGGCCTTCCATGCATCGGCTTTTTCCGTTTCAGGTTTACTGTCCAGGATGATGCGGATAGCGAAGAGGTCATAAACCTCTTCAAAAGGGATACCTTTTTTGCGCATCTTGTTCCAGATGGAATGGATGGACTTCGGCCTGCCGTATACATCGGCATGGAGGCCCTGTGCCGCCAGGATATCTTTTATCGGACCAACAAACTCTTGTATATAAGCCTCGCGTTCCGCTTTTTTCTCGTTCAGCTTTCTGGCTACGAACTTGTAGGTTTCACGTTCCGTGTATTTCATGGAAAGATCTTCCAGCTCTGACTTCATGGCATACAGACCGAGCCTGTGCGCAAGAGGAGCATAGAGGTAGATCGTTTCGGACGAGATCTTCAGCTGCTTGTCGCGCGGCATGTGATCCATGGTTCGCATATTATGCAGACGGTCAGCCAGTTTGATCAGGATAACGCGGACGTCATCTGCCAGAGTAAGCAACATCTTGCGGAAATTTTCCGCCTGCAGGGAGCTGTTATAATCAAATACGCCGGATATTTTAGTCAGCCCGTCAATGATCTTGGCTACTTTCTTTCCGAACTCACGTTCGATATCTTCGAGGGTAATTGCCGTATCTTCAACCACATCATGAAGAAGGGCACAAACTATAGAGGTCGTACCCAGGCCAATTTCTTGTGCAGCGATCTGTGCAACGGCAATAGGGTGGTAGATATAAGGTTCTCCAGATTTCCTCCTCATATCCTTATGGCTGTCTAGTGCAAGATCAAAAGCCTGTCTGATCAGCCTTTTATCGCCCTTCTGCATCGTGGGTTTGCATGCTTTAAGAAGTGCCCGGTAACGTTTTAGAATCTCGTTCTTCTCCGCTTCAATATCAATCACCAATTCGTTCATCTTCAATTGCTCAGGGTTTCGTAATCATTATACTTATTTACAACTATTTGGGTTACATTTACGTATTGCCGTAATAAATATATATACGAAATAAGGTGTGTTTTGTAGTAACTAAGATATGAAAAAAAATACTATTTTCTTCATGAGTGTGATGTTGTTGGCTAGTATGGCTTATGGTCAGACGAATAATGACATTCCGGTGAAAGGAAAAAATGATACCATCCGTGTTGCGGTGACACGGGATGATTTTGGCCAAATGGTACCCTGGATCCCGCTGTCGGATGTGTGGGTAACGAGTTCCAGGATCTTTCAATCGCCTGAAGCCAGAAGCAAGTTCAACAGACTTCGTTATAACGTGCTGAAGGTTCTTCCCTATGCGAAGTTTGCCAGAAACCGCTACAGCAGGTTGCATGATGAGCTGGAACTGACCGACAATAAGAAGGAGCAGAGGAAGCTGGTCAAAGCCTGCGAAAAGGAGATTAAGGACATGTTCAATAAGGAGATCAAGAACATGACCATCACTCAGGGCGAGATCCTGATTAAGCTGATTGACAGGGAGACGGGGAACAGCAGCTATCAGCTGGTGAAGGAACTGAAGGGTGGCTTTACGGCATTCTGCTACCAGTCTGTTGCCCGTGTATTTGGTCATAACCTAAAGCAGAAGTATGATCCGCAGCAGGAGCGGGATATTGAGAATATCATCCAGCGTTACGGCTATTACGGGAGCTACAGCTTTAACTAACGATATGATGACTTTTCTTTTTTTCTAAAGTCTTATTTTTGCAGGCCTTCAGGCATTGGCCTGGCGCTTGACGAGATAGTACATGAAATTAGATATCCTCATTTTTGCCGTCCATCCGGACGATGCTGAACTAGGTTGTTCGGGAACCATATTGAAACATAAAGCTGCTGGTAAGAAGGTCGGGGTGATCGACCTGACGCGGGGAGAGCTTGGAAGCAGAGGGTCGGCAGAGATCCGTGATGAGGAAGCGAAAGTGGCTGCGGAGATACTGGGTCTGGATGTACGCGAGAACCTGGCGATGCGGGATGGCTTTTTTCAGAACGATGAAGCGCATATTCTTCAGGTGATCCGGAAGATCCGTCAGTACCAGCCTGAGATTGTTATCGGAAATGCTTTTACCGACAGGCATCCTGATCATGGAAGAGCCTCTAAGCTTATCAATGATGCGGTGTTTCTCTCAGGTCTGGTGAAAATACAGACGGAGATGAATGGCCTTCCACAGGCGCAATGGAGACCCGGACTGCTGCTTCATTTTATCCAGGATACGTATATTAAACCTGATGTTCTAATCGATGTGACTCCGTTCTGGGAAACCAAGATGGAGTCTGTACGGGCATATAAGACACAGTTTTATTCCCCTGATTATGATGAGGAAAACCAGACCTATATCTCCAATCCGGAGTTTATAAAGGCTGTGGAAGCCCGCGCCAGAGACTATGGCAAAAGCATCGGCGTCACCTTCGCAGAGGGTTTCACATCGTCAAAGCTGCTTGGCGTTGACAGCCTGTTTAATCTGATATAGCTTAGACCTCTTTCAGAGCTTGCGCGATTTGCTCTTTCATGCCCAGCAATCCAAACAGTCCGCCGGTATGCAAGGCCAGGATGCTGGAGCCTTCGGCGATTTGATCGTTCCCGATCAAGTCATATAAAGCAAACATCATTTTTCCAGTATAAACAGGATCCAGAAGGATTCCGGTTTTTGCACTGAACGATCCAATAAACCGGAGCAGTTCAGTGCTCGTTTTGGCATAGCCGCCAAAGCTGTATTCCGCATGGAAAGCATAGGATGGCGGTGTTTCAAAATACGCGTTGATCTCCTCTTTCAGGAAGTCTGCACCTTTCAGCACGGGCACACAGTGGCACAGGGCGGCGGTGCCTAATCCGGAAAGCTGGCTGCCTTTAAGGAGGCCGGCGAATGTAGTTCCCGTACCTGCCGCGCAGAACAGGTGATCATAAGGGTGCTGCAGTTCCTGTACAATCTCTGCACATCCTTTCATGGCGTTTTCGCCGGCGCCCCCTTCGTCTATAAAGATCGTGTCGGGATTCTCAGCAAACCTGTTCTTATATAAAGCCTCCTTGTCCCGGTAGGCTGATCTGTCGGTAAAGATGAGTTCCATCCCGAACAGGCGACACAGGGTCAGTACATCTGAATTAATATCTTCTCCACGTACAAAGGCAGTGCTCCGGAGTCCGAACTTTGCAGCTGCGCAGGCGCTTGCCAGCAGATGATTGGACCAAACCCCTCCAAAGGTGACCAGGTGATTCTTTTTCTTTGTTCTGGCTTCCAGGATATTATATTTTAGCTTGCGCCACTTATTACCGGAGATAAAGGGATGGATCATGTCATCGCGCTTCAGAAATACACGTACTTTCTTTTCGGTAAAGAGCGGATCCTGGAGCTGCTCTTCGGGACTGTAGATCTGAAATTCGTTCATATGCGATCATAAGGTTCAAAAATAAAGTAAAATCTTACTTTTGTGCCATGTTGGAAGAACAAGATAGCGTTGAGCAGGAAGAGCAGGACTTATACGAACACTTTAAGATTATAGTCGACAAGGGGCAGTCGCTTTTGCGCATTGACAAATTTTTGATGCACAGAATTGAGAATGCATCCAGAAACCGGATTCAAAATGCCATTGATGCGGGAAGCGTCCTTGTGAACGAAAAAGCGATAAAGCCAAGTTATAAGGTAAAGCCTTTGGATGTTATTTCCATCGTCCTTGCACATCCGCCACGTGATACGGAAGTGTATCCTGAAGATCTTCCTCTAAACATCGTACATGAAGATGATGATCTCCTGATCATCAATAAGGAACCCGGTATGGTTGTTCATCCGGGCTATAATAATTATACCGGGACGCTGGTCAACGCGCTGGTGTTCCATTTCCAGCAGTTGCCGCAGTTGCCGGGAAATGATGGCCGACCAGGCCTGGTGCACCGGATTGACAAGGATACTTCAGGCTTGCTGGTGATCAGCAAGAACGAATATTCCATGGCCTACCTGGCAAAGCAGTTTTTCGACCATTCCATTCAGCGTAAATACCTGGCTCTGGTATGGGGCGATCTGGAAGAAGATGGTACGGTGACAGGTTATATCGGAAGGAGCCTGAAAGACCGCCGTGTAATGGACAACTGGGACGATGAGACGCGTGGCAAGTGGTCAGTTACCCACTATCGGATTGTGGAACGGCTAGGCTATGTAACGCTTATCGAGTGTCAGCTTGAAACAGGGCGTACCCATCAGATCCGTGCACACATGAAGCATATCGGCCATCCCTTATTTAACGATGCGATTTATGGCGGAGATAAAATACTTAAGGGAACGATCTTTAACAAGTACCGGCAGTTTGTCGATAATTGCTTTCAGATCATGCCGCGACAGGCACTTCATGCGAGGTCTCTCGGGTTTGTACACCCTAAGACGAAGAAGACTGTGCTTTTTGAATCGGAACTGCCTGCCGACTTTCAGGGAGTTTTAGACAAATGGCGCAATTACCTGGCACATCAGAAAGATGACCAGAACTAAGAATTGAATTGTAAAGATGAGTTTTATAAATATAAACGGAGAGATTGTGGCCTCAGGTCAGGCAACCATCAGTGTAGCTAACCGCGCGTTCAAGTATGGAGATGGCTTGTTTGAATCGATGCGTATGATGAACGGAAAGCTCATGTTTGCAGACCAGCACGCGCAGCGCCTGAGAGAGGGGATGGATGTTCTTCAGATTGAAGAAACATCAGTGATCAGTCCCGAATTTCTGGAAGAGAAAGTGCGCCAGCTGGCCATTCGCAATAATATAAAGGATAATGCAAGGGTACGCATGACGGTGTTCCGCGATTCGGAAGGCTTATACAGCCCCACGGCTAACCATATGGGGTACGTGATTGAGATGACGCGGACAGACCAGGCTGATTATGCATCAAACTACAAGGGCCTGATTGCGCAGGTTTACGAAGATATTACCAAGCCGATTAATATACTGTCGAACCTGAAAACCTGTAATTCGCTGTTGTATGTCATGGCAGGGATTTTCCGTAAGAAGAACTCGCTTGACGAGGTGTTTATCCTCAATCAGAAAGGTTTTCTATGCGAGGGGATGAGTACGAACCTGTTTGTGCTTTATCAGCAGACCCTTTATACTCCAGCCCTTGAGGAAGGTTGTATTGCGGGTGTGATGCGATCGGTGGTGATCGGGCTTGCGGAAGAAAACGGGATTCAGGTAATCGAGGCTCAAATAAACCCCGATATTCTGAATGAAGCCGATGAAGTTTTTGTTACCAATGCAACCACCGGGATCCAGTGGATAATGGGTTTCAATGGAAAGAGATACTTCAATAAACTCTCTAACGAGTTATTAGGATATCTGAATGCGATAGCTTAAAAAGTTTCGTCGCTCTCGTCGAAAGTCGCTGCGTCGTTTAATACATATTTTAAAAATCCGAAGACTACGCCTATAGTGATGATAGTTGCCATGTTGATGTGGTTTTAATTGTCCGCCACATAACAAAAGTGGACATTTAAGCGTATTCATAATATGATCATCACATCGCAAAAAAAATGATCTCCGGCACAGTATCTGCATGAATAAATTGCAGTAATTTATACCGGCTTTAGGACCTATTTAGTTCATGCTTAGATTCTTTGTACTCGTACTGCTGTTTTTTTGTACTTCGAAAGTGTTCTGCCAGGAGGTAAAGGAGATCTATGGCTCGGTTACTGACGAGACCCATACCCCTGTGTCTTTTGCATCGGTGTTTGTGAAGGATATGAACGTCAGTACAATGGCTAATGAGAACGGGTACTTTAAGTTAAGCCTCAAGCCTGGAACCTATACGCTAATCTTCAGGTTTGTAGGCTATAAAAGTGTTGAACGGGAGATTGAGCTACTGACCTCTGTTCGCGAAGACGTCGTGCTGATGAAGGACAGTTATACGCTCGACGAGGTTCATATTACTGAAAAGAAGGAGGATCCGGCCAACGCCATTATTCGGAACATTATTTCAAAGAGGAAGTATCTTCGTTCCACACCTTCTTATGAATGCGACGTATATACCAAGGGTGTTCAAAAGTTGATGGATGCCCCCAAGCGCATATTGGGTGAGAATGTGGTGAAGACGCTGCGCCTCGATTCAAACAGGAGGGGGATTCTTTATCAGTCGGAGACTCAGTCGAAGCTATTCTTCCGATACCCGGAGCGGAAGGAAATTATGCTGGCATCAAAAGTCGCCGGGGATAACCAGGGATTCAGCTTCAATCGCGCGCTGGATCTTCAGATCAACTTTTATGATAATACGATTAAGTGGGCAGCGTTCGGGAACCTTCAGTTCGTGTCACCTGTGGCAGACAATGCTTTCCAGTATTATTCATTTCAGCTGATCGGCACGGTGGAAGAAAACGGGATGCAGATTGAAAAGATCAAAGTGTCTCCACGGAAGAAATATGCCCCCACGTTCAGTGGCTTTATATACGTGATCAAAGGAGATGGACGCCTCTATAGTGTGGATCTGTATCTTACAGACGAGTCGCGTATCAATTTTGTAGACACCATGCATATTTCCCAGCATTACCGGCAAGTGCAGAAGACCCATTGGCTGCCTTCAGATATCACCATCCGTTTTAAGGGTAAGGTCCTCGGATTTGAGTTTGCCGGTTATTATACAGGCTTATACAGCAATTATATTCCGAATCCGGTTTTTCCGGATAATTTTTTCAAGGATGAGATACTGCGGATTGAGGCTGATGTAAACACTTATGACAGCACCTGGTGGGAGGATAGGCGGCCTGTTCCTTTAACAGGTGAGGAGGAAGCAAACTATGCTTATAAGGAGTCGCTTCTGAAGAAGACGGAGTCAAAGACCTACCGGGATTCCATTCAGAAAGAAACCAATAAGTTTAAACCCATCCGTTATGCGTTGGTAGGTCAGCGGATTGAGAATATAGGTAATAACAGCTACTGGTTTATCTATCCCCTGCATAATACCGTATTTTATAATACGGTAGAAGGTTGGGGAGCGAGACTCAGGGCACGGCATGTTAAGCGATATGGCTTCAGGCGTTCTTTGGAGATAGAGCCTAACTTCCGTTATGGATTTTCCAGTAAAACCACCAACGCCAATGTTGAAGTCACCTACCGGGTGGATACGCTTCACCATGCCAGTTTCACCTTCAGAGGAGGAAGCGACTTCCTCGATTTAAACAGCCGGGGTACGGTGAATCTATTTTATAATACGCTGACCACTCTATTTGAGGGTAAAAACTACCTGAAGCTTTACCGGTCTAATTTTTCCGCATTCAGTGCCCAGAGAGAGATTGTTGATGGTTTAATGCTGAATGTAGGGACGGAGATTTCCAGGAGGATTCCGATGCGGAATTCGTCGTTCACCTCTATTTTTGACCGAACGGCTAAGATGATCACATCCAATAACCCGCTGGATCCTGCCACGGAGGAGGATGTCTTCCCAATAAATAACGCGTTCAGTATTGAAGGGAAGTTGTCTTATACCTACGGACAAAAGTACACCACCAGACCAGACGGGAAGATTTACGAGCCTGCCAGGTATCCAACGCTCATGCTGAATTACCGTAAGGGGATTCCAGGCGCATTCAATTCAGTTGTAGACTACGACTTTTTCTCAGTGGATCTGTTCCAGGATAAAATTTCTGCAGGCTTGTGGGGCTACAGTTCCATCTATTTGTCGGCCGGTAAGTTTCTAAATACCAACTCGCTCTTCTATCCGGATATGCGTCATTTTACCGGTAACCAGACCGCTATATATAATCCGCTATTTCCTAATTTCCACTTTCTGGATTTCTACGCGTACACCACCAATGACCGCTATGTAGAGGCGCACTACGAGCATAATTTCGCCGGCAAGTTTTTGAGCAAAGTTCCGCTTGTTCGTAAGTTAAAGCTAGAGGAAATTATCGGAGGCGCGGTACTGGCTCAACCTGTGACCAATTACCAGGAAGCTTATATTGGTTTGCAACGTCTCGTTTTCCGGGTTGACTACGGTCTTTCATGGACCCCCGATAAGAAAGTTTATCAGGCATTTCGTCTTTTTTACGGTTTCTAATGTATTTTTTTCTGGTCGATTCTGGTTGGTAGGGTGTTTTTTGCTCTAATTGGAGCGTGTTTTTGGTATTTGTTTCCTGTATTTATTGGCTTTTAACTTATTTTTAGGCTTTATTTGATTGCGTATTGATTTATTTGGAATAATATTTTGTTTTTACCTGAATAATTTTCTGTTTGTATTAAAAATTTGACGAATAATACTTAATTTCATTACAAAATCACTAAATCTTGTATAAATGAAAAAAGTATTACCGTTTTTATTGCTGATTGTCGCAGTTATACTGGGACTGATTTTTCCTTCTCTGGAGCCCACTGTAGCCAAAGAGAGCACCATTGATACAGGAGACACAGCCTGGCTACTGGTATCCACCGCGCTAGTATTATTAATGACACCAGGACTGGCGTTTTTTTACGGAGGTATGGTTAGGAAGAAAAACGTCATTTCGACCATGCTGCAGAGTTTTGTGTGTATGGGTTTGATAACGGTTCTTTGGGTGGTTTTCGGATTCAGTTTGGCCTTCGGAGATGACATAGGTGGCGTCATTGGTAATCCTTCCACATTCTTTATGATGAAAGGGATGCTCGGTGACTCATCATGGTCGTTGATGCCTACCGTTCCGTTGGTGTTGTTCGCTATGTTTCAGTTAAAGTTCGCGGTGATTACCCCTGCACTGATAACAGGAGCATTTGCAGAGCGGATACGCTTCAATTCTTACCTGATTTTCTTGTGTTTGTTCATGATCGTTATATATGTTCCTCTGGCTCACGCAACCTGGCATCCAGACGGAATTCTTTTTCAAAAAGGGGTTCTTGATTTTGCAGGAGGTACTGTGGTGCACATGTCGGCTGGTTGGGCTGCATTGGCATCTGCTATATTTTTAAAGGGTAGAACATCTCCTGAGCATGCGCCTGCACGCATCAGCTATGTGATGTTGGGAACAGGACTTCTGTGGTTCGGCTGGTTTGGCTTCAACGCGGGATCGGCCGGCGGTGCTGGTCCGCTTGCAGCTACAGCGCTCGCTACGACGACTACCGCTTCTGCGGCAGCGGCGATGGCCTGGGTGTTCTTCGACATGTTCAGAGGCAAAAAGCCAACAGCGATCGGTGCGTGTATCGGTGCAGTGGTTGGACTTGTTGCCATTACCCCTGCAGCAGGATTTGTATCGGTGCCACACTCCCTGGTCATTGGAACAGTAGCTGCGGTAATCAGTAATCTGGTTGTGATCTGGAGAGGACGCACCAAGATTGACGATACGCTGGACGTGTTTCCTTGCCATGGTGTAGGAGGTATGGTTGGGATGTTGCTGACCGGCGTGTTTGCGAGTCAGAATGTTAATGCCGCGAATACAACCGGTAACGGTCTTTATTTTGGTGAAACGCATCTTTTCTTTACGCATTTGGTTACGCTGATAGTCGTTTCAATTTTCGCTTTCGTAGGATCTTATGTGCTGCTGCTGATCACCAACGCGATCAGTCCGCTGCGTGTATCCGAAGAAGACGAGGTTGCAGGTCTTGACGCGACACAGCACGGCGAAGAGCTTTAGTCACATTCTTAATATTAACGCTTGAAACACCCGCCTTAAACAAGTGGGTGTTTTTTTTTGCGTCTATTTATTGTATACATTTGCTTCTTAATGGAAGCACAATCTTTACGCAAAAACCGCCCTGTCGCCATCTGGTTGTATATAGGGGCATTCATGATCGTTGTTCAGGTCTTACTCGGAGGAATCACCCGTCTTACAGGTTCAGGATTATCGATAACGGAGTGGCAGCCGATACTGGGAGCATTACCTCCTATGAACGAGCAGGCCTGGCATGAGGCTTTCCAGAAGTATCAGCAGATTGCACAGTATAAATACATCAACAGTCACTTCAGTCTGGAAGACTTCAAGGCGATCTATTTCTGGGAGTGGCTGCACCGGGACTGGGGGCGTTTGATGGGATTTGTGTTTCTTTTTCCATTTATCTATTTCGTGATAAAAAAGAAGATCGGGAAATCCATGATAGGGCCTATGATTATCCTTTTCCTTTTAGGAGGACTGCAGGGAGTAATCGGCTGGATCATGGTAAAGAGCGGAATCGGGACAGATCTGGTGTACGTAAGCCATATCAGGCTCGCCGTTCATTTTATGGCGGCGCTAGTGCTTCTTTGCTACGTGATCTGGTTTGCGCTAAAGATTACCGTGCCCTCTTACAGGCTCATACATCAAAAAACACTTAAGCAGTTGAATATCTGGATTCTGGTAGTTATTACTATTCAACTGATCTACGGAGCGTTCATGGCAGGCACCCATGCTGCACTTGCAGCACCGACCTGGCCTGATATGAACGGCCATTGGGTGCCGTCACAGCAGATGTTCAACCAGGGGAGTTTTCTTTCAGATATCACACACAATCTGATCAGTATACAGTTTATACATCGTACCCTGGCTTACCTTATTGCGATCATGGTATTGGTGTGGACATTTATATCTGTAAAGCTGCCTCAGGAATCGGTTCTTTATCAGATCAGATTTATCCCGCTGGTGGTGGTGTTGCTACAGGTGCTGCTTGGGGTGCTTGCCCTGCTGTATAGCATGAACGACATGAAGCTGACCTACAGTATTATTCACCAGTTTGGAGGAATTGTGCTTCTGGCAGTCATGGTGTTTACCTATTTCTACAGCAGGGGAAAAACAGCAGCCTAAATAAAATACATTACCTATGTCGAACAGATTAATTCATGAAACCTCCCCATATCTACAGCAGCATGCATACAACCCGGTGGATTGGTATCCCTGGGGTGAGGAGGCGTTGACGAAGGCGCGGGAGGAGCACAAGCTGATCCTGGTCAGTATCGGCTATTCAGCATGCCACTGGTGCCATGTAATGGAGCACGAGTCCTTTGAAGATGCCGGCGTCGCAGCGATTATGAATGAGCATTTCATTTGCATCAAGGTTGACCGCGAAGAGCGTCCGGACGTTGATCAGATTTATATGCATGCGGTGCAGCTGATGACCGGACAGGGTGGATGGCCACTGAACTGTATTTGTCTGCCGGATCAGCGACCAATATATGGGGGGACGTACTTTCGCCGGGAGGATTGGAAGAATGTGCTCAGCCAGCTGGCGGCATTCTGGGAAGAAAAGCCAGAGGAAGCTATCGGTTATGCAGAGCGGCTGACCGAAGGAGTTCAGGAGCTGGAGAAGCTTAATCTTTCAACCGAAGAGATTGAATATTCACAGCAGGACCTGGAAGATATTTTAAGACCATGGAAGAAGACCTTCGACTTAACAGAAGGAGGATATAATCGTGCACCCAAATTTCCCTTGCCAAATAACTGGCAATTTATGCTTCGTTACGCCCATTCGATGGGAGACAAAAGTGCGAGCGATATTACACATCTGACCCTGCGTAAGCTTGCCTATGGGGGAATATATGATCAGATAGGCGGCGGCTTTGCGCGGTACTCTGTTGACGGGGAGTGGCATGTTCCGCATTTTGAAAAAATGCTGTATGACAATGCACAACTGGTTAGCCTCTATGCAGAAGCGTATCAGCAGGAGCCTCAGGTGCTCTACAGGCAGGTTGTTTACGAGACACTCGAATGGGTAGAGCGTGAAATGGTGTCGGCAGAAGGAGGATTCTATTCGGCGCTGGATGCCGACAGCGAAGGTGTGGAAGGAAAGTTCTATACGTTTACGCTCGCGGAACTGGAATCCGTGCTGAACGAAGAGGAAAGCGCAGCATTCAATGCGTTTTACTCAGTGACATCGGAAGGCAACTGGGAAGAAGAAAAGACGAATATTCTGAAAAAGGAGGTTGAGCTGAATGAGCTGGCCGCGACACTAGATATATCTCCCGCTGCTGCTGAGGCACTTCTTGAGACTGCAAAGTCGAAGGTTTTTTCTTATAGAAGCAAGCGTGTCAGACCGGGACTTGACAATAAGATCATTGCCGGGTGGAACGGAATGATGTTGAGGGGCTATGTAGACGCCTATAAGGTGTTTAACGAACAGAGATTCCTGGACATGGCCCTGAAAAATGCGCATTTCGTACTGGATCGGATGGTCGAAGCCGATGGTTCCATGCATAGGATCTTCAAGAAAGAAAGGTCAGCCGGAACACCTTCATCTGCGTTTCTTGATGATTATTCTTTCGTAATTAACGGCCTTATATCCTTGTATGAGGCCACTTTTGATGAGAAATGGCTTGCTGAAGCCCACCGTCTTTGCGAGTACGTGATGAAGAACTTCTTTGATGCGGGAACAGGACTTTTCTTTTATACTTCACAGACCGATAAGGAGCTTATTGCACGGAAGCATGAGATCATGGATAGTGTAATCCCTTCATCCAATTCCTCGATGGCGATTAACCTGTTTAGGTTGGGACATTTGTTTCAGGATGAGGGTTATCTTGCACAGTCTGCAGAGATGTTGCGTACGGTATTTCCATCCATTAATACCTACGGATCGGCTTATTCAAACTGGGGAATATTGCTGATGAATGAGGTTTTCGGAGTGTATGAAATTGCCATTACCGGCTCTGACAGCGAAAAGCTGAGAGCGGAACTGGAAAATAATTTCATTCCGAACAAAATTCTCTTGGGAGGTAGCGCAGGAACATTACCTTTGCTGCAGGATAAATTTGTTGGTGAAACCAAAATATTTGTTTGTAAAAACAGAACTTGCAGATTGCCTGTTACAACTGTATCCGAAGCACTAGGTCAACTTATTTAATTTTTTAGGGGTCTGCGCATTTGAATAAAGCAGACCGAATTTAGACAATATGAAAATTCAACCAAACAGCGTGGTGGCGCTTACATACGATTTGTATACCACTCAAAATGGAGAAGAAGTGTTTGTGGAAAAGGCAACAGAAGAACAGCCTCTGGTTTTTCTTTATGGAGTTGGAATGATGCTTCCTAAATTTGAAGAAAATTTATCAGGACTGGGAACAGGCGACGCTTATGACTTCCATTTGACTGCTGCTGACGCATACGGTTTGAAAGATGATAACGCCGTTACTGAATTGCCTTCTGATATGTTCCAGGGTATGGACGTGCCCGAAGTAGGTTCTGTTCTTCCATTGCAGGATAACCAGGGTAATCAATTCCGTGCACGTGTTACAGGTGTTTCTGAAACAGGTGTACAGGTTGACTTGAATCACCCAATGGCAGGTCAGGATCTGCATTTCAAGGGACAGATCTTGAATGTACGCGAGGCTACTGAAGAGGAGCTTTCTCACGGTCATGCTCATGGAGCTGACGGTCATTCTGGTCACTAAAAGAATTATTTATAAAAGTAAAAAGCCATTCCGAAAAACCGGAATGGCTTTTTTTGTTGGGGTTAGGTGGGGCTGAAAGGATTTGGGGAAGGAGATGGTTTTCCTGATACGTTTTCGACTTAAAGAGAGATATAAATATTAGTCTATTGGTTTGGTAGATTATACTAATGCTTTTATATTTGGCTAAGGGCGAATTCGAATGCAGGTATTCTCGCTCAGCAGATTATATGATCAGAAAATTTACATTCCTCCTAGCTTTATCCGTCCTGATTTATTCCTGTTCAGGTGTTCCGAATACTCATCAGGGAGCTGATACGAATGCGCAGGTGGAACTTCATAAGGAGGCCGAGGAGAACTGGCCTGAGCGCTTCGGCTTTGGCAAGGAGGCGTCGTCCGAATTGATTGAAAGGAGAGATATTGATATTTCCCCTGATGGAAAGGGTTTACCTGCGGGTTCGGGAACTGTCGCTCTCGGGAGATCTGTTTACCTTTCCAAGTGTGTAGCCTGTCACGGTACCAGAACTTCAAATGGCAGTTACGACCGCCTCTTTGCAATAGAAGCATCGAAAGTACATCCGGATTCTGTAGCTAAGGGGAAGCGCACGAAGACCATTGGAAACTACTGGCCTTATGCCACTACGCTCTACGATTACATCAACAGGGCTATGCCATTTAATTCGCCAGGATCATTACAGCCAGCCGAGGTTTATAGTCTGACGGCCTACCTGCTTTACGAAAACGGTATTGTTAAAGAGGATGTGGTGTTGACTTCCACATCGCTTCCGCGGATTATTATGCCGGCGAGGAGGCGATTTGTTGAAGATGACAGACGTGGTGGGGCTGAGGTTAAATGAAAGTACTAAATCAAACCAAAATAAGATGAGCGATTCAGGCAATGAGCGGAAGATCAGCCGCAGAAAATTATTGTTAGGCGGAGCTGCAACTGCCGCCGTAGTTCTCGTAAAGTCATCGTTCGGGAAGATCGTGCAGACTTCTTTGCCTGAATCATCCGGCGTTACGGCAGATCCAACCAAGATACTGGGAGCCTTTCCAGCGGAGATCGGGACAAGATCTTCTTTCGAGAAGCTAGTCAAAAAGCCATCGTTTACCTCATCCAGGACACCCCTGCAAGCTTTATACGGCACAATCACTCCCTCTGATCTTCATTTTGAACGACATCATGCCGGCGTGCCTTTGATAGAGCCTGATGGGTATGAGCTACTGATTCATGGTCTTGTCGATAAGCCAATGGTGTTTAGCCTGGCTGATTTAAAGCGGTTTCCTTCGGTGACGCGAATAGCGTTTTTAGAATGCTCAGGGAACTTTAGGACAGGAAAGATGGAGATGTCGCCCCAGGATATATGCGGACTTACCAGTCAGAGTGAATGGACAGGTGTGATGCTGTCTACTTTATTGAGGGAAGTAGGGGTTCGATCAGGTGCGGGCTGGCTTTTGGCAGAAGGGTCAGATGCTGCAGTAATGACCAGGAGTATACCGCTTCGGAAGGCGCTAGATGATGCGATGATCGTTTACGCGCAAAACGGTGAGGCGATACGACCGGAGCAGGGTTATCCTGCGCGACTCTTCCTGCCGGGATGGGAAGGCAATACCTCCATCAAGTGGATCAGAAGGATCGAAGTTGGAGATCAAGCTTATATGACGCGCGAAGAAACATCGAAATATACTGAAGAAGTAAAAGGCGGCAAGATCCGCCAGTTTAGTTTTGATATGGATGCTCGATCGATCATTACCTATCCGGCATATCCTGAGCGTGTGGAGCGAGGCTGGATAGAGATCAGAGGCATTGCCTGGAGCGGAAGAGGGAAGATTGTACAGGTCGATGTCAGTACTGATGCAGGGAAGAACTGGTACACGGCCAGCCTCCCGGGTTTGATCCTGGACAAGGCGCATACGCAGTTCAAGTACCTGTGGTATTGGGATGGGGGAGAAACGGAGATTCTTAGTCGCGCGACAGACGAGACGGGATATGTGCAACCTACTATGCAGCAGTTGATAGCTGCAAGAGGCGAGAGTATGGGCGGCTACCACCTGAATCCGGTTACTGCGTGGTATGTTCAAAGAGATGGTCAGGTTTTTCATCGGCCAGAGAGGTGATTTTGATGCCTCTTTTGAGGGTTAGGTAAGCTGGTGTTTGGTTCAAACTGGGGAGATGCGTGGGTTTCCGGGGTTATGTTTTAGCTAGTTTAGGGAAATTAACAATTGGGGGCTTTATGCCGCTTTCGTTTTATTCCTGTATTTTTACTGTGGGTTCTGCCTTTTGAAGTTGAGGCTCCCGGGGGGACGAGAAGGATTAGTGGAGTGTCTCTTTGTTGGGTTCTTTATTGGCTCTGCTAACGCTTATGGTTGGGTTTTCTGTTTTTGGGCGGGTGGTTGTTCTACGGGTGCTTTTCGGCAGGCTCAAGGCTAAGGACTTATGGGTATTTTAGAGTTGGATATGGGCTGGTGCGGGCGTGTGACCAGATAAGATTAATAGACGAATGAGAGAAATTTTGCAATTGCAGTTGAAGACGAAGGAAGATCAACTAAGTCTGGTAAATAAGAGAATCAGGATAGCCCGGGAAATAGAGAAAAAGAATATGGGCGTTAGCTGGGAAGAGATGCAGGAGTTTCTTGGTCATGAGTATCAGCACAGCGAGCAGCAAGAAGACAGAGAGCAGCAGCTTATCGATCCCGCTCTGTTTGTGCAGATAAGTGCAGATCTTTCTGCTTTAGAAAAGCGGCTGGGTAAAGAGATTGAAAAGCTAAGGAGTCAGTTGGCGAAAATGGGTTAGGGTATGGGATGGGCAATAAGAATCTGCTAGCAGTTTGTTAGTGCCTGTGTGGTTACGGGTCGGCGGGCAGGTCGAGGGGTCGTCTTATTTAAGACCGGGGAGCTGGCAGGGAGCGAGGTTGTTATTACGGCCTACAATCCCTCAACGAAGGCCGTAACGTTAAAGAAATCTGATTCTGCCGGCGAGCGGCTTCCCCGTACAACCTAGCAGCCACATGTCGGCGATACATACGTCTTCTTAGATATAGAGATGCCGCAGTCCTATATTGATGCATCTGAGGCTGAATTAAGGACAAGAACACAGGAGTACTCAGATGAGAACAGTGTCCCCAAGGTAGCTTATAACCTAGAACTGGATCCTCGATACATACGAGAAGTTCATCCCGTTATTGTACTAGCCCCCTAAAAGACTGGACTAAATTTAGAAAACAATTTAGAACCATTAAATTAGGGAATCATGAAAAGAGAAAGAAGATCTTTCACACCTGAGGACAGACTTGCCATCATTCAGGAAGGAGAACGAGAAGGCT